>NZ_JAVDUV010000001.1:2540049-2857556 GCF_031456545.1 Agromyces sp. 3263
CCGGCCCCGGAGCGACCGGCACCGCCGGAGGCGCCGCGCCCGAGGCATCCGGCCCCCCGATGCCGGCCGTCTGGCAGCTCACGATGGACGGCACCGCCGACACCCTCGTGTTCAACGCCGACGGCACCGTGACCTTCGGCGACGAGACCCGCTCGCTCGCCGGCATCACCGAGATCCGCATCATCGGCTCCGCCGGCGACGACGTGCTCACCCTCGACCGCCGCGCGGCCGACGCGGCCATCACGGTCGTGTTCGACGGGGCCGACGGCTTCGACACGCTCGTCACGGTCGGCGCCGGATCGCTGCTCTCGCTGCCGGCCGACGGATCGTCGGGCATCCTGCACCTCGGCGCGACGACGGTCGTCTACTCGCACATCGAGCCCATCACGAACGTGGGCACGGCGACCGACGTCGTCTTCACGCTGAGCGGCAACGACGACCAGGCCGTGCTCGAGTCGATCGTCGGCGGGCTGCGACTGCGCAGCACCAACGGCTCGTTCGAGCAGACCGACTTCACCGGCCCCACCGTCTCGCTCACGATCAACGGCGGCGACGGGCACGACACCATCACCATCCTCGGCACCATCGCCCTCGCCGGCGCGAACCTCGTCATCAACGTCGAGCAGATCACCCTCACCGGCGCGATCTCGACGACGGGCGACGTCACGTTGACGGCGGCCGAGACGACCACCGAGGGACTGAACGCGGCCGACTGCACCGACTTCGACGACTTCTCGATCATCGGATGCCTCGACCACGACGCCGACGTGTCGATCGTGATCGACGGCGGATCCATCACCGGCCACGACGTCGTGCTCGACGCCGACGCGACCGTGATCCCGGATGCCACGGCCGCCACCGCCTACGCGGCGATCGTGAACTCGAGCGCGACCATCGAACTGCGCGGCGCGGCGACGATCACCGCGACCGGCGACGTGACCATGACCGCCGACTCGATCGTCGGCCCCTTCACGCTGAACAAGCAGTACGGCGACGCCGCCATCGTCTTCTCCGACGCGACCGTCACGGTCGGCGGCGCCTCGGTCGTGACCGCGGGCGGCGACGTCGCACTGACCGCGACCTCGACGGTCGACGCGGGGGCCACCCCGCAGGCCGACGCGAGCAAGGACGAGGGCAGTGCCGGCGCCGACGGCAGCTCGGCGAGCTTTGACGCCGCCGTCGCGGTCGTCAGCGTCACCGCCACGTCGAAGAGCCTCGTCACCGGGACCGCGCGCCTCGCCGTCACCGGCGGCCTCGGGATCACCGCGTCGAACCACGCGACCCTCACCGGCGTCGGCGACGCCAAGGAGGCCACCGCCGGAGCCGGCGTCGCCATCGTGCACCTCGACCAGACGACCGAGGCCGGCATCACCTCGACGAGCGCCACCCCGACCACGGCCGCCTCGCTCGCGATCCTCGCCGAGCAGGAGGCATCCGTCACGGCCACCTCGAAGGCCGGCAAGGGCGGCGCGACCCAGAACAACCAGTCGGCGAACTCGCCCGGCCGCGGCAACGGGCAGTCCTCCACCTCGGACGGCAGCATCGACATCGCGGGCGCCCTCTCGGTCGCCGTGCTGAACACCGACACGAAGGCCCACATCACCGGCGCCAAGGTGACGACGACCGGCGCGCAGAGCGTGAAGGCGACCGCGAAGAACACCGTCGCCACGACCGCCGACGCCGGCACCGCCGACGGCACCACCCAGGGCAGCAACGGCTTCGGCCTCGCCATCGGCGTTGCCATCAACGTCATCGACGTCGCCACCGCCGCGTTCATCGGCGCGGGCGCGGCCCTCCAGGCTGCGAGCGTCGCCGTCGAGGCGCGGGGGCCGGCCACCGGCGACTCGAGCTTCGCCGCCACGTCGATCTCAGGCCGCAAGAACAGCGGCAGCGTCGGCATCGCCGGCTCGCTCGCGTTCAACTCCGTGACCGGCGACACCGTCGCAGAGGTGCGCGGCGCCGGCAACTCCGTGAACAACGCGAACCTCGCGCTCACCGCCCGGGGCTCGCACAAGAACGCCGCGAAGGCCACCTCGAAGCAGGACGGCGGCTCCGTCGGCGTCGGCGCCTCAGTGGCCATCAGCATCATCAACGTGGGCGTGCGGGCCGGGCTCGCCGCGGCATCCGCCATCACCGGCGTGAAGGCGCTGAACATCCTCGCGACCGGCCTCGACGACACCACCACCGAGACCCAGGGGGGCGCGGGCGGCGGTTCGACGGCCTCGCTCACGGGCGTCGCGAGCATCGCCATCTCGAACGTGCGCACCGTCGCCTCGATCCTCGCCGGCCCCGCGCTGACCACGTCGGGCGCCGTCACCGCGAAGGCCGACCAGACGGCGAAGGCCACCACGACCGCCACGGGTGCGACGACCGCGGGCAGCGGGTCGAGCCTCGCCGCCACGATCTCGTTCGCGCTCACCTCGGCCGACCACGAGGCCGACTCGTCGATCCTCCGCAACCTCACGTCGGGCGGCGCGGTGAGCATGGCCGCGGACGGCGTCTCGACCACCGCTACGAGTGCGACGGCCAGCGCCGCGGCCGCACCCGACGAGAACAGCGACTCCACCGGGAAGAACGCGAACCAGAAGTCCGACGCCAAGCTCGGCAACGCGTCGAGCCGCTCCTCGGGCGGTGGCGCGTCGAGCACCCCGGCCGCGAAGAACGAGGACGGCACGGCCGTCACCGTCGCCGCGGCCATCGCCTTCAACCTCGTCGACTCGACCACGACCGCCCGCCTCGGCGACGGCGTCGTGCTCGTGGCCACCGGCCCGGCGTCGTTCACGACTCGCAACAACACGGATGCCTCGGCCACGGCCGACGGCTCGTCCACCGGCGCCACCTCGGTCGGCGTCGGCGCCGGCCTCGCCGTGAACCGCGTCACCCTCCGCAACGAGGCGAGCACCGGGGTCGGCGCGGCGCTCACCGCGAACGGCCTCACGCTCAGCGCGACCGTGAAGCCGGTGGCATCCGACACGACCCACACCTTCCAGGCGATCGCCAAGGCCGGCGCGACCGACGGGTCGGGCACGCTGGGGATCGCCGGCGCATTCGCGCTCAACCTGGTCGACGCCACCACGCTGGGCGTCATCCACGGCAGCCAAGCCCCGGGATCGGCGCCGAGCCCCACGCCCGGCGTGGTCGTCACCGGCGGCGGGGCCGTCACGCTCATCGCCCAGTCGAAGACCGTCGACAAGGCGTCGGGCAAGGCGACCCAGTCGGGCACCGGCACCGTCGGCATCGGCGCCGCGTTCGCGCTCAACCTCGTCACCCACCGGGTGTACGCGGGCATCGACCAGGTGCTCGATCCCACCCGCGGCCCGCCGCTCACCGGCGCCGGCGCCCTCACCATCACCGCGACCGAGGACCTGACCCTCACCACGGAAGCGGAAGCCGGCGGAGCATCCGGATCGGTCACCGTCGTCCCGGCCATCGCGATCACGCTGGCCACCATCCGCACCAGCGCATCGCTGGGCGGCAGCACCACCGCACTCACGGCCTCGAGCGTCACCGCCCAGGCCACCCAGGGTGTGAAGGCCGGCACCACCGCCAAGGGCGACACCCAGGCGGGGTCCACCGCCGGCATCGGTGTCTCGCTCGCACTCGCCGTCCTCGACAGCGTCGTCGTCGACTCGGGCAGTGCTCGCAGCATCACCGCCACCGGTGCCGTCACGTTCGGCGCCACGCAGGCCGTCGAGGCCACGACGCTTGCCGAGGCATCCGCGAAGGGCGCCTCGCCGTCGGAGGGCAAGGACGGCGGCGGCAAGGACGTCAACCAGAAGGCCGACGCGAACCTGGGCAACGCGAACCAGTCGCGCAACACGAACGGCGGGCAGACTCAGTCGTCGTCGACGCCGAAGGCCGCGTCGAACGAGGACGGCGGCAACTCGCTCTCGATCGCCGGCGCCATCGCGATCAACGTGGTCGTCACCACCTCGCGCGCCTGGTTCGGCAACGGCGTGGTGATCGCGTCGGGTGGCGTGGTCACGCTGAAGTCGCTCGCGAACACGGATGTCTCGGCGAACGCCAAGGGCGACTCGGCCACCGACGGCTCGGTCGGCATCGGCGCCGGCGTCGCCGTCAACTCCGTGGGCATCGTCAACCGGGCCGTCACCGGCACCGCGACCATCACGGGCACGGGACTCGTGCTCACGGCGGGGCTCGCGGGCGGCGACGCGAACGACGTCATCCGCCGCTGGACCGGCACCGAGTGGAAGATCGTCGACGAGGGCAAGGAGCTGCCCGGCCCGTCGAAGGACGACCTCGCGTACGTGAGGACCAACGGCGGCACCGGCGGGAACGACGGCATCTACAAGTTCGACGGCTCGAACTGGGCCATCGACACCGACACCACCATCGCGAGCGGTGCCGCACTGCCCGGCTCGCCCGCGAGCGGCGACTACTTCCTCCTCACCACCGCCCGCGACGGCAAGCCCGCCCAGAGCGTGTGGAAGTACAACGGCACCACGTGGGTGTGGATCACCGCCGACGTCGTCAACGAGAAGTCGGAGCTGCCGAAGGACGAGACCGCAGAGGGCGACTGGTTCCGCCTGACCGAGCAGGACGGCTCCAAGGCGCCCGGCTTCTACAAGCGGAACGGATCGCACGAGTGGATCCTGCAGGCCGGCGTCACCGTCACCGACGGCGACCACTTCCCGGGGAGCCCGAGCACCGACCAGCTGTTCCGGCTGTGGGAGCACGAGGTCACCGCGACCGCACGGGCCGGCGCGAGCAAGTCGACGAGCGTCGGCGTCGCCGGAGCCCTCGCCATCAACATCCTCGACAACACGACCGAGGCGCTCCTCCAGCCGGGAGCCTCCGCCACGCTCACGAGCGGCGCGGTCGCCATCTCGGCGCAGAGCAACGAGCGCGATGCGGCATCGGCCTCGGGCAAGGCGGAGGTCGGCTCGGCGACCGGCGTCGGGGCATCCGTCGCCCTGCAGGTCATCGACGGCAGCGACGTGCGCGCCGAGGCCCAGAACGGCTCGACCCTGACCGGCGGCTCCGCACTGACGATCGACGCGCTCGGCTTCCGCGAGATGATCACGACGGCCGAGGGCGGCACCGAGGGCGGCACCGCGGTCACCCCGGTGGTCGCGCTCGTCGTGAGCGTCGGCGACCGGGTCACCGCACGGCTCGGCACCTCGGGCACCGCCTACGTCGGCACCGGCGTCGTCACGGTGCGGGCGACGCACCTCACGCACATCGTCACCGAGGGCAACGCGGATGCCGCGGGCAAGAGCACCGCGGTCGGCGCCGACCTCTCGATCAACGCCGTCGTCGACTGGGCCACGCTCGCCGAGGTCGCACGGAACACCACCGGCAGCGCCGTGAACGCGCTGGCGATCTCGGAGATCCGGTCGGAGGCCAAGGCCGTCGCGAGCGCGAAGGGCGCCGACGAGTCCGACTCCAACGGCGACCAGAAGTCGAACGAGCAGGTCAACGGCTCGAACCCCAACACGCAGGGCACCTCGTCGAGCACCGCCGCGATGCCGTCGTCGAACGGCGGCACGAACGGCTCGAACGGCGCCACGGGCGCGAGCAGCCAGTCGTCGAGCCAGTCGGGCACCGGCAGCGGCACGACCGCCGTCGCCGCGGCCGTGGCCGTGAACTGGGTCGTCGCCACGAGCACTGCGCGCATCGCCGCGAACGTCGACGTGACCGCGACGACCGGGGCCGTCGTGGTGCGCTCGACGCTCTGGGCCAACGCGAAGGCCCTCGCGATGGGCTCGGCCATCGACCTCTCGTCGAACGGCACCCGCGTGGGTGCGGCGATCGGCCTCAACGTGCAGGACCTCACGAACCGCGCCGCGGTCGGCGCCGACGCGGGGGTCAGCGGCCACTCGGGCATCACGGTCGAGGCCACGACCCCGAGCGTCGGCGGGGTGCCGCAACGCAACGACTTCGTGGTGTGGGGCTTCGCAGCCGGCGGCGGCAAGTCGACCTCGTTCGCGGGCAGCGCCGCCGTCCAGATCCTCCTGCTCACCACCGAGGCGCTCGTCGGCCAGGGCGCCGACCTCGACGCGCCGGCCGGCGGCATCACGGTGGGCGCGGCCCAGCTTATGGGCCTGCAGAACCTCGCCATCGCCGGGGCGCTCTCGACCGGCAACGACGCCGCGATCGGCGCGGCCTTCTCGGTCAACTACCTCGAGGTCACGACGAAGGCCGCGATCGACTCGGCGACCGGAGCCGGCAACGTCACGACGGCCGACGCCTCGGGCGCGATCGCCGTCACCGCCACCTCGACGCTGCTCTCGCTCGTGCCCGAGGTGCCGGCGCCGCTCGACGGCAAGATCGACTGGCTGAAGCTCACCTCGGTCGCGATCGCCGGCGGCGCCAGCTCGGGCGGCGCGGCGGTCTCGGGCGCCTTCATCATCGAGATCTTCGACTTCGACACGCAGGCGTGGATCGGCACCGGCGCCCAGGTCAACCAGGCCGGCGTCGTCGGGGGCGCGGGCCAGACCGTCACCGTACGGGCCGAGGACAGCCTCACCGTCGACGACGTCGGCGGCACGCTCTCGCTCAGCCAGAGCTCCGCGAGCGTCGGCATCACCGTGATCGTCGTCGTCGCGAACTCCAACGTGCTGGCCTTCATCGGAGACTCGGCCGACGTGCGCACCGGCGGCTCCGTCACCGTCGACGCCGGCGCGACCGAGGACTGGTTCCTGCTGGCGATCGCGGGCGGCGTCAGCCTGAACTCCGTCGCCGTCACCGGCGCGGTCATCGTCTTCGTCGTCAACCAGGGCGGATCGAGCCCGAAGGTGCGCGCGCACATCGGCGCCGCGACCGACGTGCACGCACTCGGCGCGGTCACCATCACTGCCAGCCGCGACGCCGACGCCGACGTGGCCGCTGGAAACCTCGCGATCGGCGGCGGCTCGGCGGGCGTGGGGGCATCCGCAGTCGTCGTCGTTCGCGGGTCCGTCGTCGAGGCGCAGGTCGCCGCGGGCGCGGACATCCAGGCGGGTGGCGCCGGCCTCACCATCGCGGCGACGCAGTCGAGCGACCTCCTCCTCATCGCGGTGGGCGGCTCGGGCGGCGGCACCGCGGGGGTCGCGGGCTCGGTCGTCGTGAACACGACGACGGATGTCACGAGGGCGAGCCTGCTCGGCAGCGCCAGCCAGCCGACGACGAACGTCGCGGTGCTCGCGACCGACGACACGACGACCCTCTCGCTCGCGGGCCAGCTCACCTACGGCGGCACCGCCGGCGTCGGCGCGGGCGTCGACGTGGAGGTCCTCCACAAGACCACCGAGGCGTGGATCGGCAGGGGCTCGGTCGTGCGGGCGAGCGGCAACCTCACGGTCGACGCGCGCTCCACCGAGGGCATCGACTCGCTCTCGGTCGGTGGCGGCTTCGGCGGCACCGCCGCGGTCAACGTGAACGCCGGCGTCTCGGTCATCACGGTCGACACCACGGCCTACGTGCAGGACGGCACCTCGGCCGCGGACCGCGCCGACCTGCAGGTGTCGGGCAGCGTGCGCGTGTCGGCCGACGACCGCCTGCGCCTCAACGTCATCGCCGGCAACATCTCGGGCGGCGGCACGGCGGCGGTCGGTGCGGCGGTCGGTGTTCCCGTCGTCACGAAGCACACCCGGGCCTACCTCGGCGCGTTCTCGGTCGTGGTGGGGCTCGGCAACGGCACCCCGCTCACCGTCGCGACCGGCGGCTACACGGTGACCACGCAGGACACCCGCTTCGACGCCTCCATCGCCCTCGAGGGCGGCGACGTCATCAACCTCGGCTTCGCCCACGGCTTCCAGAACGGCGACGAGGTCATCTACGACTCGGGCTACGGCGCGAACATCGCCGGCCTGAGCGACACCCCCGGCGACGAGGTCACCCCGCAGCAGGTCTACTACGTCGAGGTCATCGACGCGTTCCGGGTCAAGCTCCACAAGGTGCAGGACCTGTCGGATGCCGCGATCAACGTGTCGGGCGGCACGGGCGAGAGCCACCGGCTCATCCCGACCGACCAGGCCGGCGTGCGCCAGGACGAGTCGCTGCGGTTCAACCCGCTGAAGGGCGGCGCGGTCACCGGCGGCAGCCTGATCACCCTGCCCTACGACCACGGCTTCGCCGACGGCGACACCATCGTCTACAGCTCCGGCGGCGGCGTGCCGATCGGCGGACTCATCGACGGCGCCACCTATTATGCCGAGACCACCGGCCTCGGCCCGAACCAGCTGAAGCTGCGCAACAAGCCCGAGGACAAGGGCGGCGTGATCCTCACCGGCCTGAACGTCACCTCCACGTCGGGCCGCAGCCACAGCATCGTCAAGAGCGGCGTCACCCCCGGCGGCGACGCGGCCGCCTACGGCCCCCGGCTCATCACCGCCGGCACCGACACGTTCCGCGGGGTCGCGGTCACCGCGAACAGCAGCGACGACATCGCCGTGGTCGGCATCTCGGCCGGCGTCGCCGGCACCGCCGCCGTGAACCTGGCCGGCGCCGTGAACGTCGACGACATCCACACCTACGCCTGGATCGGCGCGAACGCCAAGATCAACTGCAACGCCGGCTGCACCGACGTCGCCGTCGGCTCCAACGCCGCCCAGTCGGTGCGGGTCGCCACGGCCAGCCAGTTCTACCACCTCGGCATCGCCGGGGCTCTCTCGATCGCCGGCACCGCGGGCGTCGCGATCCCCATCGGCGTGCGGGTCGTCAACCTCAACACCCGCGCGCACGTCGGCAACGGCGCGATCGTGCGGGCCCGGAACGACATCGCGATCATCGCCACCGCCACGGACGCCGTCGTCTCGGTCGTGGTCGGCGCGGGCGGCGGCACCGTGGGCGTCGCCGCGACGCTCGCCGTGTCGATCCTCAACACCCGCACCTTCGCGTGCACCGGTGACCCGGCCGGCGACGGGGTCGCCTGCACCACCGGCGGCGCCACGCTGAAGGCCGGCAACAACGTGCTCGTGCTGGCGGGCGACGACAGCAAGGCGATCCTGATCACCGCCGCACTCGCGGGCGGCCTCGTCGGCGTCGGCGCAGCGGTGGGCATCGCCCTCCTCGACAAGAACACCCAGGCGTTCCTCGGTGCCGGCTCCGTCGTCGACGCCCTCGCCACCGGCACCGGGCTGCCCGACGTCTACAGCGGCACGATCGTCGGCAACGGCTTCGGCCGTTACGGTGCGGGCGCACCGTTCCACGGCGTCGCCGTGCAGGCCTACTCCTCCGAGGACATCTTCGGCCTCGTGCCCGCGATCGGCGGCGGCTTCGTCGGCGTCGCCGGCGGCATCGCGGTCACCCTCCTCCACGTGATCGTGAAGGCGTTCATCGGCGGCGGCTCGCTGGTGAACCTCTCGGCCGGGGCATCCGCATCGCAGAGCGTCAACGTCTCGGCGGTCGACCGCTTCAAGTCGCTCACCATCGCGGGCGGCGCGGCCGGCGGCTTCGTCGGCGTCGCCGGCGGCATCGACATCGGCATCGCCGACACGAGCGTGCAGGCCTCGATCGGCTCGGGCGCGACCGTGAAGGCCAACGACGACGTCGAGGTCTTCGCCCTCTCGATCAAGGACGTGAGCTCGATCGCCGTGAGCATCGCCGGCGGCGCGGTGGGTCTCGCGATCTCGCTCTCGATCTGGGCCATCGGCACGCAGCAGTCGGGCACCTACCACGAGGCCGATGGCGGACCGTTCCGCGGCGAGTTCTCGGCCGCCACCGCGGGCGACGTGAACCTCTTCTACCGCAAGGGCGACGTGGTCACCTACGGCGGCAAGCGCTGGGCGGCGACGCAGGAGCACGCGACGAGCACGCCGGGCACCGACGGCCAGTGGCAGGGCGAGACGGATGCCGCGCCCACCGCCAAGGACAACACCGACGAGGCCGACGACATCGCGAAGGGCGACGGCGGCTACAAGGACGCCCTCGGCGGCACCACCAGCACCCGCACGTACGCCGCGTGGAACGCCGCGACCTCCTACGACATGGACGACGCGAACTCGTACGTGACCTTCAACGGCCACAAGTACCGCGCGAAGGTGCACGCCACGACCGTCGGCGCGAACCCCGAGGCCACGCCCAGCGAGTGGGTCATGGTCGACGGCGAGGAGAAGACGAACGACCGCGTCTCGGCCGCCATGGCCGGCGCCTCCTCGGGCATCGCCGGGGCAGCACCGACGAACGGCCTCACCGCGAGCGCCCTCGGCACCCCGCCGAGCGACGGCACCACGGCGAGCATCGACGGACTCGTGACGGCGGGCCACTCGGTGCGCGTCTGGGCGATCGACGACCTGCAGGTGCTCGGCATCGCGGGCGCCATCGGCGGCGGCTTCGTCGGCGGCGGCGGCTCGGTGCTCGTGCTCAACATCAGGAGCCGCACGGATGCCTCGATCGGCTCGACGGCGGTCATCACGGCCGGCGGCGGCGGGTCCGACGAGATCAGCGTTCGCGCGATCATGGTCGAGGACTCGCTGGCCTTCGGCCTCGCGGCCGGCGGCGGCTTCGTCGGCATCGGCGGCCAGGTCGCCGTGATCAAGGACACGGGCACCCAGCGGGCGCACATCGAGGGCGGAGCGGAGCTGCGACGGGCCGGACTCGGCATCCTCGTGGAGTCGAGCGCGAACCGCACGCTCAACGTCTACTCGATCGGCGTGGCAGTCGGCGCCGGAGCGGTCGGCTTCGCGATCGCCTACGTGAGCGTGGCCGGCGACAACCGGGCGGAGACCCTCACCGGAACGGTCGCCGTGGGCGGCGCCGGCACCGTCGGCCGCTACATCGCGAAGGTCACCGACAACGTCACGATCGACGCCCTCGCCATCTCGCTCGCGGGCGGCGCGATCGGCATCGGCGGCGTCATCACCTTCGTCGACCTCTCGGGCATCGCGGCCGCCTCGGCGGCCCCCGTCGGCACCATCGGCAGCGGTGGCGTCTCGATCACCGCCGACGGCGATCGTCACGTCACGGTGAAGACCCTCAACGTCACGATCGGGGCATTCGCGCTCGGCGCGACCGTCGCCCGGGCGAACTCGTCGCGGAACCTCGAGGCCGTGCTCCGCGGGGCCACCACGACGACCGGCGCGGTCACCGTGCGCGCCACCGCCGACAACGAGGCGGCCGTCGTCGCGCCGGGCGGCGGCGGTGGCGGCGTCAGCGTGCAGATCCAGGTCGTGTTCGCGGTGCTCTCGGGCCACACCCTCGCCGAGATCGCCGGCAACGTGCTCGGCGCCTCGGGCCTCACCGTCGAGGCCGACGCCGAGAACCGCGCCACCGCCGACACGTTCATGGGCGCCATCGCCCTCATCGGCATCAGCGGCGCGTGGGCCAGCACCGAGATCACCGGCGACGCGTGGATCCGGGCACTCGTCTCGAGCGGCACGCTCTCCTCGACCGGCACCATCCGCGTGACCGCGAAGACCCACGGCGACGGCAACCTCGCCAAGAGCATCGTCGACGCGGTCTCGGGCGGGCTCATCGACCTCAAGGCCATGATCGCCCTCGCCGACGTCGACAACGAGGTGCGCGCCAGCATGAACGGCGCCATCACGGGCGCGGGCCTCGTCGAGGTGTCGGCCGACGCGCACGGCACCGCCGAGGCACGGGTGCTCACGGCGGCCGTGGCGCTCGCGAGCCTCGCGGTCGGCATCGCCCACGCCGAGGTCACCTCGGCCGTGTCGGCGACGGGAGCCGGCTCCATGGCGGCATCCGGCGCGGATGTCTCGTTCCTCGCCACCTCGGTGAACTCGGCGACCGCGGTCTCGAACGTCATGACGATCGGCGCCTTCGCCGGCATCGCGGTCGGCGCGCCGATCGCCACGATCGCCGCACCGACCACCGCCCGCTGGGACGGCACCGTCATCGCGGCACGCAACTTCACCGTCGAGGCCAGTGGCACGAACACCGTGTACGCCAAGCTCAACGCGGTGGCGGCCGGGCTCGCGGGAGTGAACGGCGGAGAAGCCACCGCGAAGATCACCAACGCCACCGTCACCGCGGCGGTCGTCGGCGACCCGGCCGAGATGTCGGGCATCACCCAGAAGCTCACGCTCTTCGCACACTCGGTGAACCGCGCCACCGCCGTCTCGGGCGGCATCGCGGCCGGCGGCGTGAGCATCAGCACCGTCTCGCCCACGGCGATCGACCAGGCCGTCACGAAGGCCGAGCTCGACGGCGACGTGGGCACGACCCACATCGATGCCGCGGCGGGCAAGGTCGGCGACGCCGGCGCCCTCGTCATCGAGGTCAAGGCCATCGGCGACGATGCCACCAACGCGAGCGTCGACAGCTTCTCGGCCGGCATCCTCGCGGTGAATGCCTCGACGGCCGAGGCGAACACCGCACCGACCGTCTCGGCGAGGCTCGGCGGCGGTGAGGTGACCGCGACGCAGACGCTCACCGTGCTCGCACAGTCGCTCACCGACGCCGACTCCTTCGCCAACGCGACCACGGGCGGCCTCATCTCGATCACCGCCGGCTTCACTGCCAAGTCGGTCGACAAGCCGGTCGTCTCGTCCACCGTCACCGGCGGCTTCGCACAGGCAGGCGGGCTCCTCTCGCTCACGGCGCGGCACGGCGCTGCGCTCGCCACGCTCTCCGACGGCACGATCCTCGCCATCAACTGCAACGGCGCCGACACCATCTGTTTCGCCCTCCCGCACGGCATCGACACCGGCAGCACGATCACCTACAGCGCACCGGCATCCACCGACCCCGACGTCGAAGCCGGCACGATCCCGAACCCGAACGCGATCGCGGGCCTCGGCGACGGCCGCACCTACGGCGTCATCAAGGTCGACGACAACACCCTGCGCCTCGGGGTGCAGTTCAACGCGGCGGGCATCGTCTCGGTCGCCACCGCCACCCTCCACTTCCCCGGCGGGCACAACCTGCGCACGGGCGACAAGGTCGTCTACAACTGCAACGGCGGCGGCGCCCTCGGCACCCTTCCGGTCAGCGGCCTCACGTGCGGCAACGCCTACTACGTCTACGCGGTGGACGAGTTCGACCTGCGACTCTCGACGACGCCGCTCACGCAGGCGGGCAGCACCGTCGTCTCGCTCGTGAACCCCGACGTCACCGGGGGCAGCATCTTCACCGTCGGCAGCACCGCCGGCCTCGACGGACGCGCCGTCGTGTACCACGCGCCCGCGACCATCGACTTCAAGTCGAGCCTCGTGGACATCCACACCGACGGCGCGGGCAAGCTCGACCAGAGCTCGGGCGCGATCAGCCACACCGCCTCGTGGAACACGATCTACGCCCCGAGCCACGGCGCGATCGACGACTCCGAGTGGATCTACACGGTCACGGGCGGCCCGGCGATCGGCGGCCTCTTCAACGGACAGCACGTGTGGATCGTGCTCGAGAACATCAGCGGCTTCGGGGCCGGCGACCACATGATCCGCCTCGCCGACTCCGCGTGCCACGCGGGCATCGGCACCTACGACCCGACTCCCGGCGGACCGAACAACGCCGACAACAACACTCCGTGCAGCACGAACATCCAGATCATCGCCCTCGTGCCCGACACCTCCGTCGCCGGGCTGAAGGCCGACCACCGGCTGCGCCGCGTCGGCCACGAGTCGATCGGACTCGTCGAAGGGAACATGTACTTCATCGACGTGCTGAACGGGACGCAGTTCCAGCTCCTCGACGCCGCCGGCACCGTGCAGACGGGACTCGTCGACAAGCTCGGCACGCACCGCCTCGTCGACGAGGGCATCGCCACCGTCTCGGGCGGCACCGGAACCCAGCAGCTGTACCTCGACCTGCCGGGCGGCGCCCTCGTCGGCGCCCCGCACGTGCTCATCGGCGTCGGCGGCCCGGGCGCGCTCCTCGCCGACCTCAACGGCTCCGTGAACGGCGTGCCGAGCGCCACCTCGACCGGCATCGGCGGTGGCGGGTTCGATTTCAAGGACGTGTTCTCCGAGGTCGACGTGCGGCCCACGGTGACCGTCGACGTGCAGGGCGGAACGCTCCGTGGCGGCTCGGTGAAGGTCAACGGCACCTCGTACGCGAACGCCGCAGTGAGCTCGGTGGCCAAGGGCGGCGGGTTCGTCGGGTTCGGCGCCGCGAACGCCAACGCCGACGTCGTGAACACCGTGACGGTCACGGTCGCCGACGGCGCCTCGATCTTCTCCTCGAGCGACATCGAGATCACCGCCGTCGGCTTCATCACCGCGAACGGCGAGGGCGTCAACCGCACGGGCGGGCTCATCTCGGGCGCCGACACCGACATCGACCTCGAGCTCGGCTTCGACGTCCGTACCCTCGTCGCCGGCGACCTGTTCGCCAACCGCACCGTGCTCGTGGACGCGGCAGCGGGCTTCGACGCGACCGCCCACGCCTCGTCCGGCTCGGGAGGCCTCGGCACCAACGCCGACGCCAACGACGACTCAGGCCAGGGCGTGCAGATCGGCCACGACCACGCGGCATCCGTCTCGACGACCGTCGGCGGCACCGGCAGCATCCTCGGCGGTGACATCCAGCTCTCGGCCGCCGTCGGCCGCCAGTACACCGTGAACGCCGCGAACGGCGACATCCAGGGCGCGCTGCTCGAGGCGCGCGGCATCGCCCGGTCGGACGCCGACGCGTACGCCCTCGGCGCCGACTCCGACGCCGGGGCGTACGTGAAGCTCAACAGCACGGCGACGGTCAGTCTCCTGACGGGCTCGTCGGTCGAGGGCGCCGACATCTTCATCCGCGCCGCGCACGAGAACCTCAACCTGCAGGCCGACGCGAACGCGAACTGCGGCTGCGGCGGCGGCGACACCGACGCCCGCGCCGACGTGAGCGTCAGCACCACCTCCGCGGTCGTGGGCGCCGACGAGTCGGTGCTGCGCACCTCGGGCCTCCACGTCGCCGCCTACCAGTACTTCTCGAAGCTGTACGTGCACGCGCACCGCTCGGGCGGCCTGTTCGACTTCGGCAGCGCCGACGCGACGCTCTCATACGCGCCGGCACGCGACATCCTGTGGGAGTCCACCGTCTACCTGCTCGGCGAGCCGAACCCGATCCTCATCGTCGATGCGAGCGGCACCATCATCGCCAAGACCGACAACGTCACTGTGCGGGCGAGCGAGTTCGGGCCTGCCCTCGGCATCGGCGACACCATCGGCGGCGGCACGATCTGGATCGACCCGATCCTCTACGACGAGCAGCCCGAGGCGCTCTTCGAGGCCAACCACCCGGGAAGCTGCACGAGCTCGTGCAACGGCGTCATCCACGGCACCCAGGGCATGTTCTACATGCAGGAGACGTGGAACACGCTGCTCACCCGCAACTCCTCCGACAAGGCGATCTTCATCAAGGGCACGGCGGGCACGCCGAGCCAGTCGATCAACACGCTCAACTCGCACCTGACCACGACGCCCGAGGCGACCATCAACGTCTCGGTCGACAACGGGCCGCACGCGCCCCCGGCCACGCTCTGGTTCTGGAAAGTCGAGCACATCTTCCCCGCCACCGACGTGGTCATCGAGAGCCTCCGCACCACCGCGACCACCGGCTTCGACCTCACCATCGACGGCGACATCGTCAACACCATCGGCTCCCTGCGCATCACCAATGACCGCGGCTCCATCCTCCGGGGTGCGGATGCCGGCGCAGAGATCTTCTTCGCGAACCGCGTCACCCTCGATTCCGAGCTCGGCTCCATCGGCACCGTCGCCCAGCCGATCACCCTGGTGCTCTACCAGATCACCCACACCGGCGAGGTCGGCGTTCCCGCGACGCTCAAGCTCATCCACCTCGACGCCGAGGCGGGAGTCGACCTCTTCCTCGACCTGACCGTGGTCCGCCGCGACTCGCTCGTCGCGAACACCGCACCGCTCGCCCCGGTCATCGCGTCGATCAAGGCCGGCCACGACGCCGTCGTCATCCTCCGCGACAGCGCCGAGGGCATCGCCCCGGCACTCGTGGCAGACGTGAACGTGCAGATCTTCACCCCCGACAACCTGCCGGGCGGCCCGGTGCTCGAGAGCGTGCCGACCACCTGCTACTTCCGGCCCGACGGCGCCGGATGCTCGGGCGGCATCGACGCCCCCGTCATCGTGGGCGGCCAGGTCGTGCTCGTCGCGTTCGGCACCGACCTCAGCCCGCGGAAGTCCAGCTACACCTTCAGCGACATCCGCGCCGGACACAACATCGCGATCTTCCACCCGTCCACCGCGACCGAGCTGACCGTGACGGCCTCCACCGACGTCGACGCCACGTGGACCGACGACGAGACGGGTGCGACGCACGGCGTCACGAACGGCTCGGGCAAGATCGACGTGCTCACCAACGGCTCGATCGTGGTCGTCGAGCAGAGCGCCAAGGGCGACCTCCGCGTCGGCCACATCCACGCGACCGGGCTGTGCACCGGCGCCGTCGCCACGGCGTGCGGCCAGGCCGTCATCGACGCCGACGTCACCCTGCGCTCGCCCCGGATGATCCTCGACGCCGAGCTCGACGCCGGGGTCATCGACACCGACGACGACCGCACCTGCGTCGACGTCTACGACCTCGACTGCGCGGCCGGAACCCCGAACGGCGTGGACGTGACCGGGCGCAACATCACCCTGTACGCCGGCGACAATCTCCTCGGCCAGCCGGGCAGCGTCTCGGGCGTCGGCGGCATCGGCCTGCCGGGCGACTTCCTCGAGATCCAGGTGAACGCCGTGGGCGGGCCGCTCGGCGACCTCGACGCGTACGACACCGCCGCCGACGACGACAAGACCGCCGGCATCTTCATCGACCAGGTGGCCGGGGACCTGCAGGTCGGCATCGTGCACACCGAGGGCGACGACTCGCTCTCGACCGGCAACGTGTCGCTCCGCAGCCGCGCCGGCTCGATCCTCGACGCCCAGAACGACGCGGCCGCCGATGTCATCGGCCAGACGATCGACCTCGATGCCCACGACGGTTCGATCGGCACCGCGGCGAACGACCTCGAGATCGATTCCCTCGTCGACTCGCCGTTCGCGTGCACCAACGTGAACTGCGCGAACAACGCGAACGGCACCTCGGATGCGGGTCTCGCCGCTCTCGCCGACGACGTCGCGCTCGAAGCATCCGCCGGCATCTTCCTCACCGAGACCGACGGCTACCTGCGCCTGCTCTTCGCCCACGCGACCGCGGGGAACATCCGGATCACGGTGCGCGAGTCGGCCGAGTTCGACGAAGACCTCTACCTGATCCGCAACGGCAGCGCGAACTTCGCCGAGGACAACTCGACGGCGCCGGGCAACAGCCCCGACCACCTGCGCGACATCCCGAACGGCACGGTGTTCGCCGAGCAGGGGAGCGTGGAGCTGCGCGTCGGCGACGACATCACGCTGCACCAGAACTCGCAGATCCTCGCCGACCTCTCGATCGACCTCCGCGGCGACTTCGGCAACCTCGACACGAACGGGACGCTCGCCGTGCCCGACCCCGAGCACGGCACCACGATGATCCTGCGCGGCCGCATCATCGCCGACTGCGTGGTCACGCTCGGCGGCGCCTCCGGCTACCCCGTGGGCACCTGCGCACCGTCGGCCGCGAACCCGGTCGCCGGCCGCCAGACGAACGTCTGGGGCGGCAGCGACGTCGACCTCATCGACCTCGGCGACCCGAGCGGCCTCGACCTCGCGCAGACGACGAACGCGGCGCTCAACAAGGAGCAGTTGGGCGACCCCGGGTACATCTTCTTCGGCTCGAAGGCGACGATCCACGGCAACGCGACGCTCGCCTCGGGCACCGCCGACGGTGAGGACCGCATCACCGTCTGGTACCTCCAGTCGATGAACGTCGTGACGAGCCCCACCGGCCTGCAGACGGGCACGGGAGCCGGCCACACCCTGAACCTCGACGGCCAGGGCGAGAGCGACTCCTACGCCGTGTACACGAACGGCAGCCACGGCAACATCCGCAACTACGTCATCAACGTGCTCGACACCGGCGCCCCCGACGCGGGCGTCGACGAGCTCGCGATCTACGGCGCCGACAACCTCGCGGCCGCGTACAACGGGTACCTGCCGGGCACCACGACGAACGCCGCGACCGACGACATCTTCCTGCTGCGGGCACTGAAGTGCATCGACGACGAGAGCCCGTTCGCCCTGAGCGCGGGCGTGCCGAGCGGATGCCTCACTCCCACCGAGCTCGCGAACCACCCGGCCTTCGTCGCCCTCCTGGCCGGCTCCGGGGCGGCCGACGGCGGTATCGGCAGCTACCGCGACCGCATCGCCGGCAACGAGCCGAGCCCGCTCGTGCAGCGCATCAACTACGACACCGCGATCAACGGCCGCATCTCGGTCTTCGGGCAGGGCGGCAACGACGCGTTCTACGTCGACGACACGACGGCGACGATCACGCTCGACGGCGGCGCGGGCAACGACACGTTCCAGATCGGCCAGATCTTCGGCACCCAGCGCGACGGGCAGTCGGCGCCCGACGGCGGGGCACTGCTGCCGGCCGACACCTTCCCGTCGCTGGTGCCGACGACGCGCGGCTGGCTGAGCCCGGGCACCCACGCCCCGCTCCTCGCCACCGGCGGCACCGGGAACGACCGGTTCACGGTCTACTCGAACCAGGCCGAGCTCCAGCTCAACGGCGACGACCACAACGACCTGTTCGTCGTGCGGGCCTTCGCGATCGCCGCGGTCTGCGACGCGAACGCCGACAACATCGCCGGCTGCGGACTCACCGACGTCGACTACCGCCCGGCGAACGGCGTCTTCCCGACCGACGCCGCCGACGGCGCCGACGACGGCAAGTGCGTGCTCGCGGGCGGGTACATCCGCTTCGACAACAACAACGACAACGTCTGCAACAACGCCGATGCGCACCTCACGTTCACCCACCTCGCGGGCTCGAACATCGACCTCGACCACACGATGTGGGAGGACGACGTCATCCCGCTCGATGCGAACGGCGTCGCGGTGCCCGTGATCGGCCTCGGCTTCTCGACCTCGCGTCCCCTCGACATCCGCGCCGGCGGCGGCGAGGACGAGGTGCAGTACAACGTCAACGCCCCCGTGAACGTCGACGGCGGCACCGGCTTCGACAAGCTCGTCATCCTCGGCACCGAGTTCGCCGACGACTTCGCCATCACCGACACGGCCATCTACGGCGGCGGGCTCAACGTGAAGTACACCACCGTCGAGATCGTCGAGGTCGACGGGCTCGAGGGCGACGACCAGTTCTTCGTGCAGTCGACGGCCTACGGGGTGGCCTACCGGGTCATCGGCGGGCTCGGCTCCGACCTGATCAGCGTGACCGGTGACGTCACCGCCGACATCGTGACGCGCGAGCTCGAGGGGCTCTCGGGCGCGGTCGACCACCTCGTCACGGCGCCGAACGACCCCGGCTACGACGGGCTGCCGACCGACGGCGTGCCCTACAACGTGGCCACCGGCGCGGGCGGGATCGTCGTCATCCGCGAGCACACCGGCGGCACGGCCGTGCGGGAGGGTGCGGCGGGCTCCGAGGTCGTGAAGAGCTACGACTACTACACCGTCGAGCTCGCCGTGAAGCCCACCGCGAACGTCTACGTGACCGTCTCGGCGGCGTGGTCGCCGTCGCAGGAGGCGAATGGCGCCGACCTCAACCCCGCCCCGCTCGCCGACGGCATCGGCGACACGGTCTGGCTCTGCATCGGCACCGCCGACAGCCAGTGCGACGAGTTCAGCGAGTTCCAGCGTCACAAGGTCGTGAACGGCGTCGTGGTCGACGAGAACGGCCGCGCGGTCGTGCTCACCTTCACCACCGTCGGCGACAACTGGAAGACCCCGCAGCGCGTCTACCTGTGGGCGGTCGACGACCCGCGTGCCGAGGGCGATCGCATCGTGGTGATCCAGCACTCGGTGATCAGTGACGACCTGCGCTTCCACGGGGCGGCCGTGCGCCAGGTGAACGCGCTGGTCTACGACAACGACACCCCGGGCGTCTACGCCGTGCCGGTGACCCCGGGCGGCAGCACGGTCGACGGACGCACCATCGTCATCGAGGGCAGCGCCGCGACCGAGCGGACCGACGACATCCTGCTCTCGCTCGCGAAGAAGCCGGCCGTGGGCGACACCATCTGGGTGCGCATCTGGATGGACGCCGACAGCCAGCGCCTCATCACCCTCGACTTCTCGGCGGTGCCCGCGGCGCGCTGGCAGCAGTTCTCCGACGGCAACGGCGGCACCTACTACGCCGTGAGCTTCGACTCGACGAACTGGAACGTGCCGCTGCGCATCATCGTGCACGCCCGCAACAACTCCGACCCGGGCGACGCGCTCACAGCGGTCATCAACTACCAGCTCGACGCGCTGCTCACCACGCCGGCCGCCGCAGCCGCCTACCCGTTCCCGAACCTCCGCAGCGGACCGCAGCGCACCGACGTGCTCGTCTACGACGACGAGACCCCGAACGTCGTGTCCATCCCGACCGGCACCGACACCGTCATCGTCAAGTGCGGCAACGAGGCCTGCACGATCCCCGGTGGCACCGACGGGTACACGATCCGGCTCACGAAGGCGCCGAACGGCACCGTGACGATCGCGCTCCTCACCGACGGCCTCGTCGACGTGGTCTCGGTCGGCGGCGTCGCGGTCACCCCCGCCGGCTACCAGGTCGTCGGCGGAGACGTCCCGAGCCGCCGGTTCCTCGGCAACCTGGGCTTCGCGGGCAACACCGTCACCCGGGCGAACGGCAGCGACCTCGGCAGCTTCGTCGACGAGGGCTTCGTCGCCGGCCAGCGCATCCGCATCTCCTCGTGCGGCGTCACCGTCTACACGATCGTGGGCGTTCCGGCCGACGGCAAGAGCCTCGTGCTGAACGCGTCGGTCGCGGGCTGCGGCTCGGGCACCGGCTCGAGCATCAACCTCCTCACCCGCTCGGGCATCTGGGACGGCACCGCGACGACCGAGTTCGTCGGCGGCGCCTGGCGCCTCGTACGGCCGCTCTCGGGCAGCTGGCTCGCCGACGGATTCGCCGAGGGACAGTGGGTCGAGATCTGCCAGGGCGGCACCTGCATCCGGGCGAAGATCGCGGTGATCCGCGGCGACAACGCCGGGCACGACGAGAAGCTCGAGCTGCGGGCCTTCGGCCTCTCGGGCGACTCCCTCGCCGCCTTCCTCTCGGGCGGCCAGTTCACCGTCGTGCGCATCGCCGCGGTCGTGACCTTCGTCGCGGCAGGCAACGACTACGCGACCGAGAAGGTCATCGAGCTGCGGGCGGATGTCGCGTACAGTCAGCCGATCCAGCGCCAGGGCGTGAAGATCTTCCCGGCCTCCACACACCTCGTGTCGAAGCTGCGCGGCCCGCTCGCCGTCGAGGGCGGCGTCAGCGGCGCCGACCGGTCGCTCGAGCTCGGACTCAAGCTGCCGGGGGAGCAGGACGGCCCGCTGTTCGCGATCGCGACGCAGGCGCCCGAGACCAAGCAGATCGACATGCTGAACATCTACAACGACTCCAGCCAGGCGCACGGCCGCGGGGTCATGAACAGCACGTCGCTCACGGGCTTCGGCATGGCGAAGAGCCTCGACTTCGGGGCGGGCTACGGCGGCGCCGAGGGGCAGACCTTCGGTGAACCGCAGGTCTTCCCGGGCGGCATCAGCTACGGCACCGTGCAGTTCGTCGACGGCCGCTTCGTGACGAACGGCGCGAAGAGCTCGATCGAGATCTTCAACCTCATGCTCGGCGTCGGCAACGACCGGTTCGACATCCAGGGCACGCTGCAGCCCGACGATGCGGTGAAGCTCACGGGCACCGTCGTGCTCGGGGCATCCGCGGGTCAATTCGGCTCGACGCACCGCCTCAGCCGGCAGGCGCCGTTCGACTGGAAGGCCCAGGGCTTCCTCGTCGGCATGCCCGTGACGATCAGCGGCATGACCGGCCTCTGGAAGGTCGTCGGCTTCGGCGACGACGATCCGGGCGACACGACCGACAACACGGTCATGTACCTCAAGCTGCTCAGCGGAACGGCGGCGACCGGCACGGCGCTGCGCACGATCATCGGCACGGACGTCCCGGTGACGACGACGACCCCGGTCGTCATCACGCCGAACGTCACGGGCGATGGCGGCACCGTCACCCGCTCGACGGGCAGCTGGGCCGCCGACGGCTTCGTCGTGGGCCAGCTCGTGATGATCCAGGGCCTCACCGGCCAGTGGCGGCTCATGGCGATCTCCGCCGACGGCAGGACCCTCACCCTGCAGCGCGGCGACGTCATCGCGGCCCCCGTCGCCGGTTCGCCGACGGTGTTCGTGCCAGGCCCGCACGGTGGCATCACCGCCGTGCACGGCGGCGGCAACTCGCCCGTGCAGAACTCGTTCGCGATGGTGCGCTCGCTGCCCACGGCCGGCGCCCCGGCCGGCACCGCTCTCGTGCTCACCCGCCTCGACGGGCTGCCGTGGGGCCTCACGCCGTCCCTCGCGGGCAGCGGCTACGTCGTCGGCAACCCGTACGGCACCGGCCCGCAGCACGTCCAGCTCGCCGGCGAGAGCTTCACGCGCCTGATCCTCGGCTTCGGCAACGCGCCGTGCCCCTACGCCGACCCGTTCCCGCACTGCGGCGAGGGCACGGTCATGTACCTGTCCGGACCCGTCTACGGCGGCCCGCTCGGCACGGTCGCGACGACGGTGCACGTGGCGAAGCCCGTGGAGGTCACGGTCACCGCGCCGATCCAGGTGCACACCGACTTCATCGTCCGCACCGACGCCGGCTCGTTCGCCGCCGACGGCTTCAAGGTCGGCATGCAGGTGCGCATCTCGGGCATGCCGAGCGCGTACACGATCAAGTCGATCTCGGCCGACGGCAAGACCATGACGTTCTGGAACGTCGCGTTCCAGCCCACCGTGTCGCTGAACGCCGCCGGGGCGGCGGTCTGGAGCGCCCCGCTGTTCACCGTCACCGGGTACGACCCGCTGCGCGACGGCGGCCCCCGCATCGGCGGGGACACCATCACCGTCTGCAACCTCGTGAACCCGATCGACGGCGTCGCCTGCGACCTCGAGCAGACGGCCGGTCCGAACTCGCCGCTCGTCGTCTACGGCGACACCTCGCAGGACGGCGTCTGGTACTCGGGCCACCCGTCCGACGTGCTCGGCATGGAGTTCGGCCCGAAGCCGTTCGACCCGTTCACGCACATCCCCGACGCCGAGAACGAGGACGACGAGTGGATGCTCGGCCTCGCGCACCCCTACGACAACGCGGGCAACGACATCATCGACGCCTCCGGGCTCTTCGCCCACCGCGCCGCGACCAACCTGCCGACCGTCGGCTTCTCGGCTTACGGCGGACTCGGCGACGACCTCATCATCGGCAGCCAGGCGGGCGACCACCTCGCCGGCGGCTCGGGCGACGACGAGATCCGCGGCCTCCGCGGGGTCGACCACATCTACGGCGACTCGGGCATGAACGCGAACCTCTTCACGAGGGCGCTCGAGATCCCGGTCAGCGACCGTTCGCCGAAGCCCTCGGTGACGGGCGCGGGATACCTCGACAACGGCACGACGATCCAGCCCTACCCGTCGCCGGTGCGCGACGACCTGCTCGTCGCCGGTCGCGACCTGCTCTTCGGCGACGGCGTCGGCACGCTCGGCGGCGGCCCCGAGTCGGCCTACGACGACATCGTCTTCGGCGACCACGGCGAGATCGTGCAGAACGGCCCGGCCGCCTCCAACACGGCCGACCCGAACCTCCCCGACCCGCGCCTCCAGCGCATCCAGACCACCGCGATCTCGACGATCAGCTCGATCGAGAGCCGCAACCTGCAGCGCGGCTCCGACGACGTCGTCTTCGGCGGCCTCGGGCGCGACGTACTCGTCGGCGGCGCCGGCCACGACTCGGTCGACGGCGACGAGGCCGACGACATCCTCTTCGGCGACAACGTGACCTTCGTGCGCACGCCCGGCGACTGGACGAGCCCGCGCTTCCAGACCCTCTGCGGCACGCTCCTCTACAGCCGCACCGATCGCGTGAACGCCTGCGGCGGCGTGGTGGGCGAGGACAACTCGGGCCTCCTCCTCGTCGACGGCACGCCGCGCGCCTACCGCGACCCCGACGGTGCGCCGTGGTGGGCCGAGTACGACGTCACGAACCTCTTCCACACCTTCGCGTTCGATGAGGGCACATCGGGCGCCGGCAGCTTCGGCAACGACTACCTGGCCGGCAGCCAGGCGCACGACGTGATCCTCGGCCAGCTCGGCAACGACACGATCCAGGGCGACGGCGGCATCGAGAGCGCCTTCGCGAGGATGACGGATGACCCGACGGTCACCTGGCACGTCGGTGCGAGCCGCACGCCGCTCGGCTGCGTCGGCACCCCGGGAGCGATGGTCTGCGACTCCACCGGCGTGCTCGTGGTCGTGCCGTCGTTCGAGGCGGCGACCGACGGCGAGGACTACCTCGAGGGCAACGCCGGCAACGACCGCATCTTCGGCAACCTCGGCCAGGACGACATCGTCGGCGGGTCGAGCGACTTCTTCAGCCTCGTGACCGCCGACCTGCGCCCCGACGGCCTGCCCACGCCCGGCGCCTGGTACGGGCCGAAGGACGACCGCGGTGCCGACCTGCTCTTCGGCGGTGCGGGCACGCAGATCGGCATCAACAACCAGGTCTCGGGCACGCCGACGGTCCCGGGCCTCGACGGCGGTGTCCTCGCCGACGGCACGCTCCCGGTGAACATGGACGCACGCGACGCGGACACGATCGTCGCCGACAACGGCCGCATCATCCGGATCGTCGGCATCGAGCACACGGACGTGAACACGTCGGGCATCGGCCAGACGCAAGCCGGTCAGCCGAACTACGTCACCTTCAACTACGACATCGGCGGCAGCCAGCGCCTCGTCGTACGCGGCGTGCACCTGCTCGACTACACGGTCGGTGGTCCCGACTTCGTGCCCCAGAACTTCGGCCTCCCGACCGGCGCCGACTGCAACGGCTCGGCGACGCAACCGACCTGCTCCTCGATCCTCGACACGGCCACCGGCGCCTGGAAGACCACGCAGATCGGCGGGCGCGACGAGGTGCACGGCGAGACCGGCGACGACACGGTCTACGGCGGCGCCGACCACGACGTCATCTACGGCGACGCTCAGAACGACGACCTCATCGGCGGCTGGGGCAACGACTGGATCTCGGGCGGCACCGGCTCCGACGGCATCCTCGGTGACGACGGCCGCATCTTCACGAGCCGGAACACCGGATGCTCCGTCGCTTCCTCGTCCGTCTGCAACGAGGACGCGGAGCCGCTCTACGGCATCAAGAAGTTCCGCCAGGTGGACCCCGACACGAAGACGAGCCAGGGCGATGTGCTCGGCGAGTCCATCTCCACGCCGGGCCAGGTGCAGACCGCGACGATCAACGTGGCCGGCCAGCTCGTCAAGGCCGCCGACCTCACGGTCTACAACCTCGGCCCGAACGAGAACATGAGCCAGCACCAGGTGGCGAACCAGCCGACGTTCGACGCGAACAACTCCGACGACATCATCTTCGGCGGCTGGGGCGGCGACTGGATCCACGGCGGCGCGGGCGACGACGCGATCTCGGGCGCCGAGGCCATCGGGGTCGGCGCCACGTCCGGCTACGCGCAGCACTTCTCGCCGATCGGCGACCCGATCGGGCTCGAGCTCATCGACTTCGCCCACCCGTGGAACCCGGGTGACGTGCTGCACTTCGGCGCCGACACGAACGCGTGGCACTCGAACAACCACAACGAGATCCGCCTCGGCGAGTTCCTGCTCTACGACGAGTACGACCCCCGCCGCGTCATCCTCTTCAACGGAGACGGCACGGTCTGGAAGGGCGGCGCCATCCCGTGGACGCGGCCGTTCTTCCTGAACAACGAGGCGCTCTCCGGCAACTGGGTGGTCGCCTGCATCGCCGTGGACAACCAGGGCAACTGCACGCAGTTCACGACCCTGGATCCGCTCATCGGCGTACACCAGCCCTCCGACGGCGACGACGTGCTCTTCGGAGACCTCGGCAACGACTGGGCGGTGGGTGGCACCGGTCAGGACACGATCTGGGGCGGCTGGGGCAACGACCTCTCCAACGCCGACGACCTGCTCACGACGAACAACGGCCTGAACGACGTGCCCGACGGCGTGAACTCCAGCTACCAGGACCGCGTCTACGGCGGCGCCGGCCTCGACATCCTCATCGGCAACACCGGCGGCGACCGCCTGATCGACTGGGTGGGCGAGTTCAACACCTACCTCGTGCCGTTCGCGCCGTTCGGCATCGCCACCGTGAGCCGCCAGGTGGAGCCGCAGCTGCCGCAGTTCCTCTACGCCCTCTCGCGCAGCCAGGGCGCCGACCCGACGCGCGCGACCGACACCGGCGAGGACCCGGCCCGCAACGGCGAGCCCTACGGCGAGCTCGGGCTCATCACCCAGCACGATCACGGACAGTGGCAGACCCAGACCGGCGGGCCGACCGACCCGCAGGCCGGCAACATCCCGGGCGGACGTCGCGACACCCTGCGCGGCGCGGACTTCAACGACGGCACCACCCAGGGCTTCGCCACCGACTCGGGCGCGTTCTCGGTGCAGGGCGGCGTGCTCAAGGTGACCGCGGCGGGTGTCACGAACGACGCCGTCGCCGTCTGGTACTCGGACGCCTACAAGAGCGTCTACTTCGAGCTGTCGGCGAAGATCTCAATGGACAAGGCCACCGGCGGCTGGAAGGCGAACGCCTACATCGTCTTCGACTACTTCGGGCCGTTCGACTTCAAGTTCGCGGGCATCGATGAGTCGATCAACAAGATGGTCATCGGGCACCGGAACGCGAGCGGGTGGTGGGTCGACGCGCAGGGCGTGGTGCCCGGCGGCGTGCGCTCGGGCAAGTACTACGACCTCAACGTCGTGGTGAACGGGCTCATCGTCACCGTCACGATCGACGGCGGCAACGCGTTCAGCTACACGTTCGCACCACGCCTCGTCGACGGCGACTCGGTCGCGCTCAACAAGGGCCTCGTCGGGTTCGGCTCGCAGCAGGCGCGCGGCTGGTTCGACAACATCGCGCTCACGGTGATCTCGCCCGCGATCACCATCGACCGCACCGAGGCATTCGACGGGGCATCCGCCGCCCTGACCCCCGTCGCAGGAACGTGGTCGTCGACGCCCGGCAGGGTTATGGGGATGCCGGGCGTCGACGGCCTCGCTGCCGCGCTCGTCGGCTACACCGCGGGCGGCGCGCCGGCGCCCGGTGGAACCGGCGTGCGACTCGACCCGATGAGCTACCTCGAGGTCGAGGCGGTGCTCGCCGCCAACGGCTACAGCGGCATCGTCTTCGACTGGTACGCGAACGACGACTTCAAGTTCGTCGCGCTCGACGTCACCGGGAAGCGGATCGTCGTCGGTCACGTCTCGCCCCGCGGAGGCTGGGTCGTGGATGCCGCGGTCGCGAAGGTCTTCGTCGCCGGGCGCGACTACCGCCTCAACCTGGTGCTGAAGCGCACGGTCGTGACGATCACGCTCGACGGCCAGGTCATCACCTCCTACGCCTACAACTCGCCGCTCGCCGACGGGCAGACCGGCGTGTTCGGGCGCGGCACGGGCCAGTCGTTCGACTCCTTCCGGTTCCGCACGGATGACGCCGCCTTCACTGGGGCGCCGGCGCAGGGCGCCGCGGGGAGCGGGGCCCGCGTCGCCACGACGACATCCGTCGCGACGACCTCGACCGCGACGACCGCGACCACCTCCGGCGCGGCGACGGGGACGACGGCCGGCACGACGACGGGGACGACGGCGGGCACGGCGACGGGCACGGTGGACGGCACCGCGGCCGCGGTGCCCCAGCCTGCTGCTCCGAACGCGACGAGCCCGTTCTCGGTCGCGATCGCACCCGACGGCGGCGTGAGCTTCACCGCCGCGGGCGCCGACAATCGCGACTTCTACCAGGTCCGCCTGGTGTGCACCGCGGCCGGCGCGATCGTCTACTCGACGACCCTCGTGCTGCAGGTCGGCCCAGACGGCGTGGGCACCACGCAGGTCGTGCATCCGCCCGCCGGCGACTGCGTCGCCACGCTCGAGATCCCCAAGGGCGGCGGCAAGGTGCGGGTGCTCGAGACCCTCACGTTCACCGCGGTCTGACCCGCACGCGCAGTTCCGCGCGCCCCCCTCGGCCCGGACGCGTCGAAACGGATGAAGCGCTCCGCATACGATACGCCAGAGTGGCGTTCAAGGGGTTGCGCGGCTTCGGCATACCGTGATTTCGTTGGGCACCCCCGAACGAAGGAGCACGAATGGGTTTCTTTGCATTTCTCATCCTCGGCCTGATCGCCGGCGCGATCGCCAAGCTGATCCTGCCCGGCAAGCAGGGCGGCGGATGGTTCATCACGCTGCTGCTCGGCGTCGTCGGCGCACTGCTCGGCGGCTGGATCGGCAGCCTGCTCTTCGGAGTGGGCCTCCAGGACTTCTGGAACCTCGGCACGTGGCTCCTCGCCATCGCCGGGTCGATCATCGTGCTGCTGATCTGGGGCCTGATCACGAGGAACCGCAGCCGCACCACCTGATTCGAAGCACCATGACGAGCGGATGACGCGACGACGTGTCATCCGCTCGTCCGTGTCTCGGGGCCGCCGCCGGGGCCGCGCGCGGCGTGCGGTGCTAGCATCGGCGGCGACGCCCGTGGAGCGAGAGGAGACGACGTGCTCGAACCGTTCGTCGTCGTGCTCCGCATGCTGCAGGCCGCGTTCGACCTGGCCGTCGCGTCCGACGCGCATGTCGGCGCGCTGCTGGTCGGCGTGCTCGGTGCCGCGGCCCTCGCCCTCGTCGTCACGGCATGGCGGGCCATCCCTGCCCTCGTCGCCGCCGATCGGAGCGGCGCAGCGACCCGGCTCCGGCAGACCGCCGACCCGGGCCGGCTCCTCGCGCAGAGCGACCCCGATGCGGCCGGGCGCCCGCGTCCCAGGGCGCCGGGGCGCGGCATCCCGGCCGCGTAGCTCCCGACCGATCGCCCATCGACGTCCCGCCTGGCGGGACGCTCGCACGTGCACGGTCCTGCCCTCGCGGCCAGACGGATCCCGCATCCCTCGACCGCAAGGACACCTCATGAACCTGTACGACCTTCCGCCCGTCGCCGCCGTGCTCGACGCGGCGCACGCCCTCCTCATGCACCTCGCCACGGTGCTCACGCCGTTCGCCGGCGCGTCGAGCGCGGCCGCCGCGATCGTGCTGGTCACGCTGCTCGTGCGCGCGGCCCTGATCCCGGTCGGCATCTCGCAGGCGAAGGCGGAGCGCACGCGCGCCCGGCTCGCCCCCCGCCTGGCCGAACTGCGTCGCCGCCACGCGAAGGACCCCGACCGGCTGCAGCGCGAGACCATGGCGCTGTACGCCGACGAGGGCGCGTCGCCGTTCGCCGGCTGCCTGCCGATGCTCATCCAGGCGCCCATCGTCGGCGTGATCTACGCCCTCTTCGTGCTGCCGACGATCGCCGGCCATCCGAACGCGCTGCTCGAGCAGACCCTGCTCGGCGTGCCGCTCGGTTCCAGCCTCGCCGGCTCGATCGCCTCGGGCACCCTCACGCCCGGTGCGCTGCTCGTGTTCGGGACACTGATCGGCGCGATCGCGCTCGTCGGCGAGCTCACCCGGCGGGCGTTCCGCCCCCAGCCGACGCCGCAGGACGGACCCGCTGCGCGCCCGGGCGAAGGCGCATCGGGGACGGATGCCGCGGCCGCGGTGCTCGGGTCGGCGGCCATGCTCCGCGTGGTGGGCCTCCTCCAGTTCGTCACGGCGGTGATCGCGGCGTTCGTGCCGCTCGCGGCGGCGCTCTACCTGCTCGTCACCGTGACGTGGACCCTCGGACAGCGCCTCGTGCTGCGGCGCGTGTATCCGCTGCCGCCCGCGCTGCCCGCCCTTCCGGCGTGAGCGGCCGCGCCCGCCCCGCTCGGCTCAGGCGTCGGCGAGCTCCACGAAGCGGCGCAGCAACCGTTGCGGTTCGGTGACGGATGCCGCGGCGAGCCGCTCGCTCACGGCCCGCAGCTCGCTCGCCGGGAAATAGCCGTGATGGCGGTACACCTGTGCACGGGCCACGAAGTCGTGGGTGGACACCTCGGGGTGGAACTGCGTCGCGTAGACCCGGCGCCCCACCCGGTACACCTGGACCGGGCACGCCGCCGACGACGCGAGCAGCACCGCGTCGGCGGGCAGCCGCTCGGTGGCCTCCTTGTGGCCGACGAGGGCATGGAAGCGGCGGGGCAACTCGCCCACGAGCGGATCGGCGACGCCGTCGGGCGTGAGGCTGATCTCGACGGCGGCGGCCTCCTCGCCGTGCTCCGTGCCGACGACCCCGCCGAGCACGCGCGTCAGCACCCCGATGCCGTAGCAGGTGAACAGCAGCGGGTGGTCGCGCTCGACCGCGTCCTCGGCGAGGCGTGCGAGGTCGGCCTCGACGCGGCGCTGCACCGGATGCTTCGACGCCTCGGGCGTCGTCACGTTGTACGGGCTGCCGCCCACCACGACCCCGGCGACCTCGTCGAGCCTCAGGTCGCCGAGGGGATCCACGTCGAGTCGCACGTGCTCGAGCCGGCCGGCGTCGAGTCCCATGGCGCGTCGCACGGACTCGTACTCGGGGCCGACGGCCTCGACCTCGGGGCGCGCCGAGAGGAAGAGGAACGGCTTCATCGCGAGCGACCGCCTCGCTTGCGCGCGCTGCGCCCCGAACGGGCCGACGACGCGCGGCCGCTGGCGCGGGACGCGCCAGCCGGCTTCCCGCCCTTCGCGCCCTTCCCGCCCTTCGCGGCTTTGCCGCCGGCACCCTTCCCGCCCTTGGCCTTCTCAGCCGCCGCGGCCTTCGCGTTCGCCTTGGCCTTGGCCGTGGCCTTCGCGGGCGCAGCGGCGTCCTCGTCGTCGCCCTCTCGGCGCGAGCTCCGGGCCGTGCGGCCCCGCACGACGCCGACGAGCTCCTGGATGTCGGCGTCGTCGCGCTCGACGCGCCAGACGAGCGCGATGCGCGTCGGCGCGGCATCCGTCAGCGGCACGGCCACGACATCGCGGCGGTGGTGCAGGCGCGCGACGCCGTGGGGGAGGATCGCGTGGCCCGTGCCGGCGGCCACGAGCTCGACGGTCATCGCGGCGTCGGGCTGCGCCGGCGCGAGTGGCTCGTGCACGAGATCGGCGAGCGTCAGCGCCTCGGCCTCGGCGAGGGGGTGGTCCTTCGGGAGCACGGCGACGGCGAGCTCCTCCCAGAGCTGGATGACGTGCAGACCCGCATCATCGATGGGCAGGCGCACGAACGCGACATCCGCCTCGCCCGCACGCAGGTCGGCGAGCTGCTCGGCCTCCTCGACGCGCACGGCCTCGAGCGGCAGATCGGTCCGTCGCTCGTTCCACGCGCGCAGCCACTTCGCGGGGCTCACCCCGGCCACGTAGCGCAGCCTCAGCGTCACGGCGCCCCCAGTCCAGTCATCCGGCCGCTCCCGGCCTCCCCACAGCCTACCGACGGGTGCCGTCGCAGCCGCGCTGCCGCGGGCCGGTGGGCGGATGCCGCGTGACGGGCTACGGTGTGAGGGTGAGCCAGTCCCAGTCGATGAAACCCGAGACCGCAGCCAAGAAGCTCGGCATCCTCCTCGAGGCGGCGCCCGAGGACTTCCGCGAGGGCGACGTCACCCGCGACGAGCTCAACGCGCTCCTGGCCGATCCGCCCGAGTGGCTGCAGGTGCTGCGCCGCGAGGGACCGCACCCGCGCAACGTCGTGGCGGCGAAGCTCGGCATCTCCAACTCGGGCCTCGCCCGCGGCGGCATCACCGAGCCGCTCACGACGGCCGAGATCAAGGCGCTGCTCGTGGCACCGCCGCAGTGGCTCGTGCAGGAGCGGGCCACGCAGGCCGCCGTGCGTGCCGAGAAGATCCGCGTCGCCGACCGCGACCGTGAGCGCGCCGCGCGCCAGGCCGGCGGCGGCGGAGGCGGCTCGGGGGTCTGAGCCTCTGGCGCCCGCCGCTCGGTGACGACCGCTACGCGGCCGGTGCGAACCGGGCGCGGATGAACGCCGCGACGTCCGCGAGCTCGCGGTCCGACACCGAGTGGCCGACGCCCTCGTAGATGCGCTCGTCGAGCGTCGAGTGCGCGGGCAGCCACGCCTGCGTGCGGGCGACGGATGCCACGGGGATGACCCCGTCGACGGTGCCGCGCCCCCAGAACACGTGGGGGGCGAGCTGCGACATCCGCTCGTCGCCGTCGCGCTCGCCGGGCAGCGCGAACCCGGCGAGGCTCACCGCGAACGCGAATCGCTCGGGTGCCCGTCGCAGGAGCTCGAGGGCCATCGCACCGCCCTGCGAGAAGCCGAGCAGGCCGATCGGTCCGGCGCCGGGGGCGGCACGGTCGAGCCAGTCGAGGATCGCGTCGGTCGCGGCATCCGCCCCCTCGACCGAGAGCTCGGCGCCCTCGGCGAGGAGCGGGAACCACGCGTGCCCGTACCCGGTGTACAGCGGTGCGCGCAACGACGCGATGGCGGGCTCGAGCGGCAGGTACGGCGTCAGGCCGAACAGGTCCCCCTCGTTCGAGTTGTACCCGTGCAGCAGGAGCAGCAGCGGACGGCCCGCCCGATCGGCGGCCGACGCCGACCAGAGCACGGCCTCGTCGTCGACGCGCACCTCGGGCATGGGTCCTCCGCTCCGGGCGGCGGATGCTGCGAGCCACCGGATGCCGCACGCCCGCCTTCGAGCGTACCCGTCGCCCCTCGCCCGCCACTCGCCCGCCCCCTCGCGTCGAGATCTTGTGTTCGGTGCGAATACCCGCCCCTGCGCGCACCGAAGACGAGATCTCGACGCATCGGGGGAAGCGGGGGCGCGTGGGGCAGAATCGAGGCATGAGCGTGCGCACCCCCGACCCGGACTGGAATCCCGACGACGAGCCCGTCGTGCGGCCGCCCGCCAACCCGGGCTGGCTCACCGACCTCGAGCTCGCCGAGATCCGGGGCCGCCTTCCGCTGCTCTACGTCGAGGCGGTGCCGGTTCGGGTCGACGGGCTCGGGCAGGTGTCCGAGGTCGGCGTGCTGCTGCGGGCGAACGCCGTCGGCGAGATGACCCGCACGCTCGTGTCGGGCCGCGTGATGTTCGGCGAGACGCTGCGCGACGCCCTGTTCCGCCACCTCGAGAAGGACCTGGGGCCGATGGCGTTCCCGCTGCTGCCCGCGAGCCCCGTGCCGTTCACCGTGGCCGAGTACTTCCCGCTGCCCGGCATCTCGCCGTTCTCCGACGAGCGCCAGCACGCCGTGTCGCTGGCCTACGTGGTGCCCGTCACGGGCACGTGCGAGCCGCGGCAGGACGCCCTCGAGGTCACGTGGATGACCCCGGTCGAGGCGGTGTCCGAGAGCATCGCCGCCGAGATGGAGGGCGGGCGCGGCATCCTCGTCAAGCAGGCGCTCGCGTCGGTGGGCGCACTGCGCTGAGTCAGCGCCCGGCGAGCCCGAGCGTCTCGAGGAACAGCCGCGTGAGCCGCGTCGCATCGACCTCGAGGGCGACCTCGACGTTCGCCCACTCGTCGGCGAGCCCGTGTACCAGGTCTTCGCCGCGACGTTCGCGCAGGTCGACGAGCGTCTGCCCGCGGCCGTAGCCGGCGAGTTCGACGCGCACCGGACGCACCTCGGTGCGGAGGGCCAGCGGGTCGACGATGGAGCACACCGCGCCGGCGTCGCCGATGAGCCCGGTGTACTCCTCCTGCTCGTCGGCCGACAGGGCGATGCGATGCCCGAGGAGTGCGCCCACGACGCGGCCGAGCGGGTCGTCGCCGTGCTCGAGCGCGGCCGCGAGGTCCTGCCCGACCGAGACGCGGTTGAACACGTCGAGCCCGTACATGTAGGCGGGCACGTTCGCGTCGAGCACGATGGCGGCGGCCTCGGGGTCGTGCCACACGTTGAACTCGGCCACGGCCGTCGCGTTGCCGACGCTGGCCGAGCCGCCCATGAACACGATCCGTTCCAGGTTGCCGGCGACCTCGGGGTAGGTGCGCAGCAACAACGCGAGGTTCGTCTGCGGGGCGAGGGCCACGAGCGTGACGGGCGTCGGGTGCTCGAGGATGAGCCGGCGCAGGAGTTCGACGGCGCCGACGGGTTCGGGTCGCCGCTCCGTGGGCGGCAGGGGGACACCGCCGAGGCCGTCGAGGCCGTGCACGTGGCCGGCGGAGCGGGGCGGCTCGAGCAGGGGCCGCGCGGCGCCGGCCGCGACGGGCAGGTCGGGCGCGCCCGCGGCGTCGAGCACCCGAAGCGTGTTGTCGACGACCTGCGCGAGCGAGGCGTTGCCCGCGACGCACGTGATGCCGAGCACGTCGATGCCCGGATGCCGCACGGCGAAGAGGATGGCGAGGGCGTCGTCGACGCCCGTGTCGACGTCGAGGATCACGGGAACGCTCATCGCATCACCGTAACGCGACCGCCGGGGTCGCCGCGCCCGTCATTCGACGCGCGTTCGTGCCGCGTCAGCGGACGAACCGCACCTCGTGGATCTCCTCGCCGAGGAACGGCACGTGCTGGTCGGCGCCGTCGAGCACGAAGCCGTTGCGTTCGTAGAACCGGTGCGCGCGGGGGTTGTCGGAGGCGACCCAGAGGTACACCGCGTCGTCGCCCACTGCGGCGTCGAACAGCTTCTGGCCGATGCCGGTGCCGTGGTACGCGTCGAGGAGGTAGATGAAGTAGAGCTCGCGCTCCCGGGGTGGGTTCTCGTCGCGTGCGGGACCCGAGCCGACGAAGCCGACGATCTCGCCGTCGACGAGGGCGGCGAACTGCTGGTACTCCTCGCCCCGCTCGGCGTAGTGGTTCCAGAGCTCCGCCATGCGCCGCGGTGAGAGGTGCTCGAAGGCCGCCGCGCTGATCAGGTGGTCGTAGGTCTCGTGCCAGCAGGTGGCGTGGACGCGCCCCAGCGCCTCCACGTCGGAATCGCGGATGGGACGGACGACGACCTCGGCAGCAACTTCGGTGCTCATGCGAGAAGGCTAAGCCAGGGCGCGCGGGACGCGAAATCGTGGGATACGCCCTTGCGTTGAGCGCCCGAGCAGCGCGTGTCCGGCGAGGAGGTCCGCCGCGGAGACGGCGAAGGCCCCCCGTCGACCCGGTGGTCGGCGGCGGGGCCTTCGGCACGTGGTGCGGAGGGTCAGCCCTGCGCGCGACGGTTGGTGCGCGCGGGCGACACGAGGCTGCCGACGCGAAGCGGCTGCTTGCCCTGGCCCTGGCGGGCGGATGCCCCGCGCTGTGCGCCCGTGGCCTGTGCGCCGCGGCTGTGGCCCGCGCCCTGCTTGGGTGCGTGCGCCTTGGCCTCGGCGGGGCGGCCGGAGCGGTCCCGGCGCGGCGTCGCGGGGGCGAGGTCGTCCTGCCCGCCGCTGCGGCCGGTGCCGCGACCGCCGCGGGAGCCGCGCGAGGCGCCGCTCTGCGGGCTGCGCTCGTCGCGCGCTGCGCGCTTGCGCTGGGCGTTCGCGCCCTGCGAGCGGCCGCCGCCCTGCGGCTGGACCGCAGCGCGGGGAGCCGGCTTCACGTAGGGGGCGACATCGCCGACGAGCGAGGTGACCGACGGCGAGTTCGCCGTGACGCGCTCGGGCGTCACGGTGATCGCGGCCTTGCGGAGCAGCGTCTTCAGGTCCTGCTTCTGCGCGGGCAGGCAGATCGTGACGACGTCGCCCTCGCTGCCGGCGCGGGCGGTGCGGCCCGAACGGTGCAGGTACGCCTTGTGCTCCATGGGCGGGTCCACGTGGATGACGAGCTCGACATTGTCGACGTGCACGCCGCGCGCCGCGACATCCGTGGCCACCAGGACCCGGGCCGAGCCGTCGGAGAACGCCGCGAGGTTGCGGTCGCGCTGCGGCTGCGACAGGTTGCCGTGCAGGTCGACGGCGGGGATGCCCTGGTCGGTGAGCTTCTTGGCGAGCTTCTTCGCGTGGTGCTTGGTGCGCATGAAGAGGATGCGACGGCCGGTGCCCGACGCGAGCGCCTTCACGAGGTCGTTCTTCGCGTCGACGTCGTCCACCTCGAACACGTGGTGGGTCATGGCGGCGACGTGCGAGGTGGCCTCGTCGACCGAGTGCAGCACCTCGTTCTGCAGGAAGCGCTTGACGAGCTTGTCCACGCCGTTGTCGAGGGTGGCCGAGAACAGCAGGCGCTGGCCGCCCTGCGGGGTCTTGTCCATGATGCGGGTGACCACGGGGAGGAAGCCGAGGTCGGCCATGTGGTCGGCCTCGTCGAGCACGGTGATCTCGACGGCGTCGAGGGTCACGAAGCCCTGCTTCATGAGGTCCTCGAGGCGGCCGGGGCAGGCGACGACGATGTCGACGCCGGCGCGGAGCGCGTCGACCTGGCGCTTCTGGTTGATGCCGCCGAAGATCGTCGTGGTCTTCATGCCGTAGGCGGCGGCGAGCGGCGCGAGCACCGCGTCGATCTGGGTGGCGAGCTCGCGCGTGGGGGCGAGCACGAGGCCGAGGGGGCGGCCGGGGCGGCGCTTGCCGCCGGCGAGCGATCCGCCGAGGCGCGCGGCCATGGGGATCGAGAACGCGAGGGTCTTGCCCGAGCCGGTCTTGCCCCGGCCGAGCACGTCGCGTCCGGCGAGCGTGTCGGGCAGGGTGTCGACCTGGATCGGGAACGGGGTGGTCTTGCCGTCGGCGGTGAGGGCCGCGACGATCGGAGCGGGCACGCCAAGCGTGCTGAAGGTGGTGTCGGTCACTGGTGCCTTTCGGGGCAGAGCGCACCGCACGGGATGGCGCCGCATTCGGCGGCGGTTCGGACCCGTCGGTGGGAGAGTGGCGAAGGCGCCGGTCGGCGCATCCGTTCGCCGTATGAGAATCATCGGGCGCCCTCTGATGAGGCCCTGCCCGGAAGCGTTTCTACGACGCAGGCGGCGCGTTCGTCGCGCACACCGTCACCCACTGTAGCGGATGCCGCTGCACGCCCCCTGTGCGCGGCCGCTCAGCGCGGCATCCGCTCGCCGACCGGCACCTCCTCGCCGAGCGTGTTGCCCGGCTGCGCGAGGGGGCACGACCAGGACGGGTCGTAGGCGCACGAGGGGTTGTAGGCGAAGTTGAAGTCGATCACGAGCGAGTCGCTGTCGGAGCCCGGACCAAGGTCGGCGCCCTTCACCGTGTCGAGCAGGTAGCGCCCGCCGCCGTAGGTGCCGCCGGGCACGCCGGCGAGGGCGTCCTTCACCGGGACGAACAGCCCGCCGCCGTACGTCGTGAGCCGCCACACATCGAGCGTGCCCAGGTAGGGGATGCGCACCGTGCCCACGAGCGAGAACGGGATGGCGCCGTCGGACGCGCTGTCGACGGTGATCCGCACCGGCTCGTCGGGGCGGCGCACCTCGAGCTCGAAGCGCCAGTCGGGGTCGTAGCGCGACACCGTCAGCCCGGTGAAGCGCGCCCGGTCGTCGGGCAGCAGCGGCGACTGCGGATGCCCCGCGAAGAGCTCGTCGCGTCCCGACAGCCACAGCTCGTGGCCCTCGGCGGGGTCGTGCACGCTGAGCTGGCGCACGCCCGTGTAGAGGCCGAACACCCGGCGGCGCCAGTCCGAGAGCTGCAGTGAGCCGATCGAGTCGTTCATGCGGTCGCCTCCGATCGGGTTCCGGATGCCGCGGCGTCGGCGGCCTGCGCGTCGGCGGTGCCCGGCGGGTCGAACGACCACGTCGGGGCCAGCTGCCGGAGCCGGAGGCCCCGCCACTGCCAGAACGCCCACGTCGGGTACCACGCCACCAGGTCGAGGGCGCCGGCGTGCGCACGCAGCTGGTCGCGGTAGAGCGTGCGCCCGTCGGGCAGCTCCGACACCGCCATGCGGTGATCCCAGCGGTCGAACACCGCGAGCGGGCCGGTCAGCGCGCCGCCGCCGTCGCGGAGCATCCGCACGCCCGCGGGCAGGCCGCCCGGGTAGCTCACGTCGACGACCTCCTCGCCGGCCGGGAACCGGCGGAACGCGAGCGCCCGCACGCGATGCGGCCCCTCTGGCCACGTCGTCGGCAGGCCGCCGTGCTCGAGCGACGAGAAGTCGAGCCAGGGGGCGACGACCTCGCGCAGCACGGCCGGGCTCCGGAGCGCCCGCCACGCGGCATCCGGAGGGCAATCGAGCGTGAGTTTCAGCAGGACCCGCATGAGCCGAGAGTATGGCCAGCGGATGCCACGGCAAAGCACCGTGACCGGATTCACGGCGCCCGCCCGGCCGACGCGCAGCCTGCGCCGTGGTCCCAGCCGCGTCGCACCCGTACGTCCTAGACTCCGCCACATGGGCGAAGCACTGTGGTGGCTGCCGTCGCTCGTCGTCTTCGGCACGACCGCGCTCGTGATCGCGGGCGGGGTCGTCGGCGTGCGCCGGCTCGGCGTGCGCCGGGAGCGCGCCGCGCTCGAGTCCGGCCGGGAGCTGGAGGTGCGAGCGAAGGGCCTCATCGTGCAGGCCGACACCGCGGTGCGCGAGGCCGACCGCGAGATCGCCTTCGCCGAGGCGCAGTTCGGTCCCGCCGCCGCCCGCGAGCTGCGTACGGCGTTCGAGACCGCCGGCTCCCGCCTCCGCGAGGCGATCCTCCTGCAGCAGCGCCTCGACGACGCCGAGCAGGAGTCGGCCGCCGACCGGCGCCGGTGGAGCGCGCACATCGTCGACCTCTGCGACTCCGCCCTGCGCACGCTCCAGGCGGCGCAGTCGGGGCTCGCCGCCCGCCGCCGCCTCGAACGGGGCGCCGGCACCGACCTCGCGGCGCTCCGGGAGGACGTCGCCCGCATCGAGCGACGGCGCACGGATGCCGCGGCCACCCTCGAGCGCCTCGTCGAACGGTTCGCGCCGACGGCGGTGCGCTCGGCGCTCGCTGCTGCCGGGCGCGCCGACGCGGCCCTCGCCGAGGCACTGGCCGCGCTCGCCGAGGCCGATCGCCGGATCGCGGCCGCCGAGCCCGCGGCGGAGCCCCTCGCGACCGTCGCCGACCGGCTCGAGCGCGCCGACCACGACCTCGCCGTCGTCGAACGGACGGAGGCCGACCTCGCCTCGGCGGAGGCGGCGGCCGACGACGCCGCCTCCGCGCTCGACGCCGACCTCGCCGCCGCGCGTGCGGAACGAGACGCCACCGAGGACCGCGACGCCCAGGCCGGCCTGGGCGTGGTCATCGGCGAGGCCTCGGCGGTGCTCGCGGGCAGGACGCCCGGCGGGGCCCAACGGGTGGAGGCCGCACCCGGCGACGTCGGCCGACCGGTGGGCAGCGTCGACCCGGTCGCCGACCGCGACCGGCTGCGGGCGGCCCGCGACCGCCTCGAGGTGGCGAGGGCGGCCGCGCGGAACGCACAGGGGCGCCTCGACGGAGCCCGCGGTGCGCTCGGCGGGGCGATCGCCATCGCCGAGAGCCAGGTCCGGGTGGCCCACGCCGCGATCGAGCGCGGCGGCGGCCGGATCGGCGGCGACGCCCGGGCCCGGCTCGCCGAGGCCGAGCGCCAGCTCGTGATCGCCCGGCAGGAGCCCGATCCGGTCGCCGCGCTCGACGCCGCGCGGCGTGCCTCCGCTCGGGCCAGCGACGCCGAGGCGCTCGCGGCGTACGACGCCATGGGCGGCGCCGCGCGCTGACGCCCGCCCGCCGCGCAGCCGCCTCCTCACGCCGCCTACCTCGCGCCGCTCACCCTCGCGCCGCCCGCCTCGCGCCGCCTCGCGCCGCCCGCCTCACGCCGCCCCGCCGAAATGGAGGAAGAAGTGGAGGACACGCCGGCGCCGGCCCGGCGCTCCGCGGCGCGCCGCCCGGAACTTCCTCCATCTCTGCATCGGGAACGGCGCCGGGGCCGCGCGACGCGGGCCGTCATCCGCGGCATCCGGGCGATACCCTGACCCGGTGAGTGATTCGAACACGCCGTTCGGCCAGGCGAAGTACCAGGTGCGGTTCGACTGGGGCGCGGCGGGCGCCGAACGCATCCTGCCGGGCGCCCACGTGGTGGTCGTGGTCGACGTGCTCTCGTTCACGACGGCGGTGGTGGCGGCGGTCGAGCACGGCGTTCCCGTGGCGCCCTGGCCGACGGATGACCCGCACGGGGCCGCGGCGCTCGCCGAACGGCTGGGCGGGTCGGTCGCCGCTCGACGCGGCGAGCCGGGCCCGACCCTCTCGCCGACGAGCTTCACCGGCCGCGAGGCTTACGACGAGCTCGACGGGCCCGTCGTGCTGCCGTCGCCGAACGGCGGAGCCATCGCCGCCGCGCTCGCCGATCGCGGCGTCGTGGTGCTCGCCGGCGCGCTGCGCAACCGCGCGGCGGTCGCCCGCCGCATCCTCGCGCTGCAGGAGGAGCGCGGTGAGCGCACCGTGGTCGCGATCGTCGCCGCGGGCGAGCGGTCGTCGGGTGCGCACGGCTCAGCAGCCCGAGCCCGAGCCGGAGCCGGAGCGGCACCCGCCGACGACCCCATCCGATTTGCGATCGAGGACCAGCTGGCCGTCGGCGCCATCGTCGACGCCCTCGTCGCCCTCGGCATCGACCACACCTCTCCCGAAGCGGCCGTCGCCTGCGCCGCCTTCGAGGGACTTCGGCACGCGGCGACCCACCTCGTCGGCGCGTCGGGCAGCGCGGTCGACCTCGTCGAGCAGGGGTACCGTGCCGACGTGCGCTTCGCGACCGAGCTGGATGCCGCCGAGGTCGTGCCCGAGCTGCGCGACGGCGTCTTCAGCGCCTGACGCGCCACGGCACTGTCCTCGCCGCCCAGGGCGGGCCGGTCGCCCGGGTTCAGGCCGCGGCCTGCACCGCCTTGCGGGCCCGGTGCGCCCGCACCTTCGCCCGGTTGCCGCAGCGCTGCATGGAGCACCACCGGCGGGTGGCCGCGCGCGAGGTGTCGAGGTAGACCATGCCGCAGTCGGCGCCGTCGCACTCGCGGATGCGCCCGGTGTTGGCGGGGTCGAACAGGTCGACGGCGTCGCGGGCGATCGTCGACAGCGCCTGCCCGACGGTCTGCACCGAGCGGCCGGCCTGCCGCGAGCCGCCGCCGAGCACCGGCGGGATGTCGGGCGTGGCGGCATAGAGGTTGACGAGGTCGATGTCCGCCGCACGGGGTGCGTCGTCTTCGGCGGCGGCGACAGCCAGGCGCCCGATCGCGTCGCGGAGCGAGATCGCGTCGAACAGGTCGCGGGAGCGGGCCGCGCCGACCGCCACGGGGAACCGCTCGCGCATCCATGCGGTGAGGTCGTCGGGCGAATGCAGCAGCTCGGCCTCCCGCGCACCACGCATCGGCCCGGTGTAGGCGAAGTCGAGGGCGAACGAGCCCGAGTCGAACCACCAGCGCGTGCCCTCGGCAGAGGTGAACCACTGTCCGATGGGGATGGACACGGTCGAGACGGGCATGGAACCATCCTTGGCAGTCGCGGATGCCGCATCCGCTGGTTCGAGTGCGACGCATGCTCGGGCGGGCATGCGCTCCGGCGGCCCGGCCGAGGCGGCGCTCAGCCGGCGGCCGCGCTCGCGGCCCGCCGCCGTACCGCGGGCGTGATCTCGCGACGACGCCACACGATGAGGTTCGCCCGGTCGAAGCCGCGACGGCAGAGGCCGCAGCTCAGGGGGCGCTGGGGTTCACGGTAGCGGAAATGCTCGTGGCCCGCGGGGCAGTGCCCGACCCACGGGGCGAGTTCGTGCGCGACCTCGCCGTCGTGCGTGCGACGGCCGACGTAGCCGAGCTCCGTGGCGATGCTCGCCCACCGGGCTCCGTGGCCGGCGCGGGGTCCGGCGAGCGCGTGCGCGACCTCGTGCAGGAGGATCTGGTGGATCTCGTCGTCGTCGTAGCGGGCGGCGAGATACCGCGAGACCGAGATGTGCTTCGCGGTGTAGTTGCAGAGGCCTGCGCGCTTCTTCGCATTGTCGAAGCCGAAGCTCCAGACCGCGGGGTCGAGGTGCAGGGCGATGAGCGCGTCGGCCCACCGTCGCACCCGCTCGAGATCCGCCATGGGATGAGGATAATCCCGCGGAACGCCGCGCGGCAGGAGGTGGTGACCCCCGAACGGGTGCGCGTTTCGCGGCGGCATCCGTCGGCCCGGCTCACGAGGGTGCGAGGCGCACCCGGAAGAGCTTGTCGTCGCCGGGGGAGGGTGACCCCCGGCCGTCGGTGTTGTTGCCGATGAACCACAGTTCGCCGTCGGGGCCTGCGGTGACGTCGCGGAGGCGGCCGAGCTCGCCCGTGAACCACGGCGTCGCGGCGAGGGGGGCGCCCGACGTCGCGGGGGCGATCGACCACAGCCGTTCGCCGCGGAGGGCGGCGAGGAACAGCGTGTCGCCGACGATCGCGAGTCCGCTCGGGCTCGCTTCCGACGTCGGCCATTGCTGCACGGGGTCGACGAAGCGAGGGTCTCCGGCCTGGCCTTCGACGACCGGCCAGCCGTAGTTGCCTCCGCGGGTGATGCGGTTGAGCTCGTCCCACGTGTTCTGCCCGAACTCCGCCGCCCAGAGTTCGCCGTTCGCGTCCCAGGCGATGCCCTGCGGGTTGCGGTGCCCGAACGACCACGTGTGGTTGCCGAAGGGGTTGCCCGGCGCGGGCCGCCCGTCGGGCGTCATGCGCAGGATCTTGCCCGAGAGCGAGTTCGGGTCCTGTGCGACGTCGCGGTTCCCGGCGTCGCCGGCGGTGGCGTAGAGGAACCCGTCGGGTCCGAAGCCGAGGCGGCCCCCGTCGTGGTTGCCGGCCTTGGGGATGCCGGTGAGCACGTCCTCCGGCGCCCCGAGGCCCAGCGAGCCGGGAGCGCCCGTGAGCGGCATCCGCACGATGCGGTTGTCGGATGCCGCGGTGAAGTAGGCGTAGACGAAGTCGGGGTCGTCGCCGTCGGTGGGCCGGAACGCCAGGCCGAGGAGCCCTCCCTCGCCACCGGGCACCACGCCCGGCACCGTGGCCGCGACCCGCAGCGACCCGTCGCCGAGCACCTCGACCACGTTCGCGGTGTCGCGCTCGCTCACGAGGGTGCCGCCGCCGGGCAGGCGGAGGATCGACCAGGGCGCCTGCAGTCCCTCGGCGATGACCTCGACACCGCCGGTGGGCTGCAACACGGGCGGAGGTCCGGTGGGCGTCGGCGTCGCGGTGAGGGTCGACGGGGGCGGCGCTGCGGTGCCCGGCGGCGTCGATGGCAGGGGGCTGCGGTCGGGCGCGGGCGCGACGCATCCGGTGATCACGAGGGCGAAGGCGACGGATGCCGCGACGGCGGCCGCGCTCGTGAGCCGCCGCCCGCTCCGCCCTGACTGCTGCAGCCGTCCGTCTCGCCCGCTGCGTGCCGCCTCGCGCATGCGCCCTCCCGGCTCCAGTCTGCGCGCAGCTTCGGCAGAATGGGAGCATGGAGCCGGTGATCGACCTCAACAGCGACCTCGGCGAATCGTTCGGCGCATGGCGCGTGGGCGACGACGAGGCGATGTTCGGCCTCGTCTCGAGCGCCAATGTCGCCTGCGGCTTCCACGCCGGCGACGCCCTGACCATGGCGGAGAGCGTGAGCCGAGCCGCTCGCCACGGCGTGGCGCTCGGCGCGCATCCCGGCTACCGGGACCTCGCCGGCTTCGGACGACGGGCGCTCGACACGAGTCCGGCCGAGCTCGCCGCCGAGCTGCTGGTCCAACTCGGCGGGCTCGACGGGCTCGCCCGTGCGGCGGGCACTCGGGTGCGCTACGTGAAGGCGCACGGCGCGCTCTACCACCGGCTCGCGGTCGACGAGACGGCGGCGCACGCGTTCGCCGAGGCGGTGGCCCGCTACGACGCCACGCTGCCGCTGCTCGGGCCGCCGTCGAGCGCCCTCGAGCGCGCATCGGATGCCTCGGGGCTCCGCTTCGCCCGCGAGGCCTTCGTCGACCGGGGCTACGTCGCCGACGGCTCGCTCGTGCCGCGCGGGGAGCCCGGCGCGGTGGTCGACGATCCGGCCGCGGCCGCCGACCGCGCCCTCGAGCTCGCCGAGACCGGCGGCATCACGGCCGACGACGGCAGCCGTGTCGAGCTCGCGCCCGACTCGCTCTGCCTGCACGGCGACACCCCGGGCGCCGTGGCGATGGCGCGCGCCGTCCGCGCCGCCCTCGAGGCCGCCCGCGTCGAGATCCGAGCCTTCGCATGACCCGCCGGCTCCTGCCGAGCGGCGACGCGGCCCTGCTGGTCGAGTGCGACTCGCTCGAGGAGGTGCTCGCGCTGCACGACGCGCTGGCCGCCGACCCGAAGCCGGGCGTGGTCGAGCTCGTGCCGGCCGCGCGCACGATCCTCGTCGCCGTCGATCCCGCGCGCATGGCGCTCGAGTCCGCGGCGACCTGGGTGCGGCGCATCCCCGCCGAGGCGGGATCGCGGGTCGCGGGCGCCGCGGCGTCGCCGGTCACGATCCCGGTCTCCTACGACGGCGACGACCTCGTCGCGACGGCTGCGCTGCTGGGCGTCTCGACGGAGGCCCTGGTGGCCCGGCACACCTCGATCGACTGGCGGGTGGCGTTCATCGGCTTCGCGCCGGGCTTCGGCTACCTCGTGAGCGACGACTGGCCGTTCGAGGTGCCGCGGCTCGACGCGCCGCGCCCGCGGGTGCCGGCTGGGTCCGTCGCGCTCGCCGGGGCCTTCGGCGGCGTCTACCCGCGCCAGAGTCCTGGCGGCTGGCGACTGATCGGGCGAACGACGTCCACGCTCTGGGATGCCGAGTCGGCCGACCCTGCGGTGCTCGCGCCCGGGCGTCGCGTGCGCTTCGAGGCGGTCGACGCGGGATGACCCGCCTGCGCGTCGAGCACCCGGGCGCCTCGGCGCTCGTGGAGGACCTCGGGCGGCCGGGCCTCGCGCACCTGGGCGTCGCGGCATCCGGTGCGCTCGACCGCGGTGCGCTGGCGCTCGCGAACCGGCTCGTGGGCAATCCCGACGGCGCCGCGGCGCTCGAGCTGGCCGTGGGCGGGTTCCGGGGCCGGTTCGAGGGGGAGGCATGGTTCGCGGTCACCGGGGCGTGGGGGCCCGTCACGCTCGACGGGCGACCGGTGCCGCCCTACACGGCGACCCGCGCCCGTCACGGTGCCGTGCTCGAGGTCGGCGTCGCCGCACGCGGCATCCGCTACGTGCTGGCCGTGCGCGGCGGACTCGACGTGCCCGCCGCCCTGGGTTCGCGCTCGCGCGACACGCTCGCCGCCCTCGGGCCCGAGCCGGTGGCCGCCGGGCAGGTGCTCGCGATCGGTGCGGAGCCCGCGGCATCCGTGCCCGTCGTCGACCAGGACGTCGCGTTCCCTCCGCCCGACGGGGCGGTCACGCTCTCGCTCCTGCCGGGGCCGAGAGCCGACTGGTTCACGGATGCCGCGGCCGCGACGCTCTTCGAGTCCGCCTGGCGCCTCTCCGGGCAGGCCGACCGCATCGGCGCGCGGCTGCTCGGGCCCGAGCTCGCGCGCCGCCGATCGGGGGAGCTGGCGAGCGAGGCGACGGTGCCCGGGTCGATGCAGGTCGCGGGCGATGGACGGCCGACGATCCTGCTCGCCGACCGGCCGGTCACCGGCGGGTACCCGGTCGTCGCGGTGGTCGCGCCGGCCTCGCTCGACGCGGTGGCGCAGCTGCGGCCCGGCCAGGAGGTCCGCTTCCGCCACGCGTGAGGCGGCCCGTCGCCCGCCCGCAGCCCGGCGTGCGGAAGCAACTCTTCACAAACGGGGCATCGCGTGGAAGTATCTTCCATACCGACCTTGGAGGATCGACGATGCCCCTCGACGCCACGACACATGACGACCCGACGCCGAGCGGACTCGGCCGCCGCGACTTCCTCACCCTGGCCGTCGCCGGTGTCGCGGCATCCGCGTTCACCGTCACCGTCGGCACGCTCGCGCCCGGCACCGCGTACGCCGAAGGCGCCGGCTCCGCCGCGGGCGCGGCACTCGCCCCGCGCAAGCGCGAGCTGCGGGCGATGTGGATCTCGTCGGTCGTGAACATCGACTGGCCGAGTCGAACCGGCCTCGCCGCCGACGAGCAGCGCGCCGAGTTCCTGCACTGGCTCGACGTCGCCGAGCAGTTCCACCTCAATGCCGTGTTCGTGCAGGTGCGGCCCACGGCTGACGCGTTCTGGCCAAGCCCGCTCGAGCCGTGGTCGCAGTACCTCACCGGCGTGCAAGGGGAGGATCCGGGCTACGACCCGCTCTCGTTCATCGTCGACGAGGCGCACCGCCGCAACCTCGAGCTGCACGCCTGGTACAACCCGTACCGCGTCTCGATGCAGGCCGACCCCACGCAGCTCGTGCCCGAGCACCCCGCGCGCGTGCACCCCGACTGGGTCTGGGCGTATGGCGGCAAGCTGTACTTCGACCCCGGCCTGCCCGAGGTGCAGGAGCACATCCAGCAGGCGATCCTGCACTCGGTCGAGCACTACGACCTCGACGGCGTGCACTTCGACGACTACTTCTACCCCTACCCGGTGGCCGGGCAGGTGATCCCGGATGCCGCGACCTTCGCCGCGCACGGTGCCGGCTTCGCCGACGTCGCCGAGTGGCGCCGCCACAACGTCGACACCTTCGTGCACTCGATCTCCGAGCGCATCAAGGCGCTGAAGCCGTGGGTGAAGTTCGGCATCAGCCCGTTCGGCATCTGGCGGAACCGCACGACCGACCCCCTCGGGTCCGACACGGGCGGCTCGCAGTCCTACGACCTGCAGTTCGCCGACACCCGGAAGTGGGTGCTCGAGGGCTGGCTCGACTACATCAACCCGCAGGTGTACTGGCAGATCGGCCTGGCCGTCGCCGACTACGCGAAGCTCGTGCCGTGGTGGGCCGGGGTCGCCGCGGCATCCCGCACGCATCTCTACATCGGCGAGGCGCTCTACAAGGTGACGTCGGGCGTGTTCACCGACCCGGCCGAGCTCTCGAACCACCTGACGCTCGACCGGGGGATCGACGACGCCGGCACGCCGGTGCACGGCAACGTGTACTTCTCGGCGAAGCACGTGCCCGCCGACCCGCAGGGCTCGATGTCGCGCGTGCTCGCCGACCACTACGCCCACCCCGCCATCGTGCCCGCCATGGAGTGGCTGCCGTCCACCGACGTGCGCGCGCCCGTGCTCACGAGGGCGACCCGCACCGACGCGGGCGTCGAGCTGCAGTGGTCGGATGCCGCGCCGCCGAGCCTGCGGGCCACCTCGTTCGCCGTGTACCGGGTCGAGGGCGGCACCGGGGCCATCGACGTCGAGGACGCCGCCAACCTGCTCGCGACGGTCCGCGCGCAGTCGGGCGTCGTGCAGCGCTGGACGGACGCCTCGGCCGCGGAGGGATCGACGTACCGCTACGTCCTCACCGCGCTCGACCGCGTGTGGAACGAGAGCGCGCCGAGCGTGGTGCGCCGCTCGAGCTGACCGCAGCGTTGCGACGCCGGCCCGCCGGTCGCCGGCCGGGTCAGCGACCGGGCTTGGACAGGAAGATCGAGCGCGCGGGCGGCGGCGACGGCACCGCCGTGGCATCCGTCACCACCGGCGCGCCCGCGATGAACCGGTGCAGCTCGGCGCCGTCGACGAGCTTCGCCGGAGCGGGATCGCTCGCGAGCCGGCGGGGGAGGCCCGCGAAGGGCAGCTCGTCGTGGGAGGCGTACATGACGACGTTGCCGAACCGCCGGCCCTTCAGCATCGAGGTGTCGGCGGCGATCGCGACGTGCGCGAAGACGTGCGCGAGCGTCGCGGCCTGCGAGCGCGCGAACGCGAGGCCGGCGCCGTCGGCGACGTTGACGGCGACGATGCCGCCGGGCGCGAGGCGCGGCACGAGGAGCCCGTAGAACTCCGCGCTCGTCACGTGCGCGGGGGTGCGCGCGCCCGAGAAGATGTCGACCACCGCGATGTCGACCGCGCCGTCGAGGCCCGCGGGCAGCTTCGCGAGGACCTCGCGGGCATCGCCGTGCCGCACCCGCACCTGCGCGCCGCGCGGGAGCGGCAGGTGCTCGCGCACCAGGTCGACGAGCTCGCTCTCGAGCTCGACCACCTGCTGGCGCGAGCCCGGCCGCGTGGCGGCGACGTAGCGGGGGAGCGTCAGCGCGCCACCGCCGAGGTGCACGGCCGTGATCGGCGCGCCGTCGGGACGCACGAGGTCGATGGCGTGCCCGATGCGCCGGACGTACTCGAACCCGAGCCAGTCGGGGCGCTCGACCTCGACGTGCGACTGCGGCGTGCCGTCGACGTACAGCGTCCACGACCCGGGCACCGAGCGCGACTCCTCGAGGCGGGCGACATGGCCGCTCACGGAGAGGCGTCGTTCGAGGTCTGGCACGGATGCCACGCTACCCGCCTGCAGCGAGGGGCGCGGCGCCTCGGCATCCGCCACCGCGTCGCACGTCACCTCAGCAGGCGCCCCAGAGCGCCGCGTCCAGACGGTGGCCGGTGACCACCGCGCCGGGGAACGGCCCGGCCGCGGCGAGCCGGTCGGCGAGCCCGTCGGGGAGCCCGCCGGAAGCGGCGACCAGGAGCACGTTGCCCTCCTCTGCGCCGGAGAGCACCGCCGGGTCGCCGGCGACGAGCAGCTCCGCGGCGGGGTCCGCGCGGGCGAACCCGCGGGCCTGCGCGCGCAGGCGGGTGAGGCCGGGCGCATCGGCCACGTTCACGGCGACGATGCCGCCGGCGCGCACGAGCGCGAGGCATCCGCCCAGGAATGCCGGCTCGTCCACGAACGACGGCGCATCGAGTCCCTCGTAGACGTCGACCACCACCGCGTCGAGGGCCGGCCGCTCCGTCGCCGTCGCGAGGACGGTGACCGCATCGCGGGCGTCGGCGAGCCGGAGCTCGATGTCCTCGCCGGGCGGGAGCGGGAGCCGGTCGAGCACGGTGGCGGCGACCTCGGGATCGAGCTCGACGACCACCTGGTGCGACCCCGGCCGGGTCGCCGCGACGTAGCGCGGCAGCGTCATCGCGCCGCCGCCGAGGTGGAGGGCCCGGATCGGTTCGCCCGCCGGCGCCACGGCGTCGAGCACGTGGCCGAGGCGCCGCATGTACTCGAAGAACAGCCTCGTCGGATCGCCCGGATCCACGTGCGACTGGGCCGTGCCCTCCACGAGGAGCGTGAGGCCCGTCGGCGAGAAGACGTCGGCCTCGAACTCGATGCGGGGGTGCGACATGCCTGCATCGTGCCACGTCCGCGCCCGCTCGAGCTGCCCGATCCGGCCGCGCGAATCGCGAGAGGTCGGGCCGACCGCCGCCGGATCTCCCTGCCGGAACCGGGAATCGGCGGGGCGTCCGCGTGGTTATACCGGAGATCCCGGAACAAATCAAGAATCTCGCTGGACATGGCGCGTCGTTTGACATATAGTTGACCTTTGCGCTCCCAGACCCACCATGCCTTCATATTGCGGTCGGCTTCGCGTGCCGGGGTTCCAGACCTCGTGCATCCGCAAACGTCTGAGGGGTTCCACTCTCCGCTACCGACAGTGAACCGGCCCGACGGGGCCGATGGAGGTTATTCACTTGGCTGCTGCGCGCAACGCGACCACGCCCACCCCCAAGAACGGACGCGGTGCAAGCCGCCTCTCGTTCGCAAAGGTCACCGACACCCTCACCGTGCCCGACCTGCTCGCACTCCAGACGGAGAGCTTCGACTGGCTGGTCGGCAACGACGCGTGGAAGGCACGCGTCGCCGAGGCCGAGGAGGCCGGCCGCCAGGACCTGCCCGAGCACACGGGCCTCGAGGAGATCTTCGAGGAGATCTCCCCGATCGAGGACCTCGGCGAGACCATGCAGCTCTCGTTCACCAACCCTGAGCTCGAGCCGCCGAAGTACACGATCGACGAGTGCAAGGAGAAGGGCAAGACCTACTCCGCCCCGCTCTACGTGAACGCCGAGTTCATGAACCACCTCACCGGTGAGATCAAGACGCAGACCGTCTTCATGGGCGACTTCCCGCTCATGACCCCCAAGGGCACCTTCGTCATCAACGGCACCGAGCGTGTCGTCGTGTCGCAGCTCGTCCGCTCGCCCGGCGTCTACTTCGAGCGCACCCCCGAGAAGACCTCCGACAAGGACATCTACTCGGCTCGCGTCATCCCGAGCCGTGGTGCATGGCTCGAGTTCGAGATCGACAAGCGCGACCAGGTCGGCGTGCGCATCGACCGCAAGCGCAAGCAGTCCGTGACCGTCTTCCTCAAGGCCCTCGGCCTCACGAGCGAGGAGATCCTCGAGGAGTTCGCCGGCTACGAGTCGATCGCGCTCACCCTCGAGAAGGACAACATCCTCACCAAGGAGGAGGCGCTCAAGGACATCTACCGGAAGCTCCGTCCGGGCGAGCAGGTCGCCGCCGAGGCCGCGCGTGCGCTCCTCGACAACTTCTACTTCAACCCGAAGCGCTACGACCTCGCCAAGGTCGGCCGGTACAAGATCAACAACAAGCTGGGCCTCGAGGCTCCGCTGACCGACTCGGTGCTCACGGTGCAGGACATCGTCGCCACGATCAAGTACCTCGTCGCCCTCCACGACGAGCGCACCACCATCGCGGGTCGCCGCGGCGGCAAGGCGGTCGACATCCGCCTCGACGTCGACGACATCGACAACTTCGGCAACCGCCGCATCCGCGCGGTCGGCGAGCTCATCCAGAACCAGGTGCGCACCGGCCTCAGCCGCATGGAGCGCGTCGTTCGCGAGCGCATGACCACGCAGGACATCGAGGCGATCACCCCGCAGACCCTGATCAACGTGCGACCCGTCGTCGCCGCGATCAAGGAGTTCTTCGGCACCTCGCAGCTGTCGCAGTTCATGGACCAGAACAACCCGCTCGCGGGCCTGACGCACAAGCGTCGCCTGAGCGCGCTCGGCCCCGGCGGCCTCTCGCGCGACCGCGCGGGCGTCGAGGTCCGAGACGTCCACCCGTCGCACTACGGCCGCATGTGCCCGATCGAGACCCCTGAAGGCCCGAACATCGGCCTGATCGGCTCGCTCGCGTCGTTCGCGCGCATCAACTCGTTCGGCTTCATCGAGACGCCGTACCGCAAGGTCGTCTCGGGCAAGGTCACCGAGCAGATCGACTACCTCACGGCGATGGAGGAGGACGACTACATCGTCGCCCAGGCCAACGCGCCGCTGAAGGCCGACGGCCACTTCCAGGAGGAGCGCGTCCTCGCCCGCAAGAAGGGCGGCGAGGTCGACCTGTTCCCCGCCGACGAGATCGGCTACATGGACGTCTCGCCGCGCCAGATGGTGTCGGTGGCGACCTCGCTCATCCCGTTCCTCGAGCACGACGACGCGAACCGCGCCCTCATGGGTGCGAACATGCAGCGCCAGGCGGTGCCGCTGCTCCGCAGCGACTCGCCGTTCGTGGGCACCGGCATGGAGGGCTACGCGGCCGTCGACGCCGGTGACGTGATCACCGCCGACAAGGCGGGCGTCGTCACCGAGGTGTCGGCCGACTCGGTCACCGTGCAGCTCGACGAGGGCGGCACGCAGACCTACTACCTGCGCAAGTTCGACCGCTCCAACCAGGGCACGTCGTACAACAACCGCGTGGTGGTCTCGGCAGGCGAGCGCATCGAGGCCGGCGAGGTCATCGCCGACGGTCCCGCGACCGACAACGGCGAGCTCGCGCTCGGCAAGAACCTCCTCGTGGCGTTCATGCCGTGGGAGGGTCACAACTTCGAGGACGCGATCATCCTCAGCCAGAACCTCGTGAAGGACGACGTGCTCTCGTCGATCCACATCGAGGAGTACGAGGTCGACGCGCGCGACACGAAGCTCGGCAAGGAGGAGATCACCCGTGACCTCCCCAACGTCAGCCCCGACCTGCTGGCCGACCTCGACGAGCGCGGCATCATCCGCATCGGCGCCGAGGTCCGCCCCGGCGACATCCTCGTCGGCAAGGTCACGCCGAAGGGCGAGACCGAGCTCTCGGCCGAGGAGCGCCTGCTCCGCGCGATCTTCAACGAGAAGAGCCGCGAGGTGCGCGACACGTCCCTGAAGGTGCCTCACGGCGAGCAGGGCACGATCATCGGCGTGAAGGTGTTCGACTCGCAGGACGGCGACGACGAGCTCGGCTCGGGCGTCAACCAGCGCGTGGTCGTCTACATCGCCCAGAAGCGCAAGATCACCGAGGGCGACAAGCTCGCGGGCCGTCACGGCAACAAGGGCGTCATCTCCAAGATCCTCCCGGTCGAGGACATGCCGTTCCTGGCCGACGGAACCCCCGTCGACGTCATCCTGAACCCGCTGGGCATCCCCGGCCGAATGAACTTCGGCCAGGTGCTCGAGACGCACCTCGGATGGGTCGCCAAGCAGGGCTGGAAGGTCGACGGCAACCCGGCGTGGGCCAAGAAGCTCCCGAAGGACGCGCACGAGGCCGCCCCCGGCACCAAGGTCGCGACCCCGGTGTTCGACGGCGCCCTCGAGGAGGAGATCGCGGGTCTGCTCGACTCGACGCTCCCCAACCGCGACGGCGAGCGCCTCATCGACTCGACCGGCAAGACGCAGCTCTTCGACGGTCGCTCCGGCGAGCCCTTCCCGTACCCGGTCTCGGTCGGCTACATGTACATCCTGAAGCTGCACCACCTCGTGGACGACAAGATCCACGCGCGCTCCACCGGCCCGTACTCGATGATCACCCAGCAGCCGCTCGGTGGGAAGGCGCAGTTCGGTGGCCAGCGCTTCGGTGAGATGGAGGTGTGGGCCCTCGAGGCCTACGGCGCCGCCTACGCGCTGCAGGAGCTCCTCACGATCAAGTCCGACGACATCCTCGGCCGCGTCAAGGTGTACGAGGCGATCGTCAAGGGCGAGAACATCCAGGAGCCCGGCATCCCCGAGTCCTTCAAGGTGCTCATGAAGGAGATGCAGTCGCTCTGCCTGAACGTCGAGGTCCTCTCGGCCGACGGCACCGCGGTCTCGCTGCGAGACACCGATGACGAGGCCTTCCGCGCAGCGGAGGAGCTCGGCATCAACATCTCCGCGCGCTTCGAGTCGTCGAACATCGACGAGATCTGAACCCGGCCAGAACGACGACTGAGATTTTTCTAGGAGAGAAATTGCTCGACGCAACCACTTTTGACGAGCTTCGCATCGGTTTGGCCACCGCCGACGACATCCGTCGTTGGTCGTATGGCGAGGTCAAGAAGCCCGAGACCATCAACTACCGCACGCTCAAGCCCGAGAAGGACGGCCTCTTCGGCGAGCAGATCTTCGGACCTTCCCGCGACTGGGAGTGCGCCTGCGGCAAGTACAAGCGAGTGCGCTTCAAGGGCATCGTCTGCGAGCGCTGCGGTGTCGAGGTCACGAAGTCCTCGGTGCGCCGTGAGCGGATGGGCCACATCGAGCTCGCCGCCCCCGTCACGCACATCTGGTACTTCAAGGGCGTGCCCTCGCGCCTCGGCTACCTGCTCGACATGGCGCCGAAGGACCTCGAGAAGGTCATCTACTTCGCCGCCTACATGGTGATCGACGTCGACAACGAGGGTCGTCACGCCGACATGCCCGGCCTCGAGAACGAGCTCCGGCTCGAGATCAAGACCATCGGCGACCAGCGCGATGCCCGCATCGCCACGCTCATGGCACGCAAGGAGGAGGAGCTCGCCGGTCTCGAGGCCGAGGGCGCCAAGTCCGACCAGAAGAAGCGCGCCGAGGCCGCCGCCGACAAGGAGATGGCCGGCGTCCGCAAGAGCGCCGACGAGCAGATCGCGCACCTCGAGCGCGTGTGGGAGGACTTCCGCACGCTCAAGGTCGGCGACCTCAAGCCCGAGGACTCGGTGTTCCACGAGCTCCAGGACCGCTTCGGCATGTACTTCGACGCCTACATGGGCGCCGAGGCCATCAAGAAGCGCCTCGAGGCGTTCGACCTGGCGGCCGAGGCGGAAGACCTCCGCCTGCAGATCGCCGAGGGCAAGGGCCAGAAGAAGATCCGTGCGATCAAGCGGCTCCGCGTCGTCAGCTCCTTCCTGCAGACCGGCAACTCGCCGGCCGCGATGGTGCTCGACGTGGTGCCGGTGATCCCGCCGGAGCTCCGCCCGATGGTCCAGCTCGACGGCGGCCGCTTCGCGACCTCCGACCTCAACGACCTCTACCGTCGTGTGATCAACCGCAACAACCGCCTTCGTCGCCTGCTCGACCTCGGGGCTCCCGAGATCATCGTGAACAACGAGAAGCGGATGCTGCAGGAGGCCGTCGACGCGCTGTTCGACAACGGCCGTCGTGGTCGCCCCGTCACGGGCACCGGCAACCGCGCCCTGAAGTCCCTGAGCGACATGCTCAAGGGAAAGCAGGGTCGCTTCCGCCAGAACCTGCTCGGCAAGCGCGTCGACTACTCGGGCCGTTCGGTCATCGTGGTCGGTCCGCAGCTGAAGCTGCACCAGTGCGGCCTGCCCAAGCAGATGGCGCTGGAGCTCTTCAAGCCGTTCGTGATCAAGCGCCTCATCGACCTGAGCCACGCGCAGAACATCAAGGCCGCCAAGCGCATGGTGGAGCGTTCGCGCCCGCAGGTGTGGGACGTGCTCGAGGAGATCATCCGCGAGCGCCCCGTGCTGCTGAACCGCGCGCCCACGCTGCACCGCCTCGGCATCCAGGCGTTCGAGCCCCAGCTCGTCGAGGGCAAGGCCATCCAGCTGCACCCGCTCGTCTGCGCGGCGTTCAACGCCGACTTCGACGGCGACCAGATGGCCGTGCACCTGCCGCTGTCGGTCGAGGCCCAGGCCGAGGCCCGCATCCTCATGCTGGCGTCGAACAACATCCTGAAGCCGTCCGACGGCCGTCCGGTGACCCTGCCCACGCAGGACATGATCATCGGCCTGCACCACCTGACGACCCACAAGCCCGGCGCAGCCGGCGAGGGTCGCGCGTTCTCGTCGATCGCCGAGGCCATCCTCGCGTTCGACCAGAACCGACCGGGTGACATCGCGCTCGACCTCAACGCCACGGTGAAGATCCGCCTCGAGGGGCTGCACTTCGCCGAGGGCGACGAGCCCGAGGGCTTCGTGTCGGGCAAGCCGTTCCTCATGGAGACCACGCTCGGTCGTGCGCTCTTCAACGAGGCGCTGCCGGTCGACTACCCGTTCTTCAACCAGCAGGCCGGGAAGGGCCAGATCTCGGCGATCGTCAACGACCTCGCCGAGCGCTACCCGAAGACCGAGGTCGCCGCGACCCTCGACCGGATCAAGGACGCCGGCTTCCGCTGGGCGACCCGTTCCGGCGTGACCGTCGCGCTCTCCGACATCCTGACGCCGCCGAACAAGGGCGAGATCGTCTCGAAGTACGAGAAGCAGGCCGCGAAGGTCACGTCGCAGTTCGAGAAGGGTCTGACGACCGACCTCGAGCGCCGCCAGGAGCTCATCCAGATCTGGACGAAGGCCACCGACGAGGTCGCCAAGGCCATGCAGGAGAACTTCCCGACCGACAACACCATCAACCGCATGGTGACGTCGGGTGCTCGTGGTAACTGGCTGCAGGTGCGCAACATCGCCGGCATGCGAGGCCTCGTGAACAACCCGAAGGGTGAGATCATCCCTCGCCCGATCATCTCCTCGTACCGCGAGGGGCTGTCGGTGGCGGAGTACTTCATCGCGACGCACGGTGCCCGAAAGGGTCTGGCCGACACGGCCCTCCGTACGGCCGACTCGGGCTACCTCACGCGTCGTCTCGTCGACGTCTCGCAGGATGTCATCATCCGCGAGGACGACTGCGGCACCGGCCGTGGGCTCGACCTGGCGATCGCGACGACGGATGCCACGGGCGAACTCGTCCGCGACCCGAACGTCGAGAACGCGGTCTACGCCCGCAGCCTCGCCGCCGACGCGGTGAACGCCAAGGGCGAGGTCGTGGCCGAGGCCGGCGAGGACGTGGGCGACGTGCTCATCGACAAGCTGCTCGGTGCCGGCGTCGAGACCATCAAGGTCCGCTCGGTGCTGACCTGCGAGTCGGCGGTCGGCGTCTGCGCGAAGTGCTACGGCCGTTCGCTCGCGACCGGCAAGCTCGTCGACATCGGCGAGGCCGTCGGCATCATCGCGGCCCAGTCGATCGGCGAGCCCGGCACGCAGCTCACGATGCGTACCTTCCACACCGGTGGTTCGGCCTCGGCCGACGACATCACGCAGGGTCTTCCCCGCGTGCAGGAGCTCTTCGAGGCACGTACCCCCAAGGGTGCGTCGCCCATCGTCGAGGCCCCGGGTCGCATCACGATCGACGAGACCGAGCGTCAGCGCAAGGTCATCCTCACGCCCGACAACGGCGACGAGCCCATCGCGTACAACGTGCTCAAGCGTTCGACGCTGCTCGTCGAGGACGGCCAGCACGTCGAGCTCGGCCAGCAGCTGATCGTCGGCACCGTCGACCCGAAGGAGGTCCTCCGGGTCAAGGGCGTCCGCGAGGTGCAGAAGCACCTCGTCGACGGCGTCCAGGACGTCTACCGTTCGCAGGGCGTGCCGATCCACGACAAGCACATCGAGGTCATCGTGCGCCAGATGCTGCGCAAGGTCACCGTCGTCGACCACGGCGACACCGACCTGCTGCCCGGCGAGCTCGTCGACCGCTCGAAGTACAACGAGATCAACCGCGCCACGCTCACCGAGGGCAAGAAGACGGCGTCGGCTCGCCAGGAGGTCATGGGCATCACCAAGGCCTCGCTCGCGACCGAGTCGTGGCTGTCGGCCGCGTCCTTCCAGGAGACGACCCGCGTGCTCACGCAGGCCGCCATGGAGGGCAAGTCCGACCCGCTGGTCGGCCTGAAGGAGAACGTGATCATCGGAAAGCTGATCCCGGCGGGCACCGGTCTGAACAAGTACCGGAACGTCGCGGTCGAGGCCACCGAGGAGGCGAAGGCGGAGCGGTACCCGAACCGCATCTTCGCCGATGACGCGGCCTTCGCCGAGGGAGACCTCAGCTTCGTCGACTTCGACGCGTTCTCGAGCGACGACTTCACCCCCGGCAACTACAGCTAGTCGCCGATACGACCGAAGGGCTCCGGAGCGATCCGGGGCCCTTCGTCGTACCCGGGGTCGCTCCCCGGCCGGGCGAGCGGATGCCGCGAGCGGCCGCCCTCGTCTCCCGCGCGCCCGCGCGGCTCCGCGGCCGGCGCGACCGCCGTTGCTACAGTGAGCGCATCGCGGGTGCGACGGCGCCCGGAAGGAGCGCGATCATGAGCAGCACGACTCCCGGATCCGACCCGGAACAGCGGCCCGACCCCGACGCGGCGGACGACCGCGCGGAGGTGGCAGGTCCTGGCGAGACCGACCCGGCGGACACGGCCGCGTACGAGCCCGCCGACGCGCTCACGGACCCCGCCGCGGCATCCGACACCCCTGAGGCCGACAACACGGCGATGACGTCGACGTCCGGGGCAGCCGCAGTCCCCGCCGATGCGGAGACGACGACCGCCGCGGATGCCGACGCGACCGACGCCGAGCCCGACTACGTGTACGAGGCGGAGCCCGCCGCGGCCGAGCCCGCCGTGGTCGAACCCGTCGTCGCGGAGCCCGAGCCCGCGTCGACCAGCCGGCTCGACGAGGCCGTGGAACGCGCGAACGCCGTGCCCGTGGCATCCGACCCCGACGACGTCGGCGACCGCGACGTGCCCGAGCCGATCGCTGCAGGCGCGGTGCGCCGCGAGACCTACGTGCCGTCCGCGACCGTCGCCACGGGAGCCGCAGGCGCCGCCACCCTCGCCCCCGAGCCCGACCTCGCGCCCCCGGCCGCCGTCGCGGCCCCCGCGCCGCAGACCGTGTACGTGCAGGCCCCCACGCCGCCGAAGGTCCGCAGCAACCGCGGATTCGGCGTGCTCGTGGCCCTGATCGGCACGGTCGTGTTCGCCCTGCTCTACGCCGGCGTGTCCTACCTGATCCTCCTCGGACGCGGGGACGTCGCCCAGGCGTCGTCGGTGTTCACGCAGTTCCTCCTCCAGCCCGTCTTCTGGGTGCCGGTGCTCGCCTGCTTCGTCGGCTTCGCCGTGCTCGCGCTGATCGTGAACCGCGGCCCGTGGTGGTGCTACGCGGTGTTCAGCCTGCTGGTCGGCGCATTCGTGTACTTCTCCTACATCGGCGCGGCGCTGCTCACGGTGCAGGCGTGGACCTTCACGCTCGACCAGGCGAACGACTTCGTCGCGCAGCGCTGGGTCGACCCGTTCGCGATCGTCGCTGGCATCATCGCCCTCGAGGTGCCGATCTGGTTCGGCGGCTGGATCGCGTCGCGCGGCCGCGCCGTCTCCGAGCGCAACCGCCTCGCCCGCGAGGCGTACGACCGGGAGCTCGCCGCAGGCCCGCAGCCGCAGCGCGCGTAGTCCGCCCGGTACGCTGCTGTGTCGGGGATGGTGACCACTCCCCATCGACAGTGCAGCCCCGATGGCCTTGGGTGGCTCTGTACCCTGCGCACCCGAGGAGCGATGTGAGCATCACGATGCACGTCGACGACGAGCCGACCCCGGGCATCGGTCCCGACGGACGTCCCGACCCCGCCTACGCGCGTGCGCTCGGTCTCGTGCCGGCGCCCGCGGGCCGGCGTGCGGCCGCGTTCGCGCTCGACGCGACCGTGTGGGTCGTGCTCGCGGTTCCGGCGGTCATCGGGTCCGTCATGCTCGCCGGCCTCGTGCTCGGCCAGGCGCAGCTGCCGGATGCCGCGGCGCTCACGCTCCCGCTCGTGCTCCTGGGCGTGGGCGAGCTCCTCCTCCTGGTGTTCGGACTCGTGCAGCTCGTCCTGCACGGGCGCAGGGGCGTGACGCTCGGCAAGGCGAGCCTCGGCATCCGCTCGGTGCGCGTGACCACCTTCGGCCCCGCCGGCTTCTGGCGCGTGGTGCTGCGGGTAGTCGTGCTGTGGGCGTCGTGGGTCGTGCTGCCGCTCGCCGGCCCGGCCGTCCTCTTCGCCTCGTCCGCTTGGGACCCCGAGTCCCGTGGGCGCAGCTGGCTCGACCGCATCGGCCGCTGCTGGGCCGTCGACATCCGCAACGGGCTCGACCCCTTCGACGCCAAGGCGCTGCGGCATGCCCGCCGCCAGGTCGAGGCCGGCGCGCGCGAGCCCGAGGCACCCCTGCCGTCACTCGCCTCCGACCGGCCCGTCGGCGACGGACTCTTCATCCCATCGGCACGGTCGAGCTCGGGCGTCGTGTCCGCATCGCCCTCGGAGGCCGGTGCCTGGGCCCCGCCGCCGCTCGTGCCGGTCGCCGACGCGGCGCCGGCGCCGGCTTCCCCGCGGAGTGCGGTCGTCGCCACCGCAGCCGCCGCCGCACCGGCTCTGCGCTCGGAGTTCGTGCTCGTCTTCGACGACGGCACCAGGCTCCCCGTCTCCGAGCCCGGGCTCCTCGGTCGGAGCCCGGCCGTCGCGCCGGGGGAGTCGCCCCTGCGACTGGTGCCCCTCGTCGACGAGAGCATGCGCATCTCCAAGACGCACGCGGCGTACGGCGTCGACGACGGCGCCCTCTGGGTGGCCGATCGCTCGTCGAAGAACGGCACCTCCATGGAGCTGCCCGACGGCACCTCCCGCCAGCTGACCCCGGGCGTCCGCACCCTGGTGCCGTCCGGCGCCACGGTGATGCTCGGCGGACGACGATTCACCGTGACCGTGGCACCCGGAGGCACTGCATGAAGCTCAAGCTCGGACTCCGGCGACACAGCGGGTCGCCGGTGGACGTGATGGTCACCGCCGACTCGACCGCCACGGTGCAGGACATCGCGCACGCGATCCTGACGAACGACCCCCAGACGGCACGACTCGGCGGAGCCGCGGGCGTCGGCGTGGTGACGCTCGCGGTCGCGCCGCCGACGTCGACCGAGCCCACGATGCTGGACCCCGAGCTGCCGATCGGGGATGCGCCGATCGGATCCGGATTCAATGCGGCCGTCGTGCCGCACAGCCCCCGTTCCACTCGCGCGGCGGAGGGCGCGGCAGCCGTGATGCGGGTGCTCGGTGGGCCCGACGCCGGCCGCGAGTTCCCGCTCCGTCGGGGCAACAGCGTCATCGGTCGGGCGGCGGGCGTCGACGTGCTGCTCAACGATCCGCTCGTCTCCAAGCGGCATGCCCGGATCGAGGTGGATCAGACGGTCGAGCTCGTCGACCTCAACTCCGCGAACGGCCTCATCGTCGACGGCGGCCTCGTGCAGCGGGTGCGGGTCTCACCCGGGCAGGTGGTGACCATCGGCGACAGCGAGGTCTCGTTCACGCTCGTCGCGGGCACGGATCATGCACCGGATCCCGTGCTCGAGCGCGGCGGTGCCCTCATGTTCAACCGGTCGCCGCGCGTCGAGGCCCGCTATCCCGGCATGGAGCACAAGCATCCCGTCGTGCCGAGCGAGGCGGAGCCGAGGCTCTTCCCCTGGCCCATGATCGTCGCACCCATGATGCTCGGGCTGGCCATGTTCTTCATCACCCGGAACCCGTTCTCGCTGTCGATCGTCGCCATGTCGCCGCTGATGATGTTCGGCAACTTCATCGGCCAGCGCACCCAGCAGGGGAAGAAGCTGCGGCTGGAGGTCGACACCTTCGAGGAGCAGCTCGAAGAGCTGGAGGAGACCCTGGCTCGTGAGACGCTCGTCGAGCGCGAGCGCCGGCATGCCGAGGCACCCGCGGTGGCGACGGTCTACGAGGCGGCCATGCGGCTCGGCCCGCTCCTCTGGACGCGACGCCCCGAGCACTGGAACTTCCTCGCCCTGCGCCTGGGGATCGGCGCGGCAAGGAGCCGCAACACCATCCAGGCGTCCAACGAGCAGAAGGGCATCGTGCGATATGCCCGACAGGTGGATGCGCTGCGCCGACGGCACGAGACGATCGACGAGGTGCCGCTCGTCGAGATGCTGCCGCACGCGGGCGCCATCGGCATCGCCGGCCCCCGCCATCTCGCGGCGGACGTGCTTCGAGGCATCGGGATCCAGATCTTCGGACTGCACGCGCCGAACGAGCTGATCACCGCCGCCATCGTCGGTCCGGGCTGGGCGAAGGAACTGGAGTGGATGAAGTGGCTCCCGCACACCACGAGCCCTCGCTCGCCCTTCGCCGACCTCGCTCTCGCCGACAGCCAGTCGGCCGGGACCGCCCTGCTCAACGGCCTCGAGGAGGCCATCCTCGGGCAACTGTCGGGAACGCCGAGCCGGCGCGGCCCCCTCCGCGAGGAGGAGACCACGATGGCGCTCGGGGCCAGGGTCGGCGAAGGCAACGGGAGCGAGCTCGAGGGCGATCTGGCACTGGTGCTCATCGCCTCGAACGATGCACCCGTCGACCGGCCGCGGCTCACCCAGGTCATCGAACGCGGCGCCGACGCGGGCATCTTCACGGTGTTCCTCGCCCCGACCGTCGAGTCGCTCCCTGCCGCGTGCCGCACCTACATCGATGCCACCGAGGGCTTGGACCGAGCTCGCGTGGGCGTCGTCCGGGCCGGCGAGGAGCACGAGGGCATCGTCGTGGAAGGCGTCTCCAACGAATACGCCGAGGTGTTCGCGAAGCGGCTCGCGCCCGTCGTCGATTCGAGTTCGGTCACCGCCGACTCGAGCGACCTGCCGCCCAGCGTGTCCCTGCTGAAGCTCCTCGGCCCCGACCTCGCCACGCAGCCCACCGCGGCGATCGAGCGCTGGCGGCAGAACAACTCGATCCTCGACCGGTCACGCGGTCCTCGTCCGCGCCTGAAGCGGGCCGGCACGCTGAAGGCGTTCGTCGGGCAGGGGAGCCCCGACGCGATGTCGCTCGACCTGCGCACGCAGGGTCCGCACGCCCTGGTCGGCGGAACCACCGGCTCCGGCAAGTCGGAGTTCCTCCAGGCCTGGGTGCTCGGCATGGCCGCCGAGTACAGCCCCGATCGCGTGACCTTCCTCTTCGTCGACTACAAGGGCGGATCGGCGTTCGCCGACTGCGTAGAGCTGCCGCACTGCGTGGGGCTCGTGACCGACCTGAGTCCCCATCTGGTGCGCCGTGCGCTCACGAGCCTGCGCGCCGAGCTGCACCACCGCGAGCACCTCTTCAATCGCAAGAAGGCGAAGGATCTCCTCGAGCTCGAGAAGCGGCAGGATCCAGAGACGCCGCCGGCCCTGGTCCTCGTCATCGACGAGTTCGCCGCCTTGGCGGGCGAGGTCCCCGAGTTCGTGGACGGCGTCGTCGACATCGCCCAGCGCGGGCGGTCGCTGGGCATCCACCTGATTATGGCGACGCAGCGGCCGGCGGGCGTGATCAAGGACAACCTGCGTGCGAACACCAACCTCCGGGTGGCGCTGCGGATGGCGGATGTCTCCGACTCCAACGATGTCGTGGGCGACCCCGTCGCCGGCACCTTCGATCCGTCCATCCCCGGCCGCGGGATCGCCAAGACCGGCCCGGGGCGGCTCGTCCCGTTCCAGTCGGGCTACGCCGGCGGCTGGACGAGCGATGCGCCCGCGGTGGCCCAGGCGAAGGTGGCCGAACTCCGGTTCGGCTCGACGCAGGTCTGGGAGTCGGCCACCGACGACGAACCCGACACCCACGAGGGCGACCTCGGGCCGAACGACCAGCGGCGCATCGTCGCGAATCTCGTCGCGGCCGCATCCGCCGCGGGCGTCCCCGTGCCGCGGCGGCCATGGCTCGACGACCTGAAGACGACGGTCGACCTGCGCGAACTGCCACTCGACGGTGACGGGCGCATCCCGCTCGGGCTCGCCGACATCCCCGAGCGGCAGGCGCAGGAGCCGGTGTTCTTCGAGCCCGACACCGACGGCCATCTCCTCGTCTACGGCACGAGCGGCGCGGGCAAGACCGCCGCCCTCCGCACGATCGCGACGGCGGTGGGCGCGGTGCCCGAGGCCGGCACCGCGACGGTCTACGGGCTCGACTTCGGCACGGGTTCGCTTCGCTCGATCGAGGCGCTCCCGCACGTGGGATCCGTGGTCGCCGGCGACGACGTCGAACGGGTGCAGCGGATGCTTCGCACGATCCGGGGCATGCTCGACGACCGTGCGAAGCGGTTCTCGGCTGTGAACGCGGGAAGCCTCAGCGAGTACCGAGAACTGGCAGGCCGGCCGCGAGAGCCGCGGATCCTCCTGCTCATCGACGGATTCGGGACGTTCAAGCAGGAATGGGAGAGCACGGCGGCGCGCTCCGCGTTCTACAACATCTTCATGCGGGTGCTCGGCGAGGGCCGACCCCTCGGCGTCCACGCCGTCGTGAGCGCAGACCGGTATGGCGCCGTACCCACCGCCGTCAGCGCCAACGTCAGCCGCCGCATCGTTCTGCGAATGTCCGATGAGGGCGCCTATTCGATCCTCGGCGCGCCGAAGGACGTGCTCAACGAGCGGAGCGCTCCCGGGCGCGCGATCGTCGACGGGTTCGAGACACAGCTCGCCGTCATGGGCGGAACGGCCAACGTCGCCCAGCAGACCACCGCGCTCCAGTCGTTCGGTGCCGAGCTCCGCGCGCGCGGCGCCGTCGAGGCAGGGGAGATCGGTGCCCTGCCGACCGAGTTGGACATCACCGCACTTCCCGATGCCGTGGACGGCCAGCCCGTCCTCGGCGTCTCGGAGGACATCCTCGGCCCGCGAGGTTTCGAGCCCGTGGGCACCTTCGTCGTCACGGGGCCGCCGCGAAGCGGGAAGTCGACGGCCTTGCGGGCGCTCGCCACCTCCATGGCACGGTTCGATCCCGACGCGAAGTTCTTCCACTTCGGTGGTCGACGGGCGGTGCTCCGGGACTTCCGCCCGTGGGTCCGGTCCGCGGGGAGCGTCGAGGACGCCCGCTCACTCGCCAAGGAGCTCACGGGCATCGTCGGCGACGAGACCGTTCCGGGTCGGATCGTGATCGTGATCGAGAATGTCACGGAGTTCGCCGACTCCGACGCCGAGCGTCCGCTCAAGGAGCTCTTCCAGGCGATCAACCGGAGCGATCACTTCCTCATGGGCGACGGAGACGTGAGCCAGCTCGGGTCCGGATACGGCTTCATCGGGGACTTCAAGGGAGGCCGTCGCGGCATCGTGCTGAAGCCCGACACGTACGACGGCGATGCGGTCTTCAAGGTCCCGTTCCCGCGGGTGCAGCGGCACGAGTTCCCCGAGGGTCGCGGCCTGTTCGTGGAGAACGGACGCGCCCTGACCGTGCAGCTGCCGTTCGTCGCCGCCGACTGACGCGTCGGTCGGCGCGCGACCCGGGGGTGGGGACCGCTCCCCATTGAGTACCGGCTCGACCCCCCAATACGGTGGAACCCGGATGGTCCGCAGGGGGCCGAAATCAGAAGAGAAAGGCCGATAATGGCTGACTTCAAGGCGACGTACTCCGAGATGGAAGCGATGGCGGGCAAGCTCGAACAGGGCCGCGAGGACATCGCCGACATCCTCCGCCAGCTCAAGCAGGGCGTCGACACGCTGCTCGGCGACGACTTCAAGACCGAGCACGCCTCGGGCAAGTTCGGCGAGGGCTACACGGAGCTCACGACCGGACTCGAGTCGGCGATCGACGGCATCCGCGACATGGGCGACTCGCTGCGCAAGATGCAGCAGGCGATCAAGGACACCGACGCCGCGCTCGCCGGGCAGTAGCACCCGCGCTCAGGGGAGGGCGTTCGCCCTCCCCTGAGGCGTGGCACTCCCAGCACACCACCTTCTCGTCGAACAGGACATGGCAATGGCCGATGTGTACATCAAGGTCGATCACCTGAACCGGCTGAACGGCTCGCTCAAGCAGATCCTCGTGGAGTTCGCGGATGCCGCGAAGCGCACCGATGCGCTCCAGGACATGATCGGCCGTCCCGACGGACGCAGCAGCCTCCGCGATCGGACGCACGAGTTCGAGGGTGGCTGGGACGACCGTCGGAACGCGCTGATCCAGAAGCTCAGCGGCATCCAGGCCGCAGTGGAGAGCACGTGCACCGGATGGCAGGACTTCGACCTCGAGGCGGCGGACAGCCTCAAACTGCAGGAGCACGACGGCGCGAACCTGCCGACGCGATGACGGGGAGTGGAAGATGAGTGAACTGCGGACGCACCGCGGTCATCGGGTCGAGGTGCTCGAGGGCAACGCACAGGGGGTCATCGATCGGGGCAAGGAGATCGAGGACCTCGGGGAGCAGATGATCGGCGCGGCCGACGTCCTGCGTGAGATCGGCGACGGCGCCAGCGAAGAGCGAGGCCGTTCGATCGAGAAGATCCGCGACGAGGTCGGTGATGCGCATGCCGAGCTCCGCAAGGCGGGCGAACGCTACAAGCCGACCGGCACGGTCATGAAGACCTACGGGTCCAAGCTCGCCGACGTGCAGGCGGCCATGCGCACGATCGTGACCGATGCGCTGGACGCGAAGTCCACGCTCGACAGCAAGCGGCACGCGGCAGCGACCGCGGCGCAGACGGCGTCGAACGCGCCCGATCCCGAACCGACCGATCCCACGGCCCTCGAGCGTCAGCGTCGGCTCGAGGAGGCGGCGACCGACTCCCAGGGCGCGGTGCACAGCGCGGAGGCCGACCTCGACGCGCAGTTCGCCCTGTTCGATTCGCAGTGGGACACGTGGGACGAGGCGTACGAGACGGCGCTCCGTGGCATCACGGATGCGACGGAGGGCAATGTCAGCGACGACTGGACCGACAACCTGGCGGGCGTGGTCGAGGTCGTGCTCGAGGTGCTCACGTGGGTCGGCGTGGCACTGGCGATCGCGGCCATCATCATCGGCGGCCCGTTCATCGCCGTCATCGCGGCCATCGTGGGCGTCATCGCGCTCATCGGCACGCTGTTCCTCTACGCCAAGGGCCGCAAGGGCCTCGGCGACGTCGCGTGGGCCGTGGTCGGGGTGCTGCCGTTCGGCAAGCTCGGCAAGCTCTTCCAATCCGGCAAGCGACTGACGGCGATCAAGGAGTTCCTCGGCGGTCCCTACCTCGAGATCGCCACGCCGCTCCGGCGCATCACGGCGTTGCGCGGGCTGACGAATCCAGCCAGCCTCCGGGCGGGCGGCAACCTCGGAAGCCGCGCCGCCTCGGGCCTCGCCTCGCGGCTCGGCCGCGATTTCTCGGTCTTCCAGGGCGCAGGTCCGAAGAACATCCTCAATCGCATCATCGGCGGGTCCAGCCGGGGGTACTCCCTCTCGATCGCGCAGAACTTCGCCAACCTCTCCGCGCACCACCAGCGCGTGATCACCCCGCACCTCGGAGCTCTCGCCGACGTCATCAGCGGCGGCGCGAAGCCCGTGGCGTTGAGCGAGGGCATCGCGAACTCGCTCGAGTTCGGAGTCAAGCGCGGCCGCATGGTGCTCGGCCGGGTCAACGAGATCAGCTCGTGGGGGGAACCCCAGCCGGTCGACACCTGGCGCGCCCAGCTCGTGTGACGGCACGACCGACCTCGATAAGGTGTTCACGATGCCGCTGACCGAAACGCCCGCCGTTCCCCCGTTCCGCCTCATGCTGCCGGCCGGGTGGGAGGAACTGCCCGCCGACCGCGCGAGCATCGGCTTGCTCATCGAACGCTCGAGTGCCGTCTTCGCGTCGCAGCACCGTCCCGACCTCGATGTCGAGTTCCGGCGGATGCTCGAGACGGCGTATCGCAAGATGCAGCAGGGTCGGGTGTTCGCCCTCTACCTGCAGACGTCGGTGCCGGCCGAGCGCATCCTGCCGATCTCCATGACCGCTGCGGTCGCCGACGGCCAGCTCGGCGGAACGCTCGACCGTCAGGTGACGGCCCTGTTCAAGGAACGCGGTGCGGAATTCCTCACCGATGACCGCACGATCGTCCGCTGGCAGGCGGATGCCTCGAGTGGTGGTGACCTCGCTGGTACCAGGGCACGCGTCATCAACTACCTCGTCCCGGTGCCGGGGACCGGACGCCGGTCGGCGGTGGCCTTCACCACCACCATCCCGTACCCCACCGAGGAGGACGACGAGTTCCGCGACGAGTTCGTCGATGAGCTGTGCCTGCTGAGCGACACGATCGTGAGCACCTTCGCCTGGGAGCCCGCCGCGTGAAGTACGAGATCGAATACGACGCGGCCGTCTGGTTCCCCGCGCCGGCCTCGTTTCCGTGGGGCCCGTGGGCCGACGAATCGGCGTGGACCGAGGCGCTCGTCGAGGCCTACGAGACCGACCTCGGCGAGCTGACGGCCGACGCGCGGGCTGCGATCCGCGAGTTCGCGGGGCTCGCCCGGGCGCAGCGCACCGAACTGGCCACGGAGTGCCTGCTGTTCTGCCCGCGCGGGGTGCCGGCGCTCGGCGTCGCGAACATCTTCGTGGGCGAGCACGACGACGATCTGGTCGACCTCGAGCACGAAGCGGGCGACGACGAGCGTGCCCAACTGCCGCCGACCGTCATCGACTTCCCGACGGAGCACCTCGGTGTCGGGCGCCGTGCCGCGATCGTGCTCCCCTCGAGCGACCCCGAGATCGCCGGCGGCCGGCTCAACTACGTCTTCGACACCGCAGGCGTCGCCGTGGCGGTGAGCGGCACGGCCGACAGCGCCCGGGACGCGGGGTTCATGGCGCCGTTCCTCGACGAGCTGGTCCGCGGCATCCGCCTCGAGGCGGCATGAGCACACGCGGTCCCGAGTCGGGCACCGCCGGCCCCGACCAGTCGGCCGTCGCCTCGGCAGCGGCACTGGCCGTCGCCGCACGATACGAACGCACGTTGAGCGACGGACTCGCTGTGGTGGTGCGTCCGATCGAGGATGCGGCACTCGGTGCCCTCGATCGGAGGGCGATGCAGGTGATCCAGGCCATCGACCGCCGCTACGACCGCCGTCTCCGCGAGCTCCGGCTGGAACTCGCGCGGGCGGAGGATGCCGACGCGCCGGAGTATCCGGGCGGCGCGAGCCGAGAGCTGCTCGACGGGCTCGGCTTCCTCTTCGCCATCGTCGGCGCGGGCGTCATGTTCGCCGGCCGGTCGGGGAGCCTGCCGATGGCCGTGGCGGCGTGGAGCGCAGTCCTGCTCATCGCGGCGGGCACAGTGCTGCACGCGATCAGTGCCGTCGTCACGCGACACGGTCACGCGAGCCGATCGACGCCCGGCTATCTCGGCTTCACGGTGGTCTCGGCATTCGGCTCCGCGATCGTCCTCGCCAACTGGCCCGGAGTCACGGATGACCCCACGACCGCCGCTCTCGTCCTCGCGCTCTTCGTGCTCGGCGCGGCTGCTGTCGTGCTGCTGGTCGTCGCGTCGGTCCGAGCCTGGAATCTCGCCCGCCGCATCCGCGACTTCGATCGCTCGATCGCCGCCCTGCGCGTCCCGTTCGAGGCCGAGGCGGCCGAGTTCGGGGCTGCCGCCGCCGCCGAGGCCGCCGAGGTGCTCGAGGCGATGGAAGGCCCACGGCGCCTGGCGCTCGACGCCGCCCGACGTGCCGGGATCGAGGCGATCGTCGCACGCGGAGCCCTCACGCCGGCCACGGTGTCCCGGCTGCGGTCCGCGCCGCCGTTCGCGCTGCGCTACGCCGAAGACGTCTGACGCGTGCGGCGTAGGCTCGAAGGGTGGAGGAGGGCACCGCGAACCGCAACGCGTGGGTCGTCGCCGCGTTCGCTGCGGCGCTCGACCTCGCCGCGGTGGTGTGCGCCTACGGGTTCGTCAGCCTCCTCACCGACGCCGAGGTGATCACCAGCCCCGAGGCCGGCCGCTTCGTGGGGCCGGCCGCCGTCGGGGCATCCGTCGCCGCGGTGCTGCTCACGCTCGCGCGCACCCTGCGCCATCCCGACCGGCAGTGGTCGAGCATCGCGTGGCCCGCGCTGTGGAGCTGGCTGGCCGCGGTGGTCGTCGCCGGCCTCGGCTACGCGTTCGCGACCGGCACGATCGTGGCGGCGCTCCTGTTCGGCCTCGGCTTCGGCATCGGCTGGTTCGGGCTGCTCATCCCGGTGCTCGCGGCGATCATCGGCTCCCTCGCGGCGCTCGTCGGGCGCGGCCGCGACAGCGGCATGGAGCGCCCCCGCTGGCCGTGGGAGCGCGACGACGAGGGCTGACGGATGCCGCGTGCGGCGCGCCAGTCGCGACGCGGAACGACGCCGCGCCACACCCGGGCAGTATCGTGAACGCGTGGAGGGATCGATCGAGGCGCGCGTCAGCCACGAGGTCGACCGGTGGCTGGCGTGGCTGCCCCGGTGGCGTCCGGGCACGCATCGCGCCCGGGTCCGGCTCTGCACCCGCTGCTTCGGCTCGCCGATCCTCGCCGCGGCGGGCCTCGACGTCGACGTGCCGCATCCGGTGCAGCACGCGTTCTCGATGCGCATGAAGGGCATCATCGACGCCGCGGTCGACGACTACACCGCCCGCAACCTGCCCATGCTGCACCGCGAGATCCGCCTTGCCGAGGAGCGCAAGGCCCGCCGCCCGTACCGGGCGGGGGAGGGGCTCGACCCCGAGTTCCTCGGCCTCGACCTCGACCCCGAGCCGGTGCCCGACCAGCCGTTCCTGTTCACCCTCACCGGGCTCGAGGCCGACACCGCGGCCGAGGCGAACGAGCCCGCGCCGCGGCCGTTCACGATGGAGGAGAAGGAGGCGCTCCGCGAGGAGGTGCGCCTCGCCGACGAGTTCGCGAAGCAGCTCGGGCGGCGCATCTGCGTGGAGCTCGCACAGCACCGGGAGCGCATCGCGGCCGCGGTCGTCGCCTACGTCGAGCCGCAGGTCGAGGAGCTGCTCGCCGATCTCGATCGCGAGCTCGACGCACCAGGATGGCCGTCCTGAGCCGCTCGGGGCATTCCGCCTGCGGAGAACATGCGGCCCGCGGCATCCGCCCCATTTGACCGCAAGGTTACGCGGCATTACCATTGATCGGGTGTGCGCGTTGACGCGCGCTTGAATCGTGCCTGCCGATCGACCAGCAATGGTCGTGGCGGTGCACCTCCGGTTCTCGGCAGAACGCACACTCCAAGGGCGCCTCGACGGTCGCCCCCACGGCATACCCACCACTCCAAGGCGCTGCGGTTCCGCAGTGCCGGTGGGTCGTGATGTGAAATCCATCAACGCTGTCACCGTGCAGCATCAACAAGGAGAAGCAGTGCCAACCATTCAGCAGTTGGTCCGCAAGGGTCGCTCGCCGAAGGTCACCAAGACCAAGGCTCCCGCCCTGAAGGCCAACCCCCAGCAGCGCGGCGTGTGCACGCGTGTGTACACCACCACCCCGAAGAAGCCGAACTCCGCGCTCCGCAAGGTCGCTCGTGTGAAGCTCTCGAACGGCACCGAGGTCACGGCCTACATCCCCGGTGAGGGCCACAACCTGCAGGAGCACTCGATGGTGCTCGTGCGCGGCGGTCGTGTGAAGGACCTCCCCGGCGTGCGCTACAAGATCATCCGCGGCGCGCTCGACACGCAGGCCGTCAAGAACCGCAAGCAGGCTCGTAGCCGCTACGGCGCGAAGATGGAGAAGAAGTAATGCCTCGCAAGGGACCCGCTCCGAAGCGCCCCGTCGTCGCCGACCCCGTCTACGGCTCGCCGGTCGTCAGCCAGCTCGTCAACAAGATCCTCGTCGACGGCAAGAAGGACCTCGCGCAGCGCATCGTCTACGAGGCGCTCGAGAACGTCGCGACCAAGTCCGGCCAGGACGCCGTCGCCACCCTCAAGAAGGCGCTCGACAACGTGCGCCCGACCCTCGAGGTGCGTTCGCGCCGCGTCGGCGGTTCGACCTACCAGGTCCCCGTCGAGGTCAAGCCGCACCGCGCCAACACCCTCGCCCTCCGCTGGCTCACGAGCTACGCGAAGGCCCGTCGCGAGAAGACGATGACCGAGCGTCTCACCAACGAGATCCTCGACGCGTCGAACGGCCTGGGTGCCGCGGTCAAGCGCCGCGAGGACACCCACAAGATGGCCGAGTCGAACCGCGCCTTCGCCCACTACCGCTGGTAGTCGGCCGAGCGGATGCCGCAGGCCGCGGCTCGCGGCATCCGCTCACCCTCATCTGCCCTTCCTGAACCATCCGGAGGAACCCCCGTGGCACAAGACGTGCTCACCGACCTGAGCAAGGTCCGCAACATCGGCATCATGGCGCACATCGATGCCGGCAAGACCACCACCACCGAGCGCATCCTGTTCTACACGGGCGTGAACCACAAGATCGGCGAGACCCACGACGGCGCTTCGACGACCGACTGGATGGAGCAGGAGAAGGAGCGCGGCATCACGATCACGTCTGCCGCCGTGACCTGCTTCTGGAACAAGAACCAGATCAACATCATCGACACCCCCGGTCACGTCGACTTCACGGTCGAGGTCGAGCGCTCGCTTCGCGTGCTCGACGGCGCGGTCGCCGTCTTCGACGGCAAGGAGGGCGTCGAGCCCCAGTCCGAGACCGTCTGGCGCCAGGCCGACAAGTACAACGTGCCCCGCATCTGCTTCGTCAACAAGATGGACAAGCTCGGCGCGGACTTCTACTTCACGGTCGACACGATCGTCAAGCGCCTCGGCGCGAAGCCGCTGGTGCTCCAGCTGCCGATCGGCTCCGAGAGCGACTTCGTCGGCGTCGTCGACCTCATCGAGATGCGGGCCCTGGTGTGGCCGGGCGACGCCAAGGGCGACGTGACGATGGGTGCCAAGTACGAGGTGCAGGAGATCCCCGCCGACCTCAAGGAGAAGGCGGAGGAGTACCGTCACACCCTCCTCGAGACCGTCGCCGAGACCGACGACGCGCTGCTCGAGAAGTACTTCGGTGGCGAGGAGCTCACGATCGACGAGATCAAGGGCGCCATCCGCAAGCTGACGGTCAACTCCGAGATCTACCCCGTGCTCTGCGGCTCCGCGTTCAAGAACCGCGGCGTGCAGCCGATGCTCGACGCGGTCATCGACTTCCTGCCGTCGCCGCTCGACGTGCCGGCCGTCGAGGGTCGCAACCCCCGCAACGAGGACGAGATCATCGAGCGTCACCCCGACGCCAACGACCCCTTCGCCGCGCTCGCGTTCAAGGTCGCGGTGCACCCGTTCTTCGGTCGCCTCACCTACATCCGCGTGTACTCGGGTCACCTCGACTCCGGCGGCCAGGTCATCAACTCGACCAAGGGCAAGAAGGAGCGCATCGGGAAGATCTTCCAGATGCACGCCAACAAGGAGAACCCGGTCGACTCGGTCACCGCGGGCAACATCTACGCGGTCATCGGCCTCAAGGACACGACGACCGGCGACACGCTGTGCGATCCCGACAACCAGGTCGTGCTCGAGTCGATGACGTTCCCGAACCCCGTGATCGAGGTCGCCATCGAGCCGAAGACCAAGGCCGACCAGGAGAAGCTCGGCACGGCCATCCAGAAGCTCGCCGAAGAGGACCCCACCTTCCGCACCGAGCTCAACCCCGAGACCGGCCAGACCGTCATCAAGGGCATGGGCGAGCTGCACCTCGACATCCTCGTCGACCGCATGAAGCGGGAGTTCAAGGTCGAGGCGAACGTCGGCAAGCCCCAGGTGGCCTACCGCGAGACGATCAAGCGCGCGGTCGAGAAGCACGACTACACCCACAAGAAGCAGACGGGTGGTTCGGGCCAGTTCGCGAAGATCCAGTTCGCGCTCGAGCCCCTCGAGATCACGGCCGACAAGTCGTACGAGTTCGAGAACAAGGTCACTGGTGGCCGCGTTCCGCGCGAGTACATCCCCTCGGTCGACGCCGGCTTCCAGGACGCCATGCAGTACGGCATCCTGGCCGGCTACCCGATGGTCGGCGTCAAGGGCATCCTGCTCGATGGCGCAGCCCACGACGTCGACTCCTCGGAGATGGCGTTCAAGATCGCCGGCTCGATGGGCTTCAAGGAAGCCGCTCGGAAGGCGAACCCGGTTCTGCTCGAGCCGCTCATGTCCGTCGAGGTCCGCACCCCTGAGGAATACATGGGTGATGTCATCGGCGACCTGAACTCGCGTCGCGGTCAGATCCAGTCGATGGAGGATGCCGCCGGCGTGAAGGTCGTGCGTGCGCACGTCCCGCTCTCGGAGATGTTCGGCTACATCGGCGACCTGCGGTCGAAGACCTCGGGCCGCGCGGTGTACTCGATGGAATTCGAGAGCTACGCGGAGGTCCCGAAGGCTGTGGCCGACGAGATCGTCCAGAAGAACAAGGGCGAATAGCTCCTTCGCAGGAGTTCGGGCCCTGCCCGCACGACCCAGCCGGGTCGCGTAACATAACAACACAACCCCCGTAGCACACCGGTCGCAATCCAGCGCCCGGGGTTCCTACACGAGTCCTGAGGAGGACCCACAGTGGCTAAGGCCAAGTTCGAGCGGACCAAGCCGCACGTCAACATCGGTACGATCGGTCACGTCGACCACGGCAAGACCACGCTCACCGCAGCGATCTCGAAGGTGCTCGCCGACAAGTACCCGTCGGCCACCAACGTGCAGCGTGACTTCGCGTCGATCGACTCGGCTCCCGAGGAGCGTCAGCGCGGCATCACGATCAACATCTCGCACGTCGAGTACGAGACGCCGAAGCGCCACTACGCGCACGTCGACGCCCCTGGTCACGCCGACTACATCAAGAACATGATCACCGGTGCGGCGCAGATGGACGGCGCGATCCTCGTGGTCGCGGCGACCGACGGCCCGATGGCCCAGACGCGTGAGCACGTGCTGCTCGCCAAGCAGGTCGGCGTGCCCTACCTGCTCGTCGCGCTGAACAAGGCCGACATGGTCGACGACGAGGAGATCCTGGAGCTCGTCGAGCTCGAGGTGTCCGAGCTGCTCGCCAGCCAGGGCTTCGCCGAGGACGCTCCGGTCGTCCGCGTCTCGGGCCTCAAGGCGCTCGAGGGCGACGAGAAGTGGGTCCAGTCGATCCTCGACCTCATGGAGGCCGTCGACAACAGCATCCCCGACCCCGTGCGTGACAAGGACAAGCCGTTCCTCATGCCGATCGAGGACGTCTTCACCATCACCGGTCGTGGCACGGTCGTCACGGGTCGCGCCGAGCGCGGCACGCTGAAGATCAACTCCGAGGTCGAGATCGTCGGCATCCGCCCGACGCAGAAGACCACGGTCACGGGCATCGAGATGTTCCACAAGCAGCTCGACGAGGCCTGGGCCGGCGAGAACTGCGGTCTGCTCCTCCGCGGCACCAAGCGCGAGGACGTCGAGCGCGGCCAGGTCGTCGTGGCCCCCGGTTCGGTCACCCCCCACACGAACTTCGAGGGCACCGCGTACATCCTCTCCAAGGAGGAGGGCGGGCGTCACAACCCGTTCTACGCGAACTACCGTCCGCAGTTCTACTTCCGCACCACCGACGTCACCGGCGTCATCACGCTGCCCGAGGGCACCGAGATGGTCATGCCCGGCGACACCACCGACATGACGGTCGAGCTCATCCAGCCGATCGCCATGGAGGAGGGCCTCGGCTTCGCCATCCGTGAGGGCGGCCGCACCGTCGGCGCCGGCACGGTCACGAAGATCGTCAAGTAACACCCTTCGCACCCCTCGCGGGTGCGGAACCGACAGGGGTCGGGCCGTTCGCGGCCCGGCCCCTTCGTCGTCCCCGGTGGCATTACCTCCTCGTGACGATCGGGTCAACGGTCGGCGACGGAATTCGGGCACACCCCCCGAACGGGTTACCCTCGACGGGATGGCCGTCTCCGCTCCGCCACCGCCTCGCACCACCACCACGCGGCCCGAGATCCAAGCGCTCCGGGCCGTGGCCGTCGGTGCTGTCGTCCTGCACCATGGCTGGCCGGCCGTGGCCCCTGCGGGATACATGGGCGTCGACGTCTTCTTCGTCGTGTCCGGCTTCCTCATCACCGGGCTCCTGCTCCGTGAGCACGAGCGCGCCGGGCGCATCGACCTCGGCGCGTTCTACCTCCGACGGGCCCGCCGAATCCTGCCCGCCGCCGTGACCGTGCTCCTCGTCGTCGCGGCAGCCACGCTCGCGCTCGTGCCGCAGCGGGACTGGGCGGACTGGTTCCGTCAGATCGTCGCCAGCGCCCTCTACTACGAGAACTGGCAGCTCGCCGCCGACTCGCAGACGCCGGCCTACGCCGACCTCGCCTCGACGCCGGTGCAGCACTACTGGTCCCTCGCCGTCGAGGAGCAGTTCTACCTCGTCTGGCCGCTGCTGCTCCTCTTCGCGGTCTGGTATGCGCGCCGACGCAGCCGGGCCATCGCGCCCGTGCTCCTCGTCGCCCTCGGCGCGGTGACCGCGGCATCCCTCATCCACTCGGTCGTGCTGACGGCGGCCGACCACAATCTCGCCTACTTCTCGACCACGGCCCGCACGTGGGAGTTCGGTGCGGGGGGCCTGCTGGCCCTGCTCGCCGCCTCACCCCTCGTGGGCCGTGAGCGGCTCCGTACGGTCGTGTCGTGGGCCGGGCTCGCGCTCATCGTGGTGCCGATCCTGACCTTCCGCGACCACGACGCGTTTCCCGGCATGTGGGCGGCGCTGCCCGTCGCGGGCACGATGGCGGTCATCTGGGCCGGCATGCCCGTCACCCGTTGGTCGCCGGCGCGGCTCGCGGGGCTCCAGCCGGTGCAGTGGGTCGGCGACGTGTCGTTCTCGCTCTACCTCTGGCACTGGCCGATCTTCATGTTCACGCCGTTCCTCATCGGCATGCCGAGCCCCTCGTGGGTCATGGTGCTGCTCGTGGTGCTCTCGCTCCTGGTGGCGGGGCTCTCGAAGCAGCTCATCGAGGACCCGTTCCGCACGAGGCGCAACCCAGTGTCGCGCCGGCCCGCGGTGCTCCTCGGCGCCCTCGGCATGCTGGTGGCCGCCGTGGTCGGCGCCGGTCTCGTCGCGCCGGGCATCGCGGCCGAGCAGCAGGTGGCGTGCGAGCGCGCCGGCGACCGGGGCTGATCAGACCTCGACGCCGTCGATGGTGGTGCGCAGCTCGACGCTGTCCTCGATGGAGCGCGCCACGGTGCATCCGCGCTCGATGGCCTTGTCCATGATGTGGATGAGCTTGTCGCGGTCTTCGGGATCGAGGACCGAGAGGTCGACCAGGATCTCCTCGTCGATCCGGGCGTACCGGTTCTCCTCGTTGGAGCGGCCGTGCGCCCAGATGGTCATCGCGAAGTCGTCGCCGAGACGGCGTGCGGCGACGGTGTCGGCGCTCAGCCCGGCGCAGCCGACGAGCGCGATCTTCAGCAGCTCGCCGGGCGTGAAGTGCTCGCCCTCGAGCTCCTCGCCGCCGATGGTCACCGTGGCTCCGCGCTCGTTGAGGCCCTGGTACCGGCGCGGCGCGATCCTGGCCACCGAGACGCTGCCGGGCGCGATGCGCTCGCTGACCGCGTGGGCGTGCTCGAGGGACTGCTCGATGGGCTGCTCGGCCATGTGGACTCCCGTCGTCGTGGACCTCGATTCCATCATGTTCCGGGCCGGATCGTCGCGGAGGCTGCGACCTCCCTGTGAACCCGCGACGGCGCGACACGCCCGGGTTGCACGGATGCCGCGACTGTGGCAAACTCGATGAGTTCAACATTTCGAACGGCGTGCCATGCTGCGTGCCGTTCGAATCACTGCCAGGCAGTGCATAGCCACCAAAAAGCTCTCGGAGCCGCACGGGTCAGGCTAGGCCGCAGGCAGCAGAACACACAACCGACAACCACTTTCGAGCATGGTTCCGCCATGCCCGTTCGGCGAGGGCGACACGCCCGAGTGCGGGGGTCGGTGGGGCACAGGGTCGAGCGTGCCGAGGTCACCGCGCCAGCGGGGTGATTTCGACAGGCTCGATCACGGCCTTTGACAGATGAACAGTGGTGCTTCACACGGAGTAGCTACGCGGCGTCCAATGCCCTCGGAAGGGGTAAGACGCCTTGACAGAGAGAGAGTCAGCAATGGCGGGACAGAAGATCCGCATTCGACTGAAGTCGTATGACCACGAGGTCATCGACACCTCGGCGCGCAAGATCGTCGACACGGTGACCCGCGCGGGCGCCACGGTCGTCGGCCCCGTGCCGCTTCCGACCGAGAAGAACGTGGTGTGCGTCATCCGTTCGCCCCACAAGTACAAGGACAGCCGCGAGCACTTCGAGATGCGCACCCACAAGCGTCTCATCGACATCGTGGACCCGACGCCCAAGGCCGTCGACTCGCTCATGCGCCTCGACCTCCCGGCCGACGTCAACATCGAGATCAAGCTCTGAGGTAACAGATGTCTTCCGCTACCAAGAACGTGAAGGGTCTGCTCGGCACGAAGCTCGGCATGACCCAGGTGTGGGACGAGAACAACAAGCTCGTTCCGGTCACCGTCATCGAGATCGCCCCGAACGTGGTCACCCAGCTCCGCACCGCGGAGAAGGACGGCTACGAGGCCGTGCAGATCGCCGCAGGCGCCATCGACCCGCGCAAGGTGAACCAGCCCGCGTCCGGCCACTTCAAGGCCGCCGGCGTCACCCCGCGCCGTCACCTCGCCGAGGTGCGCACCGCTGACGCGTCGAGCTACGAGCTCGGCCAGGAGCTCACCGCGGACGGCACCTTCGAGGCCGGCCAGCTCGTCGACGTCGTCGGCACGAGCAAGGGCAAGGGCTTCGCCGGTGTCATGAAGCGCCACAACTTCAAGGGCGTCTCCGCCTCGCACGGTTCCCACCGCAACCACCGCAAGCCCGGTTCGATCGGTGCTTCGTCGACCCCCAGCCGTGTCTTCAAGGGCATGCGCATGGCAGGTCGCATGGGTGGCGAGCGCGTGACCGTGCTCAACCTCCGCGTGCACGCCGTCGACGCCGAGAAGGGCCTGCTGCTCGTCAAGGGCGCGGTTCCCGGTGCTCGCGGCCGTCTCGTTTTCGTCCGCAACGCTGTGAAGGGGGCGTAGTCCATGGCTACCGCCAACACCATCGACGTGCTCGACGTGACCGGCAAGAAGTCCGGCTCGTTCGAGCTGCCCGCCGAGCTCTTCGACGTGCAGACCAACGTCCCGCTCATCCACCAGGTCGTCGTCGCCCAGCTCGCCGCAGCGCGCCAGGGCACGCACAAGACCAAGACCCGCGGAGAGGTCTCCGGCGCCGGTCGCAAGCCGTTCAAGCAGAAGGGCACCGGCCGCGCCCGTCAGGGTTCGATCCGCGCCCCGCAGATGACCGGCGGTGGCATCGTCCACGGCCCGCAGCCGCGCGACTACTCGCAGCGGACCCCCAAGAAGATGATCGCCGCCGCGCTCCTCGGCTCGCTGTCCGACCGCGCACGCGGCGGCCGCATCCACGCCGTCGAGACGTTCGCCGCGGGCGAGGCGCCCAAGACGAAGGACGCCGTCGCGCTCCTTGGTGCGATCGCGCCGGCCAAGCACTACCTCGTCGTGCTCACGCGTGACGAGGAGCTCTCGGCGCGGGCCGTTCGCAACATCCCGACCGTGCACGTGCTGCAGGTCGACCAGCTGAACGCCTACGACGTGCTCGTCTCCGACGACATCGTCTTCAGCACCGCTGCGCTCGAGGCCTTCGTGGCCGCGAAGTCGCCCAAGGCTGACAGCGCTGTGAAGGAAGAGGTTTCCGCATGAGTTCCGCCGCACACAACAAGGACCCGCGCGACATCATCATCGCGCCCGTCGTCTCGGAGAAGAGCTACGGCCTGATCGACGAGGGCAAGTACACGTTCACCGTGGACCCCCGCTCGAACAAGACCGAGATCAAGCTCGCCATCGAGAAGATCTTCAACGTCGAGGTGGCGTCGATCAACACCCTGAACCGCCAGGGCAAGACCCGCCGGACTCGCTTCGGCACCGGCAAGCGCAAGGACACCAAGCGCGCGATCGTCACCCTCAAGTCCGGCTCGATCGACATCTTCACGGCTGTCGGCTAGGGAGCAGAGGAAAAACATGGCTATTCGTAAGTACAAGCCCACGACCCCGGGTCGTCGCGGTTCGTCTGTTGCGGACTTCGCAGAGATCACCCGCTCGACGCCCGAGAAGTCGCTGCTCCGCCCGCTGTCGAAGACCGGTGGCCGCAACAACCAGGGCCGCATCACGACGCGTCACATCGGTGGTGGCCACAAGCGCCAGTACCGCGTGATCGACTTCCGTCGCAACGACAAGGACGGCGTGCCCGCCAAGGTCGCGCACATCGAGTACGACCCCAACCGCACGGCTCGCATCGCGCTCCTCCACTTCGTGGACGGCACCAAGCGCTACATCCTCGCGCCGAACAAGCTGCAGCAGGGCGACCCGATCGAGTCGGGCCCCAACGCCGACATCAAGCCCGGCAACAACCTGCCGCTGCGCAACATCCCCACCGGTACCGTCGTGCACGCCATCGAGCTCCGCCCCGGCGGCGGCGCCAAGCTGGCCCGCTCGGCCGGCGCCTCGGTGCGTCTCGTCGCGAAGGACGGCCCCTACGCCCAGCTGCGCCTCCCCTCGGGCGAGATCCGCAACGTCGACGCGCGCTGCCGCGCGACCGTCGGCGAGGTCGGCAACGCCGAGCAGTCGAACATCAACTGGGGCAAGGCCGGCCGCAAGCGCTGGAAGGGCGTCCGCCCGACCGTCCGCGGTGTCGCGATGAACCCGATCGACCACCCGCACGGTGGTGGTGAGGGCAAGACCTCCGGTGGTCGCCACCCGGTCAGCCCCTGGGGCAAGTCCGAGGGACGCACCCGTCGCCCCAACAAGGAGAGCGACAAGCTCATCGTCCGTCGTCGCACCGTCGGCAAGAAGCGCAAGTAGGAGTAGAAGAAGATGCCGCGCAGTCTCAAGAAGGGCCCCTTCGTCGACGACCACCTGCTTCGCAAGGTCGTCAACCAGAACGAAGCCGGTTCGAAGAACGTCATCAAGACCTGGTCGCGTCGCTCGATGATCATCCCCGCCATGCTGGGGCACACGATCGCCGTGCACGACGGCCGCAAGCACATCCCGGTGTTCGTCACCGAGACCATGGTGGGCCACAAGCTCGGCGAGTTCGCGCCCACCCGCACCTTCCGTGGACACGTGAAGGACGACAAGAAGGGCCGCCGCCGCTGACGCGGTGGCGTGAAGGAGGAAAGAAATGGTGGAGTCGATCGCACGCGTGCGTCACATCCGCGTGACCCCCATGAAGGCCCGCCGCGTCGTCAACATGATCCGCGGCAAGCAGGCTCAGGAGGCCCTGGCCATCCTGAAGTTCGCCCCCCAGGGTGCGAGCGAGCCCGTGTACAAGCTCGTCGCCTCGGCCATCGCGAACGCTCGCGTCAAGGCCGATGCCACGAACACCTACCTGGACGAGCAGGACCTCTACATCAGCCGCGCATTCGTCGATGAGGGCACCACCCTCAAGCGATTCCAGCCGCGCGCGCAGGGTCGTGCCTTCCGCATCAACAAGCGAACGAGCCACATCACCGTCGTGCTCGCCACGCCCGAGGAGGGTACGAAGTAATGGGTCAGAAGGTCAACCCGTACGGCTTCCGTCTCGGCATCACCACCGACCACGTGTCGCGGTGGTTCTCCGACTCGACGAAGCCCGGACAGCGCTACGCCGACTACCTGGCGGAGGACATCAAGATCCGCCGCCTGCTGCAGACGTCGCTCGACCGCGCGGGAGTCTCGCGCATCGAGATCGAGCGCACCCGCGACCGCGTCCGCGTGGACATCCACACGGCGCGTCCCGGCATCGTGATCGGCCGCCGCGGCGCCGAGGCCGAGCGCATCCGCGCCGACCTCGAGAAGCTCACCGGCAAGCAGATCCAGCTCAACATCCTCGAGGTGAAGAACCCCGAGGCCGACGCACAGCTCGTCGCGCAGGGCATCGCCGAGCAGCTCTCCGCACGTGTGGCGTTCCGCCGCGCGATGCGCAAGGGCCTGCAGGGTGCGCAGCGCGCCGGCGCCAAGGGCGTCCGGATCCAGGTGTCGGGCCGTCTCGGCGGCGCCGAGATGAGCCGCTCGGAGTTCTACCGCGAGGGCCGCGTGCCCCTGCACACGCTCCGCGCGAACATCGACTACGGCTTCTACGAGGCCAAGACCACCTTCGGTCGCATCGGCGTGAAGGTCTGGATCTACAAGGGCGACATCACCAACAAGGAGCTCGCCCGCGAGCAGGCTTCGCAGAAGCCCTCGCGCGGTGACCGCAATGACCGTCCCCGTCGTGCGCCCAAGGCGCAGGAGCCGGTGGCAGCAGGAGTTGAGGCATAACCATGTTGATTCCCCGTCGAGTCAAGTACCGCAAGCAGCACCACCCCGGCCGTTCGGGCCACGCCACCGGCGGCACGAAGGTCACCTTCGGTGAGTTCGGCATCCAGGCGCTGACCCCCGCGTACGTGACGAACCGTCAGATCGAGTCCGCTCGTATCGCCATGACGCGTCACATCAAGCGCGGCGGCAAGGTGTGGATCAACATCTACCCCGACCGTCCGCTCACGAAGAAGCCCGCCGAGACCCGCATGGGTTCCGGCAAGGGCTCGCCCGAGTGGTGGGTCGCGAACGTCAAGCCGGGTCGAGTCCTCTTCGAGGTCTCCGGCGTCTCCGAGGAACTCGCTCGTGAGGCCATGACCCGTGCCATCCACAAGCTGCCCCTCAAGGCACGCATCATCAAGCGCGAGGAGGGCGACGCATAATGGCCGTCGGCACCAAGGAGCTCAGCCCCACCGAGCTCGACACCTTTGAAGACGAGCGACTCGTCGACGAGCTGAAGAAGGCCAAGGAAGAGCTGTTCAACCTGCGCTTCCAGTCGGCCACCGGCCAGCTCGAGAGCCACGGCCGCCTCCGGGCGGTCAAGCGCGACATCGCGCGCATCTACACGGTCATCCGCGAGCGCGAACTCGGCATCCGGGCCACGCCCGCGCCGGTCGAGGCTCCGGCCAAGGCCGAGAAGAAGACCAAGAAGGCCAAGGCCGCCGACGAGGCAGCTGCGACCGAAGAGACGAAGGAGGCCTAGTCATGGCAACCGCCAAGGAGACGACTGGCCACGAGTCGGCCGAGCGCGACGTCAAGGACGTCGACGCACGTGGCTACCGCAAGGTGCGACGCGGCTACGTCGTCAGCGACAAGATGCAGAAGACCATCGTCGTCGAGGTCGAGGACCGCGTGAAGCACCCGCTGTACGGCAAGGTCATCCGCCGCACCTCGAAGATCAAGGCGCACGACGAGCAGAACACCGCCGGCATCGGCGACCTCGTCGTGATCACCGAGACCCGGCCCCTCAGCGCCACCAAGCGCTGGCGCCTCGTCGAGATCGTCGAGAAGGCCAAGTAAGCCTCGGGCTTGCTTGAAAGAAGGAGTTCAAAGTGCTTCAGCAGGAATCACGACTCAAGGTCGCCGATAACACCGGCGCCAAGGAGCTGCTCACGATCCGCGTCCTCGGTGGGTCCAAGCGCCGGTACGCCGGCCTCGGCGACACCATCGTCGCGACCGTCAAGGACGCGATCCCCGGCGGCAACGTCAAGAAGGGCGACGTCGTCAAGGCGGTCATCGTCCGCACCGTCAAGGAGACCCGTCGCCCCGACGGCTCGTACATCAAGTTCGACGAGAACGCCGCGGTGATCCTGAAGAACGACGGTGACCCCCGTGGCACCCGTATCTTCGGACCGGTCGGTCGCGAGCTTCGCGACAAGAAGTTCATGAAGATCATCTCGCTGGCACCGGAGGTTATCTAAGTCATGGCCAACATCAAGAAGGGTGACCTCGTGCAGGTCATCTCGGGCCGCAGCCAGGCCCGCGGCGGAGACCGCGGCAAGCAGGGCAAGGTCCTCGAGGTGCTCGTCGCCGAGAACCGCGTCGTGGTCGAGGGCGTGAACTTCGTCACGAAGCACGTCCGCGTCGGCCAGACGCAGCGCGGTTCGAAGACCGGCGGCATCGAGACCCAGGAGGCGCCGATCCACGTGTCGAACGTCGCCCTGGTCGACCCCGAGTCCAAGAAGCCGACCCGCGTCGGCTTCCGCAACGAGACGGTGACGAAGGACGGCGTGCAGAAGACCGTCCGCGTCCGCTACGCCAAGAAGTCAGGTAAGGACCTGTAATGACCGATACGGCTACGCAGGCTGGCAAAATCCAGCCGCGACTGAAGACCAAGTACCGGACCGAGATCTCGAAGACCCTCACCGAGGAGCACGGCTACACCAACGTGCACCAGGTGCCGGGTCTCGTGAAGATCGTGGTGAACATGGGCGTCGGCGAGGCGGCCCGCGATGGCAAGATCATCGACGGCGCGATCGCCGACCTCACGAAGATCACCGGGCAGAAGCCGCAGGTCACCAAGGCCCGCAAGTCCATCGCGCAGTTCAAGCTCCGCGAGGGCCAGCCGATCGGCGCCCACGTGACGCTCCGCGGCGACCGCATGTGGGAGTTCCTCGACCGCCTGCTCTCGCTCGCGCTGCCCCGCATCCGCGACTTCCGCGGCCTGTCGGACGCCCAGTTCGACGGCAACGGCAACTACACCTTCGGTCTCACGGAGCAGTCCGTGTTCCACGAGATCGACCAGGACAAGATCGACCGCGTCCGCGGCATGGACATCACCGTGGTGACCACCGCCAAGACCGACGAAGAGGGCCGCGCGCTGCTCAAGCAGCTCGGCTTCCCCTTCCGGTCGGCCACGGCCGCCAACTGATCCACGGATGCCGCGGGCTCGCGCTCGCGGCATCCGACCAGGCCGGGGCATCCGCCCGGGCCTCACACCACAGGTCACCACTCGTGTAACGGGTGCTGAAACCTGGTGAACGTTAGGAAACATCCGTCATGACGATGACCGACCCGGTCGCTGACATGCTGACCCGCCTTCGCAACGCGAACTCGGCGCACCACGACTCCGTGTCGATGCCGAACTCGAAGCTCAAGGCACACATCGCCGAGATCCTCAAGAACGAGGGCTACATCGCCGGCTTCGAGGTCACCGACGCTCGCGTGGGCACGACGCTCACGCTGCAGCTCAAGTTCGGCCCGAACCGCGAGCGCTCGATCGCCGGCATCAAGCGCGTCTCGAAGCCCGGCCTCCGCGTCTACGCGAAGTCGACCGAGATCCCCAAGGTGCTCGGCGGCCTCGGCGTCGCGATCCTGTCCACCTCCAGCGGTCTGCTGACCGACCGCCAGGCCGAGAAGAAGGGCGTGGGTGGGGAAGTCCTCGCCTACGTGTGGTAGTTCCATGTCACGAATCGGACGACTCCCCATCGACATCCCCGCCGGTGTCGACGTCACGGTCGACGGCGCGGCCGTCACCGTCAAGGGCCCCAAGGGCGAGCTCACGCTCGACGTGCCCACGCCCATCGAGGTCAAGATCGAGGACAACCAGGTGCTCGTCACCCGTCCCGACGACGAGCGCGACTCGCGTTCGCGCCACGGCCTGACCCGCTCGCTCATCGCGAACCAGATCCTCGGCGTCACCGAGGGCTACTCCAAGGGCCTCGAGATCGTCGGCACCGGATACCGCGTCGCCCAGAAGGGCGCGGCCGTCGAGTTCGCGCTCGGCTTCTCGCACCCCGTCACCGTCGAACCGCCGGCCGGCATCACGCTGACCGTCGAGGGCAACAACAAGCTCACGGTCGCCGGCATCGACAAGCAGGCCGTCGGCGAGACCGCCGCCAACATCCGCAAGATCAAGAAGCCCGAGCCGTACAAGGGCAAGGGCATCCGCTACGCCGGCGAGGTCGTGCGTCGCAAGGCCGGAAAGTCAGGTAAGTAATCATGGCTGTGAAGACCAAGACGGCTGCGCGTTCGCGCCGCCACACCCGCCTTCGCAAGAAGATCGTCGGCACCGTCGAGCGTCCGCGCCTCGTCGTGACCCGATCGGCCCGCCACGTCTTCGTGCAGGTCGTCGACGACGCCGCCGGCCGCACCCTGGCATCGGCATCCACCATGGAGGCCGACCTCCGCGCATTCGACGGTGACAAGACCGCGAAGGCGAAGCGGGTCGGCGAGCTCGTGGCCGAGCGCGCGAAGGAGGCGGGCGTCGAGTCCGTCGTCTTCGACCGCGGCGGCAACAAGTACGCAGGCCGAGTCGCCGCCATCGCCGATGGTGCGCGAGAGGCGGGGCTGAGCCTGTGACCGACAACAAGAAGGAGAACGAGGTGGCTGCAGTGGCAGAGGCACCCGTGGAGACCGCCGCGGCGAGCGCTCCCCAGAACGAGCCCCGCGAGGCCCGTCGTGGCAGCCGCGACCGTGGCCCGAGCCGTGACCGCGGCGGCCGTGACGCCGAGAAGAGCCAGTTCCTCGAGCGCGTCGTGACCATCAACCGCGTCTCGAAGGTCGTCAAGGGCGGCCGTCGCTTCAGCTTCACGGCGCTCGTCGTCGTGGGCGACGGCAACGGCCTCGTCGGCGTCGGCTACGGCAAGGCCCGCGAGGTGCCGACCGCGATCTCGAAGGGCGTCGAGGAGGCGAAGAAGAACTTCTTCCGCGTCCCCCGCGTCGGCGCGACCATCCCGCACCCCGTGCAGGGTGAAGCCGCTGCCGGTGTCGTCCTGCTGCGCCCCGCATCGCCCGGTACCGGTGTCATCGCCGGTGGTCCGGTGCGTGCCGTGCTCGAGTGCGCCGGCATCCACGACGTCCTGAGCAAGTCGCTCGGCTCGTCGAACACCATCAACATCGTGCACGCCACGGTCGAGGCGCTGCAGCAGCTCGAAGAGCCGCGTGCAGTGGCCGCCCGTCGTGGTCTCGACTACGACGAGGTCGCCCCCGCCCGTCTGCTGCGTGCCGAGGCCCAGGCGGCCGAGGCCGCCGCAGCAGCGAAGGCAGGTGCCTGATGGCCAAGCAGCTCAAGGTGACCCAGATCAAGTCCAAGGTGAGCGAGAAGCAGTACCAGCGGGACACGCTCCGCAGCCTCGGGCTCAAGCGCATCGGCCAGTCGGTCGTTCGCGAGGACACCCCGCAGAACCGCGGCTACGTGAACACCGTCGCGCACCTCGTGAAGGTTGAGGAGATCGACTAATGGCAGACAACGAGAAGACGACCGAGGTCGCCGAGCCCAAGAAGGCTCCGGCGAAGAAGGCCGCCGCGAAGCCCGCCGCCGAGAAGTCGGAGAAGGCTCCCGCGAAGAAGGCGCCGGCCAAGGCCGCCGCCGCGAAGACCGACGACGCGAAGGCCGAGAAGGCCCCCGCGAAGAAGGCCCCGGCGAAGAAGGCTGCCGACAAGGACGCCGTCGACGCCAAGCGCGAGCCCGTGCTGAAGGTGCACCACCTTCGCCCGGCGCCCGGCGCCAAGAAGGACAAGACCCGCGTCGGACGCGGTGAGGGTTCGAAGGGCAAGACCGCCGGTCGCGGCACCAAGGGCTCCAAGGCCCGCAACAACATCCGCCCCGGGTTCGAGGGTGGCCAGCTTCCGTACCACATGCGTGCGCCGAAGCTGCGCGGCTTCAAGAACCCGTTCCGCGTCGAGTACCAGGTGGTCAATCTGGAGAAGCTCGCCGAGCTCTACCCGAAGGGCGGCGACGTCACCGTCGCCGATCTCGTCGAGAAGGGTGCCGTCCGCAAGAACGAGCGCGTCAAGGTGCTCGGCAACGGCGACATCCAGGTGAAGCTCAACGTGGCGGTCGACAAGGTCTCCGGCTCCGCCGAGCAGAAGATCGTCGCCGCAGGCGGCTCGGTCAAGTAGGCCGCAGCATCACCGATTGTTCGAGCCTGTCGGGACCTCGCGTATGATTCACGGGGGTCTCGACAGGCTCGAGCCGCATACGGACTGAGTCCGGGGCGGCATGACATCAGCTCCAAGACGGAGCCACAGGAGGACGAGTGTTCAACGCCATCGGGCGGATCTTCCGCACGCCGGATCTTCGCCGCAAGCTCGGGTTCACGCTGGGCATCGTCGCCCTGTTCCGGCTCGGCTCCTTCATCCCGGCGCCGTTCGTGGACTTCAGCAACGTGCAGGCGTGTCTCGCGGCGAGCCAAGGGGCATCCGGTCTCTACGACCTCGTCAACCTCTTCTCGGGCGGCGCGCTGCTGCAGCTGTCGATCTTCGCGCTCGGCATCATGCCGTACATCACGGCGTCGATCATCGTGCAGCTGCTGCGCGTGGTCATCCCTCACTTCGAGACCCTCTACAAGGAGGGCCAGGCCGGCCAGGGCAAGCTCACGCAGTACACCCGCTACCTGACCATCGCCCTCGGCGTGCTCCAGTCGACGACCCTCATCACCGTGGCTCGCTCGGGCGCACTGTTCCCGACCGGCGCCCCGGAGTGCTCGCAGCTCATCACGAACGACGCCTGGTACGCCATGCTCCTGATGGTCATCACGATGACCGCGGGCACCGGCCTCATCATGTGGATGGGTGAGCTCATCACCGAGCGCGGCATCGGCAACGGCATGTCGCTGCTCATCTTCACGTCCATCGCGGCGCAGTTCCCCGGCTCGCTCTGGGCCATCGGCATCGCCCGCGGCTGGGACGTCTTCGGGATCGTCCTCCTGGTCGGCCTCGCGGTGGTCGTCGGCGTCGTGTTCGTCGAGCAGTCGCAACGCCGCATCCCGGTGCAGTACGCGAAGCGGATGGTCGGCCGGCGAACGTACGGCGGCAACAACACCTACATCCCGATCAAGGTCAACATGGCCGGCGTCGTGCCCGTCATCTTCGCCTCGTCGCTGCTCTACCTGCCGGCGCTCATCGCCCAGTTCAACCAGCCGGCCGCCGGTGAAGAGCCGCAGCCCTGGGTCGTGTGGATCACGAACTACCTCACCAAGGGCGACCACCCGCTCTACATGCTCCTCTACTTCCTGCTCATCGTCGGGTTCACGTACTTCTACGTGGCGATCACGTTCAACCCCGACGAGGTCTCCGAGAACATGAAGAAGTACGGCGGCTTCATCCCCGGCATCCGTGCCGGGCGCCCGACGGCCGAGTACCTCGATTACGTGCTCACCCGCATCACGCTGCCCGGCTCGTTCTACCTCGGCGCGATCGCGCTGCTGCCGCTCATCGCGTTCAGCCTCGTGGGGGCGAACTCGAACTTCCCGTTCGGCGGCGCCTCGATCCTGATCATCGTCGGCGTCGGCCTCGAGACGGTCAAGCAGATCGACGCCCAGCTCCAGCAGCGTCACTACGAGGGGCTCCTCCGATGACGGGGTCGGCCACCGGCTCCGCGCGGTTCCTGATCGTCGGCCCCCAGGGGTCGGGCAAGGGCACCCAGGGCGTCCTCGTCGCCGAGGCCTTCGGCGTTCCCGCGATCTCCACGGGCGATGTCTTCCGCGAGAACATCTCGGGCGGCACCGAGCTCGGTTCGCGCGTACAGGCGATCGTCGAGGCCGGGGATCTCGTGCCCGACGAGCTCACGTGCGAGCTCGTGCGCGACCGGCTCGCGCAGCCTGACGCCGCGCGCGGCTTCCTGCTCGACGGGTTCCCCCGCAACCGCGCCCAGGTCGCCGACCTGGAGGAGTTCCTCGCCGGTCGCGACGAGGCGCTCGACGCGGTCATCGAGCTCAGCGTGCCGCGTGACGAGAGCATCTCCCGGCTGCGCCAGCGGGCGATCGACCAGGGCCGCACGGACGACACCGAACAGGTGATCGCGAATCGCCTTGCGATCTACGAGCGCGAGACCGCCCCGATCCTCGAGGAGTACCGCGGTAAGGGCCTCGTCGTCCAGGTGGACGGCGTCGGCACCCTCGACGAGGTCACCGAGCGCATCTTCGACGCGCTCGCCGACCGCGGCCTTCGCGCCACGGGCGACGGCGGCAACGGCGCGGCTGCCTGAGCCGGCGTGTTCCGTCGCTCGATCTACAAGTCCCCGGCCGAACTCCGCTCGATGGTGGCCGCCGGTGCGGCCACCGCGGCGGCGCTCGACGAGGCACGTCGCCTGCTCGCCCCCGGCGTGACACCGCTCGAGCTCGATGCGGCCGCCGAGCGGGTGATCCGGGGCCTCGGGGGGATCCCGAACTTCCAGCTGGTGCCCGGATACCGGCACACGCTGTGCGTCTCGGTGGACGACGACGTCGTGCACGGCATCCCCGGAGACCGCGCGTTCCGCCCCGGGGACATCGTCTCCGTCGACGGCGGCGCGGAGGTGGACGGCTGGAACGGCGACGCCGCGTTCACCGTGGTGCTGCCCGACCCCTCGCGGCCGGACGTGGTGGCGGCGCGGGAGCTCCTCTCCTCGGTGACCGAGGCGGCGCTCTGGCGCGGCATCGCGACGCTCGCGCACGCGCGGCATCTGAACGAGGTCGGGGCCGCCATCGAGGAGCACGTCCACGATGCCGGCGACTACGGCATCCTCACCGACTACGTCGGTCACGGCATCGGCCGCACCATGCACGAGGAACCCCCGGTCTTCAACTACCGGGTCGACCGCAAGGGCCCGACCGTGAAGCCCGGCCTGGTCGTCGCGATCGAGCCCATGGTGGTCGCCGGTGACCTCGAGACCTTCGTCCGCGACGACGAGTGGACGGTCACCACCGCCGACGGGGCCGACTCCGCGCATTGGGAGCACTCGGTCGCCGTGCACGAGGGCGGCATCTGGGTGCTCACCGCCGAGGATGGCGGAGCGGCGGGCCTCGCCCCCTTCGGCGTCGTCCCGGTCCCGTTCGCCTAGCGGGAGCCGGGAGGCCGGCGCCATCAGGCGCCGTGCGGTTCCATCAGTCGGGCGAGCTCGACGAGCAGCCCGGGATAGTCCGTCGCGCCGCGCACCAGCCGTTGCACGTTCTCGCGCTCCGAGAACGCCTCGACGAACTGGTCGAACACCTCCTGGAACTCCGCGCGGCCGCTCTCGGAGAACGCGATCAGGGCGACCACGTTGACGTTCACGCCACCCCAGTCGATCGGCACGTCGTCGACGGCGATGGCGATCGCCGTGCGCCGTGCGGACATGGTCATCGCGTGCGGAACGGCGAGGTGCTCGGTGAAGGCCGTCGACGACAGGCGCTCCCGCGCAAGGGCCCCCTCGACGTAGGCCTGGTCGATGACGTCGGCACCGATCATGCGGTCGCCGAGCATCCGGATCGCGCCGTCCCGATCGAGCCCGCGCAGGCCGCGCACGAACAGCTCGGGCGCGATGTACCCCGACAGGCTGGCCGCCAATCGCGCCCGTCGGCGCGCCCGCCGCACCCGCGACACCTCAGCGCGAACGCGTTCGAGGTCGGCCTCGCTGGGGAACGGCGAGACCAGGACCAGGTGCTCCGTCGGGGCGGACGGCTCCAGCACGGCCACGAGCACGTCGGCCGACTCGGCTCCGTCGCCGTCGGCCACGACCTCCACGTCGTCGTCGACCGCCGATCGGATGCGCGCCTCGAGCGCTCGGTGCACGTCGTGGTACGCGGGCGCCGCGACCGCCAGGCGCACCGTGCCGCCGCGCGACCGTCGCTGGTCCAGGTGCGCGCCGACGTGCATCGCGATGTACGCGATCTCGTCGTCGGTGACGCCGATGCCCTCGGTGCGTGCCAGCTCGCTCGCGATGTACACCGCGAGCTCGTAGATGAGCGGGTAGGCCGCCTTGATCGAGGCGGTGAGCGGGTTGCGCGAGAACCTCGCGTCCGTCGCCCGCGCCACCAGGTTGTCGACGTGCAGCGCCAGCCGGTCGATGAACTCCTCGTCGTCGAGGTCGATGAGGTAGGCGGATGAGGCGCTCGCGACGATGCGGCGGACGAGGGGCACCCGTGGTGAGAGGGGCCGGCCCGCGGCATCCGCCCGCGCCGTCGCGGTGGTGCGCGTCGCGGCACGGGTCTCGAGGAGCCGGGTGAGGTGCTGGAGGTCGGCCGGGCCGATGTCGGTGCCGAAGTGCTCGCCGACGAGCCGCGTGACGAGCTCGGCGAGGGGGCCCGTGGTCGTCGGGTCCGCGGACTCGGCGCGACTGCGGCCGTCCGCGGCGGTCCCAGCGCCCCGGTCGCCCGGGTCCTGCGGCTCCTGCGTCTCCAGCGGATGGTCGGCGGCGACCCGGTCGAGCGCGATGGCGGCGTGCAGCAGCACATCGTTGAGGCCGTACTCGTTCGGCGCGTAGCCCGCGTCGGCGAGGCCGGCGACCAGTGCGGTTCGGAAGTCGGACACCTCGGGGAAAGCGGCCCGCAGCGCGTCGAGCTCCAGCATGCCGCGCGACGACTCCTCGCGGAAGAGCGCACCGAGCAGGCGTCGGCGCGCCGACTCGGGCCCCTCGAGGACGATGCGCGGCCCGCGCCGCACGAGGGTGAGGCCCGTGCCCTCGAGTCGGGCGCGCACCCGGCCGAGGTCGCTCTCGAACGTCGAGTCGCTGACGTGCGCCGCGGCGGCGGTCTCGTACACGTCGAGGCCGTCGGTCGCGTCGATGAGCGAGCGGATGACGCGCGCCACGCGCATCGCCGGCGTCGAGTCGCGTCGCGGCGGGGTGCGCTTGCCGGCCCAGGCCGCGCGATCGAGCCGGTAGCCCGCCGGACCCGACTCGACGACCGTGCCGCCCTCGTTCGCCTGCGCGGCATAGCTGCGGATGGTGCGCGGGGTGACGTCGAGGCGAGCGGCGAGTTCGGCGGCGGTCGTCCAGCCGCCGGCGTGCGCGAGCGTGTCGACGAGGCGCTCCCACTTCTCGGCCACTGCAGCTCCCGGGTGTCACCGGCGCCACGCGACGCCGTGCGGTGCAGCCAGTCAACCACCGACGCGCCGTCCCGTGGCCCGATCAGCGATCGGTTTCCGGGGGTGCGGAAGCGAATCGGGTGGCTCGCAACCGGAACCGGTCGGCAGACTCGTTCCATCGCGGCGGGATGCCGTGGCCGAACGATCGACGAGGACCGGGCGAGAACCGGGCGAGGAGGCTTGGTGGTGCGCATCATCGTGGTCTGTGGCGCTGGCGCATCCAGCACCTTCATCGCCCATCGCATCCGGCGGGCCGCCTCGAACCGGGGAATCGAGGTGCGTGCGAACGCGACGAGCGAATCACAGCTCGACGCGGCGCTCGCCGACGCGGACGTGCTCCTCGTCGGCGCCCACCTCGTCGACCGCATCGGCCAGCTGCGCGAACGCGCGGCCGCGGCATCCGTGCCGTTCGCCATCCTCACCTCGGAGGCGGCCGCCGCCCCCGACGGGGAGGACGCCCTCGACCTCGCCCTCGAGTTCGCTGGGGCGGCGTCATGAACCCGAGCACGGTGCGCGCCGCGGTTCCCACCGCAGTGGCCCCGGGCTATGGTGAACGAGGGAACGGAAGCCAGCGACGGAGACCGGAGTCATGGTGGAACGCACTGTTCGAATCGGATCGACCCACGGCCTGCACGCCCGGCCTGCGAAGCTCTTCACGCAGGCCGCTGCCGCATCCGGCGCGTCGGTCACCATCCAGAAGGCCGGCGGCGCACCCGTCAATGCGGCGAGCATCCTCGCCGTCATCGCGCAGGGCATCGACCACGGCGACGACGTCACGATCGTCGTCGACGGCGGCGACGAGCCGGCCGTGCTCGACCAGCTCGTGGAGTTGCTCAGCACCGACCACGACGAATAGCGCGCGGCATCCGTCGCCCGGGCATCCGAACGGGGAGGGCGAATGATGGAGATCAAGGGCACGGGCATCGGACAGGGTGTCGCGGTCGGACCGGTGGTGCGGATGGCCGAGGCGTTCCCGGAGCCCGTCGATCGACCCAGCCACCTCGACCCCGAGCGTGAGGGCGAGCGGGCGAGGGCGTCGCTCTCGGTCGTCGCGGCGGAGCTCGCGAACCGCGGCGCGAAGGCCGGCGGTGCCGCAAAGGACGTGCTCGAGGCGCAGGCCATGATGGCCGAGGACCCGAGCCTGATCGACGAGGTCACGAAGCTCCTCGCCACCGGCAAGACCGCCGAGCGCGCAGTGTACGAGTCGTTCGCCGCCTACCGCGACCTGCTCGCCGGCATGGGCGGCTACATGGGGGAGCGTGCCGCCGACCTCGACGACATCTCGCAGCGGGTCATCGCGCACCTCCTCAAGCTTCCGGCGCCGGGCGTGCCCAACCCGGGCCATCCGTTCGTGCTCGTCGCCCGCGACCTCGCGCCGGCCGACACCGCGACCCTCGACCTCGACCAGGTGCTCGGGCTCGTCACCGTCGACGGCGGCCCGACCTCGCACACGGCGATCCTCGCGCGTGAGAAGTCGATCGTCGCGATCGTCGGCGCGACGGATGCCGCGAGCCTGGCCGACGGCGACACCGTCGTCGTCGATGCGGCGAACGACCTCGTCATCGCCGACCCCACGCCCGACCAGGTGACCGATGCCCGGGCCCGCATCGCGGAACGCGCCGCCCTGGAAACGGCCCCGGTCACGCCGGGCGCGCTCGCCGACGGCACGCCCGTGCCGCTGCTCGCCAACCTCGGCTCCGCCGACGGCGCCGCTGAGGCGCTGCAACTGGGGGCCGAGGGCGTGGGCCTGTTCCGCACCGAGTTCCTCTTCCTCGACGCCGAGTCCGCACCGAGCGTGCGCGAGCAGCAGGAGCACTACACGCGCCTGCTCACCGCGTTCGCCGGGAAGAAGGTCGTGGTCCGGGTGCTCGATGCGGGCGCCGACAAGCCGCTGGCGTTCCTGAACGATTCGCACGAGGAGAACCCGGCGCTCGGCCTCCGCGGCATCCGTGCCCTGCGGCACTCCGAGGTCATCCTGCGCGAACAGCTCACCGCCCTCGCCGAAGCGGATGCCGCGACCGACGCCGAGCTCTGGGTCATGGCTCCCATGATCGCCACCGTCGAGGAGACGCGCTACTTCAACGGCCTCGCGAAGGAGCTCGGCATCAGGGTCGCCGGAGTCATGGTCGAGACCCCGTCAGCCGCCCTCGTGGCCGACCGCGTGCTCGCCGCCTGCGACTTCGCCTCCATCGGCACGAACGATCTCACCCAGTACACGATGGCGGCCGATCGGCTGCTCGGCACCGTGGCCAACCTGCAGAGCCCGTGGCATCCGGCGGTGCTCCGCCTCATCGCCGACGTGGGCGCGGCCGGCGCAGAGCTCGGCAAGCCCGTCGGCATCTGCGGCGAGGCCGCCGCCGACCCACTGCTCGCCGTGGTCCTCGTTGGCCTCGGCGCCACCAGCCTGTCGATGTCCCCATCGGCACTCGCAGATGTCCGCGCCTCCCTCGCGCGGTACAGCCCCGACGACGCCAAGGCGCTCGCCCGGGCAGCCCTGGCCGCTGAGGGAGCGGCCGAAGCCAAGCAGGCGGCCGTGTCCGCCGCATCCGACATCACCTCGGCGCGCACCGCCGCGTCGTGACCACGAGAGGGGCACCACCATGACAACGACGTCTGCGGACACGAAGCGGCCGGCGGGAGCACGCGTCGCAGTCCAGAGGTTCGGCACCTTCCTGTCGAGCATGATCCTGCCGAACATCGCCGCGTTCATCGCCTGGGGCATCGTGACGATGTTCTTCATCCCCGCCGGATTCACCCCGAACGAGTCGCTCGCCGAACTCGTGGGCCCGATGATCACCTACCTGCTGCCGCTGCTCATCGCCAACCAGGGCGGCCGGCTCGTCTACGACACCCGTGGCGGCGTCGTGGCGTCGATCGCGACGGTCGGCGTGATCGTCGGTACCGACATCCCGATGTTCCTCGGCGCCATGATCATGGGGCCGCTGGCGGCCTGGCTCATGAAGCAGGTCGACCGCATCTGGGAGGGCAAGATCAAGGCCGGCTTCGAGATGCTGGTGAACAACTTCTCCGCCGGCATCCTCGGCTTCGCCCTGGCGATCGCCGGCTACGTCGCCTTCGGGCCGGTGGTCGAATGGCTCAGCAACGGCCTCGAGGCCGCTGTCGACTGGCTCGTGAAGCTGTCGCTGCTGCCGCTGCTCTCGATCCTCGTCGAACCCGGAAAGGTGCTGTTCCTGAACAACGCCATCAACCACGGCGTGTTCACCCCCATCGGAACCCAGCAGGCGAGCGAGACCGGCAAGTCGATCCTCTTCCTGGTCGAGGCCAACCCCGGTCCCGGCCTCGGGATCCTGCTCGCCTTCACGTTCTTCGGCATCGGCATGGCCCGGGCGACCGCTCCCGCGGCGATCATCATCCAGTTCTTCGGCGGCATCCACGAGATCTACTTCCCGTACGTGCTCATGAAGCCGATGCTGATCATCGCCGCCATCGCCGGCGGCATGACGGGCGTCGCGACCAACGTGTTGTTCAACAGCGGACTCAGGGCGCCGGCGGCGCCCGGCAGCATCATCGCGGTGGTCGCACAGACCGCACCCGACAGTTACGTCGGCGTGATCCTCTCGGTCGTGCTTGCCGCTACGGTCTCCTTCCTCGTCGCGGCGATCATCCTCCGTGCGAGTCGCAAGCGCGATCTCGCGAAGGAGAACGCCGGCGACCTGTCGGCGGCGATCGCGCAGACCGAGGCCAACAAGGGCAAGGAGAGCGGCGTCCTGCAGAACCTCCAGGCCGACGGCGTGGCCGCTGGCGGCGGACTCATCGCCGAGGGCGAGGAGGCGGCCTTCGAGCGCAAGCCGATCCACACGATCATCTTCGCGTGCGACGCCGGCATGGGCTCCAGCGCCATGGGTGCCACGGTCCTGCGGAACAAGATCAAGAAGGCCGGTATCGACAGTGTGTCCGTGACCAACAAGTCGATCGCGAACCTCACCGACGACGTCGATCTCGTGATCACCCACCAGGACCTCACCGATCGAGCCCGGCTGCAGTCGCCGAGCGCGCTGCACATCTCGGTGGACAACTTCATGAACTCCCCGAAGTACGAGGAGATCGTGAACCTGCTGGAGTCGGAGGGCGTTCGCTGAGCGACCGGCGGCGATCAGGACGGGGGAACAACCCGGGGCCGCGGGAGGACTCACGACGAGTCCACCGCGGCTCCGGCCCGGCCGGAGTCGACGGAGCAATGCGACCACGCGTACCGCGGGACCCGCACGAACCACCTGAACGAACGAGCACGAGCAGAAGGAGCATCCGATGACCGAAGAGATCCTGCCCCCCGGCAATGTCCGGCTCGCCGTTCGCGCCGCGAGCCGAGACGACGCGATCCGCGAGGCGGGCGCCGTGCTCGTCGAGAGCGGCGCCGTCGACCCCGGCTACGTCGACTCGATGCTCGAGCGCGAGGGCTCCGTGTCCACCTACATGGGCAACTTCCTCGCGATCCCTCACGGCACGAACGAGGCCAAGGATCGCATCCGTCGTTCGGCGCTCTCGGTCGTGCGCTACGACGAGCCCGTCGACTGGAACGGCGAGGAGGCCAGGTTCGTGGTCGGCATCGCGGGCATCGAGAACGAGCATCTCGAGATCCTGTCGAAGATCGCGATCATCTTCTCCGACGAGGACGCCGTGCAGGGCCTCATCGCGGCGTCGACCGCGCAGGAGCTGCACGCCCTGCTCTCCGAGGTCAACGACTCGTGAAGGCCGTGCACTTCGGCGCCGGCAACATCGGCCGCGGGTTCGTCGGCCTCCTGCTCCACGACGCCGGCTACGAGGTCGTGTTCGCCGACGTGAACGCCGAGCTCATCGACGCACTCGCGGCATCCGATCACTACACGGTGCACGAGGTGGGCGCCGGGGCTCGCGACCTCGTCGTCGACGGCTATCGCGCGATCAACAGCCAGACGGATGCCGCGGCGCTCCTCGACGAGCTCACGTCGGCCGACCTGGCGACGACCGCCGTCGGGCCGAGCATCCTCCGGTTCATCGCCCCGCACCTCGTCATGGCGCTGCGCGCCCGATCGGCGGATGCCGCGCCGCTGGCGATCATGGCGTGCGAGAACGCGATCAACGCCACCGATCTCCTCCGCGACGAGATCGCGTCGCTGTCGAGCCCCGAGGAGTGGCCGTCGCTCAGCGCCAAGGCCGTGTTCGCGAACACCGCGGTGGATCGGATCGTGCCGGGCCAGGCGCCCGACGCCGGCCTCGACGTCACCGTCGAGACCTTCTTCGAGTGGGCGATCGAGCGCCCGCCGTTCGGCGACCAGGCGCCCGAGATCCCCGGGGCGCACTTCGTCGACGACCTCGCGCCCTACATCGAGCGCAAGCTCTTCACCGTGAACACCGGCCACGCGGCGACGGCGTACTTCGGCTTCCTCGCCGGGCACGCCCGGATCAGCGACGCACTCGCCGATCCCGACGTCGCCGCGGCCGTGGAGCGCGTGCTGGGGGAGACCTCGGCCCTCATCATGGCCAAGCACGACTTCTCCGACGAGGAACAGGCGGCGTACCGCGCGACCATCCTCGAGCGCTTCCGCAACCCCGAGCTGCCCGACACCGTGGAGCGCGTCGGACGCCAGCCCCTCCGCAAGCTCGGGCGCCACGAGCGGTTCGTCGGGCCCGCGGCCGAACTCGCCGCGCTGGGCCGACCCGTCGACGGGCTGCTCGCGGCCGTCGGGGCGGCGCTGCGGTTCGACGTGCCGACCGACCCCGAGAGCGTCGAGCTGCGCGAGCTGCTCGGCCGCACCGAGCCGGTCGCCTTCGTGCACGAGGTCACGGGGATCGGGTCGGGGCATCCGCTCGAGGCGGGACTCGTCGAGGTCGTCGCGGGCGTGCAGCGGACCGGATGAGTTGACGGAGACCCGGGCGGCCGAAGGCGGACGGGGCTAGAATCGCGACACCCTGCGCGTCGTCTCGGGGTTACGGAAGGCGGGGGCCCATGCCGAAGCGCGTCGTCTCGCGAGCCACTGCGATCGTGCTCGCCTGCGGGATCGCCGCCGTCGCGCTCGTGGCCGGTTCCGTCACCGTCGGCCAGGCGCCGGCCGCTCGCGCCGCCATCGGCGAATGCCCGCCCGACGGCGGGATGCCAGGCATCGACAACCTGCCTCCCGAGTTCACCGACAACACCATCGCCATCTTCGCGGGCGGTTCGTTCACGGCGACCGGTGGGGCCGCCGAGGCCGAGGGCCTGCTCGTGGCGTTGGGCGACGCCGTGTTCGCGAAGGATGCCGGTGGCCGGTTCAACGTCGGATCCGTCGGCGTCGGATCGGGCATCGTGCCGACGCCCGGGTCGGTCATGCTGGCCGTGGGCGGCGGGGTCACGATCGGCGACGGCACCGTGCTGGACGTCGGCGCCGGCCTGTCACCCGATGGCGGCTCGGTCGACGTCGGCGGCACCGCGACGGTCACCGACCCCCTCGCCCAGATCGAGCTGAACGGCGGCGTCTTCACCGACGGCCTCGGCGCGGACGCCGTGGCGCCGTACGCGGGGTTCGGCACCGTGATCTCCGATTCGGCAGCGACGCTCGCCGCGATGGCCGTGACCGGCACCACGGCGGTGGCGGCGCCATCCGTGACCTTCACGGGCGACGGCACCGCCGCGCCGCAGGTGTTCTCGATCACGGCGACCGACCTGCAGGCGAGCCCCGAGATCCGCTTCGTCGGCATCGGCCTCACGACCCCCGTCGTGATCAACGTCACCGGGACGTCGGCCGTGTTCTCGCCCAACTTCTTCTCCAACGACGGCAGTCGCGTCGACGACTTCGCGAACCCCGACTTCGGGAACGTGGCCGCCCGCACGCTCTGGAACTTCGCAGGGGCGAGCGACGTGACGATCGGCGGTTCGAGCCAGGTGCTCGGGAGCATCCTCGTGGCCGACCCCGCAGCGACCGTCTCGATCTCGGCCAGCACGAACGGCCGGGTCTACTCGGGCGGCGACCTCGTCGTGGACGGGGTGGGGAACGAACTGCACAACTACCCGTGGATCGGGACCGGCGACTTCGCCTGCGACGAGGAGCAGGCGCCCGAAGACGTGACCGGGTCGCTCACGATCGAGAAGGTCCTCGACGAGCCGGGGCCCATCCCCGAGGAGGAGCGGACCTTCGGCGGACTCGTCTCGTGCACCGACCAGTCCACTCGCGCGGTCACCGCCTGGACGGCCGTGGCGGGTGCCGGCCCCGTGACGATCGCGGGACTGCCGGTCGGCGCCGAGTGTGCGATCTCGGAGGACCTCCGGTTCACGGACCCGCCGATCCCCAGGGCGGCCGTGCCGCCGGGCTTCATCTTCGCGGTGCCCGAATGGAGCGTGAACGGCGTGCCGGTCGATGCGCCGGTGACGGTGACGATCCCCGCGCCAGACGATCCCGTCCAGCTCGCGCTCGCCGTCGAGAACACCGTGCTCAGTCGCTTCGCGGTGGTGAAGGCGGTCGATGGGCCCGATGGAGGCTACATCGGCGATCGGGCCTTCCCGGTCGACTACGCCTGCACCCTCGACGGCGCGCCGGTCGAGGCGTACAGCCAACTCGGCGTGCCGCTCGGCCCCGGAAGCGGCACGGGCACGCTCGACGCCGTGGTCGATGCTCCGGTCACGTCGCCGTACTTCCCGATCACCACCGTGTGCGCGCTCACTGAGCCAGGAGGCGAGGAGTCGGGTGACTTCTCCGACCCGTCCTTCCAGTGGGGCGACGTGATCATCGACCCGACTCCCGTGACGGTCGGAGCGGGGAACGATCCACTGGTCGCGGTGACGGTGACGAACGCCTACCTCCGCCTGCTCGGTGCGTTCACGATCGGGAAGGTCGTCGCGAACCCCGACGGCGTCGGGTTCGACGGTCCGTTCACCGGGTCGTTCACCTGCACCTCGGGGAGCGCGACCGTCGCGACGGGCACGTGGTCGGTGGGTTCCGGCGGGACGACGGCGCCGATCGCCGTGCCGGTCGGCTCGACGTGCCGCGTCGCCGAGGACGTCGCCTCCCACCCGCCCGGCGGCAGCTGGTCGGCCCCGGTGATCGCACCGGCCGAGTTCACGATCGACGACGAGGCGACGCTCGTGGCCGTGACGGTGACGAACACGCTGGCGCGCGACACGACCGGAGGGGTCCCGTCGACCGGTGCGGGGTCGATCGCTGCGACCGGTGCGGACCCCGCCGTTCCGGCCACGGTCGCGGCGATGCTCCTCGCCGGCGGGCTCGCCGTCATGGGCGTTTCGGCGCGTCGCCGCCGACGGAGCGGCGCCTGAGACGGCGTCCGCGGCCTCGACTGGCGAAACACCCCGGAATCACCTATAGTTGACCCTTGGTGTTCTGCACGCCTGCTTCGGCATGCCCGACGAGTGATCGTCGGTCGCGAACACATCGCACGACCAGCATCCCAACCTTAAAGCGATAGTGAGGCTATGGCCAAGAAAGACGGCGTCATCGAGATCGAAGGCTCGGTCATCGAGGCACTCCCCAACGCGATGTTCCGGGTGGAACTCACGAACGGGCACAAGGTCCTTGCGCACATCTCCGGAAAGATGCGCCAGCACTACATCCGCATCCTCCCCGAGGACCGCGTGATCGTCGAGCTGAGCCCATACGACCTGACGCGCGGGCGAATCGTCTACCGCTACAAGTAAGGGCAGCTGGAAAGTAACGGCCCGCGGCATCCCGCGGGTACGAAGACAGCGAATTCCAAGGAACAACAATGAAGGTCAACCCCTCCGTCAAGCGCATCTGCGACAAGTGCAAGGTCATCCGTCGCCACGGCAACGTCATGGTGATCTGCGAGAACCCGCGCCACAAGCAGCGCCAGGGCTAGTCGCGAAGGCTTCGGGGCGCACCTCGTGTGCGCCCCGCTCCCACAACTGAACACCGCAACGGCAGCGCCAGAACCACGGCATCACGGATGTCGCGGGGACACCTCGGGTCGGAGGCCCGGGCACCGGCGTTGCTCCACACCTCCACTTCGAAACAGGAGAAGCCAACATGGCACGTCTGGCAGGAGTCGACATCCCGCGCGAGAAGCGCGTGGAGATCGCACTGACCTACATCTACGGCGTCGGGCGCACCCGTGCGCTGCAGACGCTCGCGGAGACCGGCATCAGCGGAGACATCCGCGTGAAGGACCTCAGCGACGACCAGCTCGTCGCGCTCCGCGACTACATCGAGGGCAACTTCAAGGTCGAGGGTGACCTCCGCCGTGAAGTGGCCGCCGACATCCGCCGCAAGGTCGAGATCGGATCCTACGAGGGCCTGCGCCACCGTCGCGGCCTCCCGGTCCGCGGCCAGCGCACCAAGACCAACGCTCGTACCCGCAAGGGCCCGAAGCGCACCGTTGCCGGCAAGAAGAAGCCCGGCCGCAAGTAACCGCTCGTTCGCCAGATACAGGAGATTTCACACATGGCAGCACCCAAGGCGGCTACTCGCAAGCCGCGCAAGAAGGAAAAGAAGAACGTCGCCGTGGGCCAGGCCCACATCAAGTCGACCTTCAACAACACCATCGTCTCGATCACCGACACCAACGGTGCCGTGATCAGCTGGGCCTCCTCCGGCGGCGTGGGCTTCAAGGGCTCGCGCAAGTCGACCCCGTTCGCCGCGCAGCTGGCAGCCGAGTCGGCCGCCCGCCAGGCGCAGGAGCACGGCATGAAGAAGGTCGACGTCTTCGTCAAGGGCCCCGGCTCGGGCCGTGAGACCGCAATCCGCTCGCTCCAGGCCGCGGGCCTCGAGGTCGGCAGCATCAACGACGTGACGCCCCAGGCGCACAACGGATGCCGCCCGCCCAAGCGCCGCCGCGTCTGACCCTTCCGTCCTGCGGACCGGGGAGCCAGGCCGTCGCGGGATCCGATCGGATCCCGCGACGCGCCCGGTTCACCGGGTGCTCCCCGGCCCGCAGCATCCGTTCTCTCAACAACTCAAGATCCTCGTACTCGCAGGTGTCATATAGCGGACACCCTGCCGAAAGGAATCCACAGTGCTGATCGCACAGCGCCCGACGCTCACCGAAGAGAACATCTCGGAGTTCCGTTCGCGTTTCGTGATCGAGCCCCTCGAGCCGGGCTTCGGTTACACCCTGGGCAACTCGCTCCGTCGCACCCTCCTCTCCTCGATCCCCGGCGCAGCCGTGACGAGCATCCGCATCGACGGCGTGCTCCACGAGTTCTCGACCGTTCCGGGCGTGAAGGAGGATGTCACCGAGATCATCCTCAACATCAAGAACCTCGTCGTCTCGAGCGAGCACGACGAGCCCATCACCGCCTACCTGCGCAAGCAGGGCGCCGGTGAGGTCACGGCCGCTGACATCTCCGCTCCGGCCGGTGTCGAGGTGCACAACCCCGAGCTCGTGATCGCCACGCTCAACGACTCGGCGAAGTTCGAGCTCGAGCTCACGATCGAGCGCGGCCGCGGCTACGTGTCGGCCAGCCAGAACCGCAACGAGTACTCCGAGGCGGGCCAGATCCCGGTCGACTCGATCTACTCGCCGGTGCTCAAGGTCACCTACCGCGTCGAGGCCACCCGTGCCGGCGAGCGCACCGACTTCGACCGCCTCGTGGTCGACGTCGAGTCGAAGCCGGCCATCACCCCGCGCGACGCCATCGCCTCGGCGGGTCGCACGCTCACCGAGCTGTTCGGCCTCGCCCGCGAGCTGAACGTCGCGGCCGAGGGCATCGAGATCGGCCCCGCGCCGGTCGACGCCGTGCTCTCCAGCGAGCTCTCGATCCCCATCGAGGACCTCGACCTGTCGGTGCGCAGCTACAACTGCCTGAAGCGCGAGGGCATCAACACGGTGTCGGAGCTCGTCGCCCTGTCGGAGTCGCAGCTCATGAACATCCGCAACTTCGGCCAGAAGTCGGTGGATGAGGTCAAGGACAAGCTCACCGAGATGGGTCTTTCCCTGAAGGACTCCGTGCCCGGATTCGACGGCGCCCACTTCTACACGGGCTTCGACGACGAGAACTAGTCGACCGCCCGCCGTACTGACACCCCACCACTGGAGATAACGAACCATGCCGAAGCCCACCAAGGGCCCCCGCCTCGGAGGCGGACCCGCGCACGAGCGGCTCCTGCTCGCGAACCTCGCCGCAGCGCTCTTCACGCACAAGCGCATCACCACCACCGAGACGAAGGCCAAGCGCCTGCGTCCCCTCGCCGAGCGTCTCGTGACGTTCGCGAAGCGCGGTGACCTGCACGCCCGCCGTCGCGTCCTCGGCGTGATCGGCGACAAGGCCGTCGTCCACGAGCTGTTCGCGATCATCGCGCCGCAGGTCGCCGACCGCCAGGGCGGCTACACCCGCATCACGAAGATCGGCAACCGCAAGGGCGACAACGCGCCCATGGCGGTCATCGAGCTCGTGCTCGAGCCCGTGAGCCCGAAGCAGCGCGCCGCCAAGCCGGCCGCCGCCCCGGCCGCCGACGAGGCTCCCGCCGCAGAGCCCGAGGTCGAGTCGACCGACGAGGTCGTGACCGAGGCCGAGGCCGCCGTCGACGAGGCCGCCGGCGCCGAGGCCTCCGAGGAGTCGACCGAGGAGCCCGCCGAGGTCAAGTAGCTTCGCAACGCTCGAGAACGGCCCCGGTGCACTGCACCGGGGCCGTTCGTCGTGCCGGCCGAGCGTCGCTCTAGGCTGGTCGTATGCCCGAGTACGAGACCGTCGTCGATGAGACGGATGCCGCGGCATCCGTCGTGCGCGTACGCCTCGGCATCGCCTACGACGGCACCGACTTCAACGGCTGGAGCCGGCAGCCGGGCCTCCGCACCGTGCAGGGCGTCCTCGAGGAGGCGCTCGCGACGCTCTTCCGACGCACGGGCGCCGTGCCGCGGCTCACGGTCGCCGGACGCACCGACGCGGGCGTGCACGCCCTCGGCCAGGTCGCCCACCTCGACGTGCCGGAGGCGGTGCTCGCCGCGGTCGCGCGACCGCGACGAGGCCACGACGGGGACGCCACGCCCGAGCAGACCCTGGCCCGACGCCTCACCGGCATCCTGGGTGCCGACGCCGACGTCGTGGTCACGCACGCCGAGCGCGCTCCGGCCGGGTTCGACGCGCGCTTCTCCGCGATCTGGCGGCGCTACGAGTACCGCGTCGCCGACGCAGCCTCCCAGCGGGATCCCCTCGAACGGCGACGCACCGCCGGCCGTCCGAAGCGCCTCGACGAGCGGGCGATGGATGCCGCGGCCGGCTCGCTCGTGGGCCTGCACGACTTCGCGGCGTTCTGCCGCCCGCGCGAGGGCGCGACGACCATCCGCACCCTGCAGTCCTACCGGTGGAGCCGTGCGTCCGACGGCGTGCTCGTGGCCACGCTGCAGGCCGACGCCTTCTGCCACTCGATGGTTCGCGCGCTCGTCGGCGCGTGCGTCGCCGTGGGGGAGGGGCGGCTCGACGAGGCACAACCCGAGGCGCTGCTGCACGCGGCCGAGCGCACGAGCGCGTTCACGGTCATGCCGGCCAAGGGCCTGGTGCTGACCGAGGTCGGCTATCCCGACGACGCGGAGCTCGAAGCGCGGGCCGCGCAGACGCGGCGACGTCGCGAATTGCATACCGAGGGCATCGTCGGCTAAGCTACCTCTTTGGTGCCGCCATCTGCGCCGGCACCCGAAGATGAGCCCTCCACCAGGGCGTTCGCTCGCATCGCGGGCGAACTCCCCCCGGAGTGGGATTCACGAACCCCTCTCTCGACCAGAAAGCAGCACTTCCGTGACGCGCACCTACACTCCCAAGTCGAACGAGATCCAGCGTGACTGGGTCGTCATCGACGCCACCGACATCGTGCTCGGCCGCCTCGCCAGCCACTCGGCTGCGCTCCTGCGCGGCAAGCACAAGGCGATCTTCGCGAACCACGTCGACACCGGTGACTTCGTCATCATCGTGAACGCCGACAAGGTGGCCCTCACCGGCCAGAAGCTCGAGCAGAAGAAGGCCTACCGCCACTCGGGCTACCCGGGCGGCCTGAAGGCCGTCAGCTACGCCGAGCTCCTCGAGAAGAACCCCGTCCGGGCCGTCGAGAAGGCGATCCGCGGCATGCTCCCGAAGAACTCCCTCGGTCGCGCCCAGCTCAAGAAGCTCAAGGTCTACGCCGGCCCCGAGCACCCCCACGCGGCGCAGCAGCCCAAGCCGTACACCCTCACCCAGGTCGCCCAGTAACTCCCGGCACCCTCGACGTTCTCGAAATAAGGATTCACACCAAAATGGCGAAGATCGCAGACCAGATCGAAGCGGCTCCCGAGAGCTACACGACCGAGAGCACCCCCTCGGCCGCACCCACCACCCCCCGCCCCGTGCTCAACGTGTCGGGCGCGGCCGTCGGTCGTCGCAAGCAGGCCATCGCCCGCGTGCGCATCGCCCCCGGCGCCGGCGGCATCACGGTCAACGGCCGCGAGTTCGCGGACTACTTCCCGAACAAGCTGCACCAGCAGCTCATCACCGACCCGTTCACCGTGCTCGAGCTCTCCGGCTCGTACGACGTGATCGCCCGCATCACCGGCGGCGGCCCCTCGGGCCAGGCCGGTGCGCTGCGCCTCGCGATCGCCCGTGCGCTCAACGAGATCGACCGCGAGAACAACCGCGCGACCCTGAAGAAGGCCGGCTTCCTCACTCGTGACGCCCGCGTCATCGAGCGCAAGAAGGCCGGTCTCAAGAAGGCCCGCAAGGCGCCTCAGTTCTCGAAGCGCTGATCCGGGCCTCCGGTTCTCCGTATGCCCCGGCTCTTCGGAACCGACGGGGTCCGGGGCCTCGCCAACCGTGATCTCACGGCTGACCTGGCCCTGGGCCTCGCCCAGGCGGCGGCCGCCGTCCTCACGCAGGGGCGGCACGCCGACGAACTGCGCGCCACCGGTCGACGGCCGGTCGCCGTGGTGGCGCGCGACCCGCGCGTCTCGGGCGAGTTCCTCATCGCCGCGGTCGCGGCCGGACTCGCCAGCTCCGGGGTCGACGTGCTCGACGCCGGGGTCATCCCGACGCCGGCGACCGCCTTCCTGATCGACTCGATCGGCGCGGACTTCGGCGTGATGATCTCCGCCTCGCACAATCCGGCCCCCGACAACGGGATCAAGTTCTTCTCGTTCGGCGGCACGAAGCTCCCCGATGAGGTCGAGGACCGCATCGAGTCCCACCTCGGCAAGCCGAAGCTGGCCCCGATCGGCGACGGCGTCGGCCGCATCCGCCGGTTCTCCGACGCCGAGGACCGCTACGTGGTCCACCTGCTCGGCACCCTCCCCAACCGTCTCGACGGCCTGCACGTGGTGCTCGACTGCGCCCACGGCGCTGCCGCCGGCGTCTCGCCCGAGACCTTCCGTGATGCGGGCGCGACCGTGACCGTGATCGGTGCCGATCCTGACGGCATGAACATCAACGACGGTGTCGGCTCCACGCATCTCGGCCTGCTGCAGGCCGCGGTGCGAGAGCACGGCGCGGACCTCGGCATCGCCCACGACGGCGACGCCGATCGCTGTCTCGCCGTCGATGCCGACGGCAACGTGGTCGACGGCGACCAGATCATGGCGATCCTGGCCGTGTCGATGCACGAACGCGGCACCCTCACCGACGACACGCTCGTCGTCACGGTGATGTCGAACCTCGGTCTGCGGCGCGCGATGGCCGAACGCGGCATCCGGGTCATCGAGACCAAGGTCGGCGATCGCTACGTGCTCGAAGCGCTCGGAGCCGAGAAGCTCGCCCTCGGCGGCGAGCAGTCGGGCCACGTCATCATGACCGAGTTCGCGACGACGGGCGACGGCGTGCTGACCGGCCTGCACCTCGCCGCCGAGATGGCTCGCACGGGGCGTACCCTCGCCGAGCTGGCGTCGGTCATGACCGTGTACCCGCAGGTGCTCGTGAACGTGCGCGGGGTCGACCACCACGGGCTCCACGACGACGCGCAGGTCGCGGCGGCGGTCGCGGACGCGGAGGCCGAGCTCGGCGACACGGGTCGCGTGCTGCTGCGCCCGTCGGGCACCGAGCCGATGGTCCGGGTCATGGTCGAGGCCGCTGACCAGGACACGGCCGAGCGTCACGCCGCCGCACTGGCCGAGGTCGTGCGCGAGCGACTCACGGCCTGACGCCGCGGTCGTTCACGCGGCCGGCTGGGCGGGCATCGCCCGGCCCGGTCAGAGCTTGCGGAGCAGCACGCTCGACACGGTGTGGTCGGCGCTCTTGCGGAGCACGAGCGACGCCCGCGAGCGGGTCGGCCGGATGTTCTGCAGCAGGTTCGGTTCGTTGATCGATCGCCAGATCTCGGCCGCCCGCTGGCGCGCCTCGGCCTCGGTCAGGCTCGCGTACCGGTGGAAGTAGGAGCGCGGGTTCGAGAACGCGCCGCGCTGCAGCTTGAGGAAGCGCTCCTCGTACCAGCGCGCGATGTCGCTCGTGCGCGCGTCGACGTAGATGCTGAAGTCGAAGAGGTCGCTGACGGCGAGGCGGTGCTCCGGCCCGGGCGGCTGCAGCACGTTGAGGCCCTCGATGATGAGCACGTCGGGACGGCGCACGGTGACCTGCGCGTCGGGGACGATGTCGTAGGCGAGGTGGGAGTAGAACGGCGCTCGCACCTCCGCTGCGCCGGCCTTGACCTCGCTGACGAACCGCAGGAGCGCCCGTCGGTCGTACGACTCGGGGAAGCCCTTGCGTGCCATGAGGCCGCGACGCTCGAGCTCGGCGTTGGGGAACAGGAAGCCGTCGGTGGTCACGAGCTCGACGCGCGGCGTGTGCTCCCAACGGGCGAGCAGTTCGCGAAGGAGCCGCGCGATCGTCGACTTGCCCACCGCGACGGACCCCGCCACGCCGATCACGAAGGGCGTCGCCTCGACGCGTTCGCGAAGGAACTCGCTCGTCACGTCGTGGAGCGACTTCGTACCGCCGACGTACAGGTTGAGCAGGCGGCTCAGCGGCAGGTAGACCTCGGCGACCTCGCGGAGGTCCAGCGGCTCGCCGAGTCCGCGCAGCTGGACGATCTCGGTCTCGCGCAGCGGCGAGGGGATCGAGGGGGCGAGCGCGGCCCAGTCCGCCCGGCCGAGTTCGATGAAGGGCGAGATCTGCGCGACGTGCGACGACGGGCTCTGCGGATCCAGCACCGTGTCAGTCTAGTGAGCGGCCCGTGGCATCCGGCGCCCGGATGGCGCGCAGGCGACCGCGGGTAGGATCGAGCCCATGTGTGGAATTGTCGGTTACGTCGGCGAGCGCAACAGCCTCGACGTGCTCATGGGCGGCCTTCGCCGCCTCGAATATCGCGGATACGACTCGGCGGGAGTCGCGATCGTCGACGACGACGGCGTCATCGAGACGGCGAAGCGCGCGGGCAAGCTGCAGGTGCTCGCCGACGATCTCGTGGCGTCGCCGCTGCACCGCGGCGGCACCGGAATCGGCCACACCCGCTGGGCCACGCACGGCGGGCCGACCGATCGGAACGCGCACCCGCACCTGGGCGACGACGGCCGCCTCGCCCTTATCCACAACGGCATCATCGAGAACTTCTCCGAGCTGAAGGACGAGCTCATGGCCGAGGGCTACGTGTTCGAGAGCGAGACCGACACCGAGGTCGCCGCCGTGCTGCTCGGCCGTGAGTACCGCCGTGTCGGCGAGCTCACCGAGGCGTTCCGCGCGACCGTGTCGCGCCTCGACGGGGCGTTCACGCTGCTGGCCGTGCACCGCGACCAGCCGGGTGTCGTGGTCGGCGCCCGACGCAACTCGCCACTCGTCATCGGCCTCGGCGACGGCGAGAACTTCCTGGGCTCGGATGTCGCCGCCTTCGTCGAGTTCACCAAGCGCGCCGTGGCCATCGGCCAGGACCAGATCGTCACCATCACCGCCGACGGCGTCACGGTCACCGACTTCGCGGGCGAGCCCGTCGAGGTGGAGCCGTTCGACGTGGCGTGGGACGCGTCCGCCGCCGAGAAGGGCGGGTGGTCCTCGTTCATGCGCAAGGAGGTGTCGGAGCAACCCGACGCGGTCGCCAACACGCTGCGAGGTCGCATCAGCGAGGGGCGGGTGCACATCCCCGAGCTCGAGTCCTTCGGAGACGAGGAGCTTCGCGCCATCCGTCGCATCACCGTGATAGCGTGCGGCACGGCGGCCTACGCCGGCATGGTCGCGAAGTACGCCATCGAGCAGTGGGCCAGGGTTCCCGTGGAGGTCGAGCTCAGTCACGAGTTCCGCTACCGGGAGCCGGTGCTCGACGAGGGCACGCTGGTGGTCTCCATCAGCCAGTCGGGCGAGACCATGGACACGCTCATGGCGGTGAAGTACGCCCGCGAGATGGGGGCGCGCACGATCTCGATCTGCAACACCCAGGGCGCGACGATCCCGCGCGAGTCCGACGCCGTCGTCTACACGCACGCCGGCCCCGAGGTCGCCGTCGCGTCGACGAAGGCCTTCGTCGCGCAGATCGCCGCGCTCTACCTGTTCGGCCTGCACCTGGCGCGCGTGCGCGGCACGTTGTCCGACGAGGAGCTCGGTGTGCAGCTCGCCGAGCTGCTGGCGGTGCCCGAGAAGCTCGAGACCGTGCTCGGCCAGTCCGAGCGGGTCGGCCAGCTGGCGCATTGGATGGCCGACACCCGGTCCGTCCTGTTCCTCGGCCGGCACGTCGGCTACCCCATCGCGCTCGAGGGTGCGCTGAAGCTCAAGGAGCTCGCGTACATCCACGCCGAGGGCTTCGCCGCCGGCGAGCTGAAGCACGGCCCCATCGCCCTCATCGAGCCCGGCCAGCCGGTGTTCGTGGTGGTGCCGAGCCCGCGCGGCTCGGCGAACCTGCACCCGAAGGTCGTGTCGAACATCCAGGAGATCCGTGCCCGTGGCGCACGCGTGATCGCCATCGCCGAGGCCGGAGACGCCGCGGTGCTGCCCTTCGCCGACGAGGTCATCCGGATCCCGCTCGCCGCTCCCCTCTTCGAACCGCTCCTCGCGGTGGTGCCGCTGCAGGTCTTCGCGATGGAGCTCGCACAGGCGAAGGGCCTCGACGTCGACCAGCCCCGCAACCTGGCCAAGTCCGTGACGGTGGAATGACCCGGGAGCAGGAGGCGCCGTGATCGTCGGCATCGGCATCGACGTGGTCGACATCGCTCGGTTCGAGCGCTCGATCACGCGCACGCCGGCGCTCGTCGAGCGACTGTTCGCCCAGAGCGAACGCGGCCGGCCCGCGCGGTCGCTCGCCGCGCGGTTCGCGGCGAAGGAGTCGCTCATCAAGGCGCTCGGCGGCCACGCCGTCATCCGGTGGCACGAGATGCGGGTGGTGCAGGACGCGGACGGCAACCCCGACTTCGCCCTGTCGGGCGGCCTCGCCGAGCACGTCCGTCGCCTCGGCATCGACCACGTGCACCTCTCGATGAGCCACGACGCGGGCATCGCCAGTGCGTTCGTGGTGCTCGAGTCAGCGGGCGGCGGTTCGCGATGACGTCAGTCGCCGAGCCGGCGCCGGATGCCGCGGCGCGGCCCTTCCGCGAGGCCGTCGTCGACCTCGGCGCGGTCGAGCACAACGTACGCGTGCTGGCCGACCGGGTGGCACCCGCCGAGGTGATGGCGGTGGTCAAGGCGAACGCATACGGCCACGGTGCCGTCGCCTGTGCGCGGGCCGCGCTGGCCGGAGGGGCGACGCGCCTCGGCGTCGCCGACCTCGATGAGGCGCTCGAACTCCGGGAGGCGGGCATCGAGGCGCCGGTCCTCGCCTGGCTCCACGACCCCGACGCGGACTTCGGGCGCGCGGTCGCCTCGGGCATCGAGATCGGCGTCTCGAGCGCCGGGCAGCTCGAGCGCGCCGCCGCCGTGGGTCCCGCCCGCGTGCACCTGAAGATCGACACCGGGCTCAGCCGCAACGGCGTGCCCGAGTCCGAGTGGCACGACGTCGTCGCTCGTGCCGCCGAGCTCGAGCACGCGGGCGTGATCAGCGTCGTGGGCATCTTCAGCCACTTCGCGAACACCTCTCGCGACGTGGATGCCGCACAGCTCGCCGTCTTCGAGCGGGCGCTCGCCGAGGCCGAACGAGCCGGCCTGCGACCGGACGTGCGGCACATCGCGTCGTCCGAGCAGGCCATCCGCGACCCGCGGTCGCGCTACGAGCTCGTGCGCATCGGCATCGGCACGTACGGGCTCACGCCGTTCGGCGACGGCACGACCGCCGCGGACCTCGGACTCACTCCGGCCATGACGCTGCGCACGCGCGTGGCGGCGGTCCGCCGCGTCGAGGAGGGTGCCGGCGCCTCGTACGCGCACATCTGGCACGCCGAGCGTCCGACGACCCTCGCGCTCGTGCCGCTCGGCTACGCGGACGGCATCCCACGCCATGCCTCGGGCGGCGGCGCCGAGGTGCTGATCGGCGGCACGCGTCGACCGGTGGTCGGCCGGATCGCCATGGACCAGTTCGTCGTCGACGTCGGCGACGATGCGATCTCGGTCGGCGACGAGGTCGTCGTCTTCGGCGACCCCGCGACGGGCGCGCCCACCGCCGACGAGTGGGCCGCGGCATCCGGCACCATCGGCTACGAGATCGTCACCCGCATCGGTCCGCGCGTCGGTCGCACCTACCTGGGCACGGTGTCGGGCGGGGCCGCGTGATGGAGGTGCACGCCCCGGACGCCGACGCGATGGAGGCGTTCGGCCGCGAGCTCGCCGCCGACCTCCGCGCGGGCGACCTCGTGCTCCTGACCGGCCCGCTCGGCGCGGGCAAGACGACCCTCACGCGGGGCATCGGCGATGGCATCGGCGTCCGGGGCCCGGTGCAGAGCCCGACGTTCGTGCTGGCACGCACCCACCCGAACCTGGCCGGCGGTCCGTCGCTCGTGCACGTCGACGCCTACCGGCTCGGCAGTGCCGCCCTGCTCGACGACCTCGACCTCGACTTCGACCACGCGGTCGTCGTGGTCGAGTGGGGTGCCGGGCTCCTCGACGATGCCAGCGAGTCGTGGCTCGAGGTCGTCATCGAGCGACCCACGGGTGCGGCGGGCGATGGCACCGGTGTCGGTGACGCCACGGATGCCGCCGACGCGGAGCTCCTCGGTGCCGATGAGCCGCGCGTGCTGGACGTCCGCGGATACGGGCCCCGCTGGGCCGGAACCCGGTTCGCGGTCGGCCGGTAGGCTGGAACCATGCTGCTCGCGATCGACACGTCGACGGGCACGAGTGTCGCCGTCGTCGACCGCGATCGCGGGGTGATCGCCGAGACGGGCACCGACGACACGATGCGGCATGCCGAGGTCGTCGGCGGGTTCATCCGCGAGGCGATGGATGCCGCGGGCGTGCGCCCGCGCGACCTCTCCGGCGTCGCCGGAGGCATGGGCCCGGGGCCGTTCACGGGCCTGCGGGTCGGCATCGCGGCCGCCCACGCGTTCGCGGTCGGGATCGGCCGGCCGTTCGTGCCGGTGCCGAGCCACGATGCCCTGGCCTGGGCCTGGTACGTCGCCGGCGGAGCCGGGCGGCTGCAGGTCGTGACCGATGCTCGGCGCCGGGAGTTCGCCGTCTCCGACTACGACGGGCTCGACGCCGAGGGACTGCCGCGCCGCGCCGGTGGCCCGGCGCTGAGCCCGCGCGATGCCGTTCCCGAGACGGCCGGCACCCGCCTCGACGCGCACCTCGTTCCCGCCGGCGGGATCGGCATGCTGGCCGAGCTGGCGTTCGCGGCCCGGCGCCTGCCGCTGGCCGATGACGTGCCGCTCTACCTCCGTGCGCCCGACGTGACGCCCTCGGCCGGCAAGCGGGTCCTGCAGTGAGCGTGTTCATGCGCCGTGCGAAGCTCCACGATCTCGACGCGATCATGCGGCTCGAGCGCGAGACCTTCGTGAACGACGCGTGGCCCGAGGCCGCCATGCGCCGCGAGCTCGAGGGGCCGCACGGCTACTACCTCGTCGCGGTCGACGAGGACGAGGAGGATCCGGAGCGCCGCCTGCTGGGCTACGCGGGACTGCTCGCGCCGTCGGGCAGCGGCCAGGGCGACATCCAGACCATCGCGGTCGCGCCGTTCGCGCGGGGCATCGGCCTCGGCCGTGGCCTGATGCACGCCCTCATCACGCAGGCTCGGCGCCGCCACGTCGCGGAGCTCTTCCTCGAGGTGCGTGCCGACAACCCGATCGCCCGTTCGCTCTACGAGTCGCTCGGATTCGTCGAGATCGGCCTGCGCCGGGGCTACTACCAGCCCGACAACGTCGACGCGATCTCCATGCGCCTGCAGGTCCCGGCCGCGGTGACCGGGCCTGCGGCATCCGGAACGTCATCGGCCACCGCCGATGGGGGTGTCGCGTGAACCGCGAGGCGCCGCTCGTGCTCGGCATCGAGACGTCCTGCGACGAGACCGGCATCGGCATCGTGCGGGGCACCACGCTCCTCGCCAATGTCATCGCCTCCTCGATGGAGGAGCACGCGCGCTACGGCGGCGTGGTTCCCGAGGTCGCGGCACGCGCGCACCTCGAGGCGCTGGGGCCGACGATCGCGGCGGCGCTCGCCGAGGCCGAGGTCGAGCTCGCCGACATGGACGCGGTGGCGGTCACGAGCGGTCCGGGGCTCGCCGGCGCGCTCATGGTGGGCGTCGGCGCGGCCAAGGCGCTCTCGCTGGCGCTCGAGAAGCCGATCTACGCCGTGAACCATCTCGTCGGCCACGTCGGCGCCGACCTCCTCGACGACGACGCGCCGCTCGAGACCCCGACCGTGGCGCTGCTCGTCTCGGGAGGCCACACGTCGCTCCTCCTCGTGCGCGACCTGGTCGCCGATGTCGAGCTGCTCGGCGAGACCATCGACGACGCCGCGGGCGAGGCCTTCGACAAGGTCGCGCGCCTGCTCGGCCTGCCGTACCCCGGCGGACCCGAGATCGACCGCGCGGCGCTCGGAGGCGATCCCACGGCGATCCGCTTCCCCCGTGGGCTCACCCTGCCCAAGGACCTCGTGGCGCATCGCTACGACTTCAGCTTCTCGGGGCTGAAGACGGCGGTGGCCCGCTGGGTCGAGCAACGCGAGGCGGCCGGTGAGCCCGTGCCCGTTGCCGACGTGGCCGCGAGCTTCCGGGAGGCCGTCGTCGACGTGCTGGTCGGCAAGGCCGTCGCCGCGTGCACCGACCTGGGCGTGCCGCGCCTGCTCCTCGGGGGCGGGGTCGTGGCGAACGCGCGACTCCGCGAGGTGGCCGAGCAGCGGGCGGATGCGGCGGGCATCGCGCTGCGGGTCCCGCCGCTGTCGCTCTGCACCGACAACGGCGCCATGATCGCCGCCCTGGGCGCGCAGCTCATCATGGCGGGCCATGCTCCGTCGCAGCTGGGCTTCGGTGCCGACTCGACGCTGCCGGTCACCGACATCCAGGTCTGACCGGGCGGCTTCGAAGGCTGCGCTCCGCGTGCCCACCGCGCTAGTGTGTGAAACGGAGACCGCGGTGCCGTGGAGGCGAGCGCCGCCGCGCCGCTGCAGCGGCGTGTGGAACATCCGATCCGCAGCATCGAGGGGAACACCGACCGTGACCGATCCGAACCTTCCCGAGCAGCCGGGCGCTCCGGTGCCCCCGCCGCCGCCCCCGCCGGGGCCCGCCCCGGCCTACGGTGCGGTCCCGCCGGCGACGCCCGCCGCGTCGTACCCGCAGCCCGCCGCGTCGTACCCGCAGCCCGCCACGGCGTACGGCCAGCCGCCGGCCACCAAGACGAACACGCTGGCGATCGTCTCGCTCGTCGCGTCGATCGCCGGCATCGTGATCCTGTGGGGCATCGGCTCGATCGCCGCAGTCATCTGCGGGCACATCTCGTTGAGCCAGATCAAGAAGACCGGCGAGCAAGGGCGCGGCATGGCGCTCGCCGGACTCATCATCGGCTACGCCGGCATCGTCCTGGCCATCATCGGCGTGATCGTCGCGGTCGCGCTCAGCGCGTGGCTCGTCACCTACTACGGCACGACAGGCGACCTTCAGTACTGAGCAGTCGCGGCATCCGCACCACCGATCGAGAAGGACGTACTCATGAGTGACCCCAGGAACCCCGACGAGCCGACCGTGCCGGCGGAGCCGGCGGTGCCCGTCGAGCCGGCCGAACCCGTGGTGCCCCCGGCGCCGGTGGAGCCCACGGCTCCGTCGGAGCCCGAGCCCACCTTCCCGGCGCCCGAGGAGCCGACCGCCCCGGGCATGCCGTCCGCGCCCGAGGCGCCGCCCGTGGCGCCCGGCGCGCCGTCGGCGCCCTCGGCACCGGAACCCCCGGCCCCGCCGGCGCCCCCGGTCCCGCCCGTGTACGGATCGGCGACACCGCCGCCTCCGCCGCCCGCGGGTGCGTACGGCGCTCCCGCCGCAGCGGCGGCCGCGGTCGACGGCGGCTCGCCGTACGGCAGCGCCCAGCAGACCGCGTACGGCCAGCCCGGCTACGCAGCCCCGGCATACGGTACGACGGCGCCCGCCAAGTCGACGCCCGTGCTCAGCCTCATCTCGCTGATCGCCGGCATCGTGGGCCTCGTCGGTTTCTTCGTGGTGTTCATCCCGATCGTGGGCGGCATCATGCAGCTGCTCATCCCGGCGGCGGCCGTGGTGCTCGGCTTCCTCGGCCGCAAGAAGGAGCCCGCGGCGAAGGGCATGTGGCTCACCGGCATGATCCTCGGCTTCGTCGGCATCGCGATCGGCCTGCTCTCCATCATCCTGTGGAGCGTCGCGTTCGCCAGCGTTCCGTACTACAGCTACTGAGGCCGGAGATGTCCGACCGCGAAGGGGTCCCGCCCGAGGGCGGGGCCCCCTCGCGTTCACCCGAGCCGGCACCCGTGCCGGAGCATCCCGATCCATCGCCGTCCGGTCCCGCGTCCGCGTCCGCAGTCGACCGTGATGGCGCGCAGCCGGCGGTCGACGACGAGCTGACGGTCGTCGCGCCGGCCGAGCCCACGCTGCGCGCGGACCCGACGGTGCGCGAGTACGACGTGCCGTTCGACACCGGCGAGCTGCAGTCGCTGCCGACCGGCCAGCTGCTCGTCGTGCACCGCGCCGAGCTCGCCCGCGTCGCCGACGCCGAGGAGGACGAGGAGCAGCGCCGCGTCTACAGCTGGATCTCGGCGATCCTCGGCGTCATCGGCGCCGCGGCGTCGCTCTTCCTCGGATGGCTGCTGCCGCTCTCCATCGCGGCGATCGTCTTCGGGGTGCTCGGCCTCCGGCGCGAGGAGGAGGGTCGCACGCTCGCCTTCGTCGGCATCGGCACCGGGATCGCGGGGCTGGTCTTCTCGTCGGTGTGGATCGGCTACTACGCGATCGTCTTCGGCGCGCTGCCGCGCTGAGGACCCGTCGGGTCTCCCGTCGGAAGGACCTCCGTGGGAGGGTCTCAGAGGCGTTCCACGAGGAGCACGACGCGACGTCCCTCCTCGCGCGTCAGCACGATGGTGGCGCTCCGGTCGCCGCGGAGCTTCAGCCTGGTGCGCAGGACCGCCGGATCGACGTCGGCACCCCGCTTCTTGATCTCGAGCGTGCCGATGCCACGCGCCGCGAGGGCCTGGCGCAGCTGGCGCTCGTCCGACGGGAGCCGTTCGAGCACGCGGAACCCTCGGGCGAAGGGCGAGTCGAAGGCGGTGTCCGAGGTCAGGTAGGCGATGCCGGGGCTGAGCATCCACGCCCCGTTCGCCCTGGCCAGGTCGCCGATGAGGCGGGCACGGATCACCGCGCCGTCGGGTTCGTAGAGGTAGTCGCCGAGCGGGCCGCTCGGCGCGTCCTCGCTGTCGGCTTGGGAGGTGAGCTCGGCGGCCGCGTCACCGCGGATCACCAGCGCAGCGCGCCCGATCCCGGGCCGAGCCACCGCTCCCTGCCACACCGCCAGCTCCACCACGTCGCCGTCGACCGAGACCCACTGCGCCTCGGAGCCGGCGGGGATGACGTCGCGGTCGGTGCCGGGCCCGAGCTTGACGCCGACCGGCATGCGGGCGGCCAGCCCGAAGGCGAACTCCAGCGAGGGCGAGTAGTCAGCGGCATCCGAGAGTCGACGGGTGGTGCCGCCGGCCGACGAACGGCGGGCGGGGTCGAGCCAGGCGCCGCCGATGCCGCCGAGCGGCACCTCCTCGGCCCGCGCGTGGAGCACGCGGGCCCTGGGGAACGGGGTGAGGTTGTAGGCGGCGATCGCTGCAGTGACCTCGTCGGCCTCGGCGGCCGTCACCTCGAGGTCGACCGCGGCGAGGGCGAGCGCGTCGCCGCCGATGCCGCACCCGAGGTCGGCGACGTGGCCGACGCCGGCGCGGGCGAACCTGCCGGCGTGGAGTGCGGCCACCCTGAGCCGGGTCGCCTGCTCGAGGCCCGGCTCGGTGAAGAGCATGCGCGAGGCGAACTCCCCGAACTTGGCGTGCGCGCGTGACCTCAGCCTCGACTGGCTGAGCACGGTGGCCACGAGCCCCGGGGAGTGGCCAGCGCGGCGCAGCTCGGCGACGACGCGCACGATGTCGGCCTTGGCGTCCCAATCGGGAAGCGAGTCGAGCAGCCGGAGGCCCTCGGGCGAGAGCAGTTCGACGAGCTCGGCGCGTTCCACCCGGCCACGCTAGCACCCCGTTCCCGGGCGCTGGCACTCACGTTGCACGAGTGCCAAATCGGCCCTAGACTCGGTTTAGCACTCTCGCTGTGAGGCTGCTAACCAGTCTTCCGTCAAGAAAGAGGTCAACCGTGTCGGTTTCCATCAAGCCGCTCGAGGATCGCATCGTCATCAAGCAGGTCGAGGCAGAGCAGACCACCGCGTCGGGTCTCGTGATCCCCGACACCGCCAAGGAGAAGCCCCAGGAGGGCGAGGTCGTGGCAGTGGGTCCCGGCCGCATCGACGACAACGGCAACCGCGTCCCGCTCGACGTGGCCGTCGGCGACAAGGTCATCTACTCGAAGTACGGCGGCACCGAGGTCAAGTTCGGCGGCGAGGAGCTCCTCGTGCTCTCGGCGCGCGACGTGCTCGCCGTCGTCGTCCGCTAGTCGACACGCACGCTCGGAAGCCCGGATGCCATGCGGCATCCGGGCTTCTGCCGTCTCCGGATGCCGCAGCGCCGGTCGTCGTCCTGACGGCATGTCGTCGCCCGATGGCAGCCGGCCGAGAGCTCCCGGCGACGCCCCCGGCGTAGGGTGGGTCGAGTGTCACGCTCGGGATCGCTCACGCCCACCACGCCCCCCGATCACGCTCCGGTGAGCCGGTCGGGGCTGGCGTTCGCGGTCAGCGCCTATGTGCTGTGGGGCTTCCTCCCGATCTACTTCATCGCGCTGGCGCCCTCGGGGCCGGTCGAGATCGTGGCGTGGCGAGTGCTCTTCTCCCTCGTCTTCTGCGCCCTGCTCATCACGGTGACGCGGGCCTGGCGTGCGCTCGGCGTGCTGTTCCGCGATCGGCGCATCCTGCTCACGATGGGCCTGGCGGGGCTCCTCATCTTCATCAACTGGCAGACCTACGTCTTCGCCGCGACGACGAACCAGGTCGTCGAGGCTGCCCTCGGCTACTTCATCAATCCGATCGTCACGGTCTTCCTCGGCGTGCTCGTGCAGCGCGAGCGACTGAACGTCACGCAGTGGGTCGCGGTCGGCATCTCGATCCTCGCGGTCGTGGTGCTCGCGGTGGGGTACGGACAACTGCCGTGGATCGCCCTCGTGCTGGCCTTCTCCTTCGGGTTCTACGGCCTCATCAAGAAGCGCGTGGGACCGAAGGTCGACGCGGTGTCGGGCCTCACGCTCGAGACCGTCTGGCTCGCGCCGCTCGCCATCGTGCAGCTCGTGTTCGTGGCGCTGACCACCGGGCTCACCATCGGCACGGTGAGCCCGTGGCACACCGCGCTGCTCATCGGGCTCGGCGCGGTCACCGCGGTGCCGCTCCTGCTCTTCGCGGCGGCCTCCCGTCGGCTCCCGCTCATCTACATGGGCTTCATCCAGTACTTCGCCCCGTTCATCCAGTTCCTCGTCGGCGTGGTCGTGCTCCAGGAGCCCATGCCCCCCGAACGATGGGTCGGGTTCGCGCTCGTGTGGGTGGCCCTCATCGTGCTCACCGTCGACCTCGTGCGGGGGGCCCGGTCATCCCGGCGAACCGCCGACGAGGTGCTCGAGGAGCCCATCTGAAGGTCCGCCGGCCCGATCGCTCCCGGGTGGGGGTCACGCGCGATCCGCGCGTGAACTCCAGCGGACACGACGATTTGCTGCGCGTGGGCCGGGGAAGGTGTCGGCGAGGTAACGATTCCTGCGGTGTTACACGGTTGTGACCGCGGCGACTTGTTTCGGCCTTGGAGGCACCATAGTGTCAAAACACGGCGTCACCAGACGCTGCTTTTGTGTACCAATCCTTCAGTCCCAAGGAGCAACATGAGCGTATTCGCGAAGGCCACGGCCTCGCGCTCGGCTCGCGCAGCATGGACGGGGGTCGCCCTCGCCGGCGTCAGTGCCCTCCTCCTCACGGCGTGCAGTTCGGGTGCCCCGGCCCCCGCCGAGTCGGATGAACCGACCGAGGCCGCCGCCGGCGACGCCCTGCCCATCGAGGCAGGCGACCGCGACCTGACCCTCAAGATCGGCACCATCCTTCCGCAGAGTGGAACGCTCGCGTTCCTCGGCCCGCCCGAGGAGGCCGGCGTCGCGCTCGCCGCCAAGGAGATCAACGAGGCCGACATGGGGCTCAACATCGAGGTCGTCTACCGCGACTCCGGCGACACCACGACGGACATCGCGACCGTCTCGGTGACCGACCTGCTCTCGCAGGATGTCTCGGCCATCGTCGGTGCCGCCTCGTCGGGTGTCTCGTTCACGGTCATCGACCAGATCACCTCGGCCGGTGTCGTGCAGTTCTCGCCGGCGAACACGTCGCCCGACTTCACCGACTACGAGGACAACGGCCTGTACTTCCGTACCGCGCCGTCCGACCTGCTCCAGGGTGAGGTGCTCGGCAACCAGATCGCCGAGGACGGCGCATCCACGCTCGGCCTGCTCGTCCTGAACGACCCCTACGGCACCGGCCTCGCGGCTGCGACCAAGGAGTCGTTCGAGGCAGCCGGCGGCGAGGTCGTCGCCGAGGAGCTCTTCAACACGGGTGACTCGAACTTCGACGCGCAGCTCTCGGCCATCAAGGCCGCGAACCCCGACGCCGTCGCCGTCATCACCTTCGACGAGGCCAAGGTCGTCGTCCCCGCGCTCGTCGGTTCGGGTTACCCCGGCGACCAGCTGTACTTCGTCGACGGCAACCTGTCGGACTACAGCGCGGACTTCGCACCCGGCCTCATCGCCGGCTCGAAGGGCACGCTGCCCGGCCCGAAGCTTGAAGACGACTTCCGGGACCGCATGCTCGCGGTCAACCCCGACCTCGCCGACTTCAGCTACGGCCCCGAGTCGTACGACGCCACCATGCTCATCGCCCTTGCGGCGTACGCGGCGAACAGCACCGAGGGTGCCGACATCGCCAAGTACCTCCGCCAGGTGTCGGGCGGCACGGGTGACGGCGAGGTCGTGACCGACTTCACGGCCGGCGCGACCCAGCTGCAGGAGGGCAACCAGATCAACTACGACGGCCCCTCCGGCCCGATCACGCTCGATGAGCACGGTGACCCCACCGAGGCGACCATCGGCGTCTACCAGTACGGCGACGACAACAAGTACGAGCGCATCAACTAGTACGCGTGTCGCACGGAAGGGCCCCGGCTTCGGCTGGGGCCCTTTCGCGTGCCCGCCGGCGCCCGTAGCCTGACCGCGGAGGCGCGGGCGGTCCTGCACGCCCGTGGGGCTCGCCCTCTCTCCCCGAGCGAAAGGAGCGTCCGATGCCGTTGGCGAAGATCGAGGTCCGCGGCGCGTTCTCCGTCGAGGTCCGAGACGGGCTCATCGAGGCGGTGTACGAGGCGCAACGCGAGGCGCTCCGAGTGCCCGTCGACGACCGGCACATCCGGTATCTCGAGTACCCGGCGGAGCACTTCTCGGTCGCAGATCCCGGCGCCTCCACGGTGCTCGTGGAGATCACGATCTTCCCCGGACGCTCGGCCGACGCGAAGCGATCGCTCTTCGCGTCGATCGCGCGGCGCTTCGCCGCCCTCGGCGTCTCGCCCGATGACCTGATCGTCGTCCTCAACGAGCCGCCGCTCGAGGACTGGGGCCTCCACGGCGTTCCCGCGACGGATGTGGACCTCGGCTTCGACCTCGACGTCTGAGGGTCCTTCCGCCGCGCGGCGCAGCGCCCACGAACGACGAAGGGGCGGATGCCGCAGCATCCGCCCCTTCGTGGAGTGGTGACTCAGTCCTGCCCGAGCGTGCCCAGGTAGAGGCCGATGACCTTCGGGTCGTTCAGCAGGTCGCGGCCGGTGCCGGTGTAGGCGTCGTGGCCCTGGTCGAGCACGTAGCCGCGGTCGCAGATCTGCAGGCAGCGACGCGCGTTCTGCTCGACCATGATGGTCGTGACGCCCGCGCGGTTGATCTCCTTGACGCGCAGGAAGGCCTCGTCCTGGCGTACGGGGGAGAGGCCGGCCGACGGCTCGTCGAGGAGCATCACGTGCGGGCCCATCATCAGGGCACGCGACATGGCGACCATCTGCCGTTCACCGCCCGACAGCGAGCCGGCGCGCTGGCCGAGTCGCTTGCCGAGCTCGGGGAAGATCTCCGTGACGAACTCGAGCCGCTCCTTGAGGCCCTTGGGCTTCTGGAACATGCCCATCTCCAGGTTCTCCTGGATGGTGAGCGACGGGAACACGTTGTTCGTCTGCGGCACGAACCCGACGCCCTTGGCCACGAGCCTGTTCGCCTTGAGGTTGGTGATCTCCTCGCCGTTGAGCTTGATCGTGCCCTGGCGGACCTTCACGAGCCCGAAGATCGACTTGAGCAGCGTCGACTTGCCGGCGCCGTTCGGTCCGATGATGCCGATGAGCTCGCCCTGCCGGGCGACCAGGGAGCACGCGTTCAGGATGTTCACGCCGGGAAGGTAGCCGGCCGTGATGGCGTCGACCTCGACGACGGTCTCGGCCACGGGGTCGAGGACCGCGCCGGCGGCGGGTTCACTGTTCGTCATCGATGAGCTCCTTCAGTACGTCGACATGCTCCGCGTCGATGTCGATGCCGATGTCCGTGTCGTGGTGGGCGCCGAGGTAGGCGTCGATCACGGCCTGGTCCTGCATGACGGTGTGCGGGTCGCCCTCGGCCACGATCTTGCCCTCGGCCATCACGATCACCCAGTCGGCGATGTGCCGCACCATGTGCATGTCGTGCTCGACGAAGAGCACGGTCATGCCCTGGGACTTCAGGTCGAGGATGTGCTCGAGCAGCGATTGGGTGAGCGCCGGGTTGACGCCCGCCATCGGCTCGTCGAGCATCACGAGCGTGGGATCGCTCATGAGCGCCCGCGCCATCTCGAGGAGCTTGCGCTGGCCGCCCGAGAGGCTCGCCGCGTAGTCCTCCCGCTTGGTGTCGAGCTTGAACCGGGTGAGGAGCTCGACCGCCTTCTCCTCGATGTCGTCCTCCTGCTTGCGCCACAGGAACGGGAGCACCGAGCGGAAGAGGTTCTCGCCGCCCTGGCCCTTGGCCCCGAGCTTCATGTTGTCCATGACGGTGAGGAGGCCGAGCGCCTTGGTGAGCTGGAACGTGCGGATGAGGCCCATGCGCGCCACCCGGTAGGCGGGGACGTGCGCGAGCGAGCGGCCGTCGAACTCCCACGTGCCCTCGTCGGGCTTGTCGAAGCCCGTGAGCAGGTTGAAGAACGTGGTCTTGCCGGCGCCGTTGGGCCCGATGAGCGCGGTGATCGCGCCGCGCGGGATCTCGACGTGGCCCACGTCGACGGCCGTCAGGCCGCCGAAGGTGCGCTTGACGCCGTCGGCGATGAGGATCGGGTCGACCTTGCGGACACCCGGTCCGGCCTCGCCGACGTGGAGGCCGGTGGTCTTCACCGGCTTGGACGTGGGAGTGACATCACTTGACAAAGGCCAGCTCCTTCTTGTTTCCGAAGATGCCCTGAGGCCTGAAGACCACGATCAGCATGATCGCGATGCCGACGAGGATGAACCGGAGCTGCCCGGCCTGCACCTGCGTCATGAACGGGAACCAGCCCGCCTCCACCGCCCGGGCCATGAAGCCCGAGAAGAAGGAGAGCAGCACCCAGAAGATCATCGAGCCGACGATCGGCCCGAGGATCGTGGCGGCCCCGCCGAGGAGCAGGATCGCGTAGATGAAGAACGTGAGCGACGTCTGGTAGTTCGCCGGCACGACCGCGCGCGGCAGGACGAAGACCATGCCCGCCAGGGTGCCGTAGACGCCACCGAGGATGAGGCTCTGCATCTTGTAGGAGTAGACGTTCTTGCCGAGCGCGCGCACGGCGTCCTCGTCCTCGCGGATGCCCTTGATGACGCGACCCCACGGGCTGCGGATGATCAGCCAGGTGAGCAGCGCGAACACGATCACGAGCGTCCACCCCACGATCCGGATCCACCAGTCGTACGCGTTGTACGTGAATGGACCGAAGCCGTAGGTGCCCGGGGGGATCGGGTTCAGGTCGGCGAAGCCGCCCTTGTAGCCCTGCAGGCCGCTCGCCGAGCCGGTGAGCGAGTCGAACGTGTTCGTCGTGAAGATGAGCCGCAGGATCTCGGCCGCCGCGATCGTGACGATCGCGAGGTAGTCGGCGCGGAGCCGAAGGGTCGGGATGCCGAGGATCAGCGCGAAGATCACGGATGCCCCGACGCCGACGAGCACGGACGCCCACACGGGGAATCCGAACGACAGCGTCGAGATGGCGAACCCGTAGGCACCGAGGGCCATGAAGCCCGCCTGACCGAAGTTCAGGAGGCCCGTGTACCCGAAGTGGATCGCCAGGCCGAGGGCGGCGAGGGCGTAGGCGGCGGTCGTGGGGCTGATGAGCTCCTGCGCCGCGTTGGAGAAGATCGCAATCCAGTCGATCATGGTCGGTCCTCCTTAGCCGATTCTCTCGCGGCGACCGAGGATCCCCTGCGGTCGGAACAGCAGCACGAGGATCAGCACGATCAGTGCGCCCACGTACTTCATGTCGGAAGGCAGCCACAGCGTCGACAGCTCGATGAAGAGGCCGACGATGATCGACCCGACGAGCGCGCCGAACGCGGTGCCCAGGCCACCGAGGGTGACCGCGGCGAACACGAGCAGCAGGATCTGGAAGCCCATGTCCCAGCTGACGCCGGGCCGGAAGTAGGCCCACAGGATGCCGGAGAGGCCCGCCAGCGCGCCGCCCGCGATCCACACGATGCGGATGACCCGGTCGACGTCGATGCCGCTCGCCGCGGCGAGGCTCGGGTTGTCGGAGACCGCCCGTGTCGCCTTGCCGATGCGCGTGCGCAGCAGGAAGAACGCGAAGGCCAGCAGCACCACGATCGAGGTCGCCATGCTCGCGACGTCGATCCACGACAGCGTCACCGGTCCGAGGTGGATGTCGGACGGGATGGTCGCACCGGGCAACTGCCTCGTCGCTCCGCCGTAGAAGAACTGGTAGGTGTACCGCAGCGCGAGCGAGAGGCCGATGCTCACGATCATGAGCGGGATGAGGCCCACCCCGCGCCGCCGGAGCGGTTTCCAGATCGTGGCGTCGAGCGTCCAGCCGAGCGCGGCGCTCAGCACGATGGCGATGATGATGGCAAGCCAGATCGGGAGCGCCAGGTCGACGCCGAAGGTGAGCACCATGAGGCCGCCGAACGTGATCATCTCCGCGTGCGCGAAGTTCGAGAGGCCGGTGGTGCCGAAGATCAGCGACAGGCCGATCGCCGCGAGCGCCAGGAGGAGCCCGAAGTTCAGGCCGTTGATCACGCGGATCAGCACCTGGGCGCCGAGGTCGGTCGTGGTGCGCTGGCCTTCGCCGAGGAAGAAGTTCACCGCCTTCAGCTTCGTGAGCCCGAACTCGGCGGTGACCGTGTTCTGGCCCGCCTTGACGACGACGCCCTTGGGCAGGGTCTCCTCGTCGAGGGTCAGCTTGTACTCGCCCTTCTCGGGCACGCCGAGGCGCCACTTGCCGTCGGCGTCGGTCTTCGTCTCAGCGTCGTAGCCGTTGCCTTCGACGCTGATCTGCACGCCGCGCAGCGGCTTGTCGTCGAACGTGACGTTGCCCACGAAGAAGTACTCGAACTCCTCGGCTTCCGTCGTCGCCGCACTCCCGGCCTCCGCCATCGCAGGGGACGCTGCGATGCCGGACAGAGTGAGTGCGGAAAGAAGGATTCCGAGGAGGATGAGCCACCTCCCGCGTGAACGTCGTGCGACTGTTTGCGTGGGTTCCACTGCACCTCCAAGGGTCCCGGCCGGCTGTTGGCCGTCTCGGGTCCGGGTCTTCCCCGTCGACGTCGTCGTCGACAGTACGTGCCGATTATGTCCCATGTGTTTCATGCACGGAGACAATGGCCCTCGATTGTTATCCGGGGAATGCCCGCCGTGCAAACTCGCTTAACATTGATGCATCCCGTCGCGCGACCCTCGCCGTGCGGGCGCGCACCCAGACTCGGAACGAAGGGGAGACATGGATCAGGCAGATCCGTTCGGATTCACAGGGCTGACCTACGACGACGTCCTGCTCCTGCCAGGTCACACCGACGTGATCCCCAGCGAGGCCGACACCACGTCGCGGCTCACCCGTCGCATCCAGGTCTCGACCCCCCTGCTGTCGGCCGCGATGGACACCGTCACCGAGGCGCGCATGGCGATCGCCATGGCGCGACAGGGCGGCATCGGCATCCTGCATCGCAATCTCTCGATCGCCGAGCAGGCCGACATGGTCGACCGGGTCAAGCGCAGCGAGTCGGGCATGGTCTCCAACCCGGTGACCACCACCCCCGATGCCACCGTCGCCGAGGTCGACCACCTGTGCGCGACCTACCGGGTGAGCGGCCTGCCGGTCATCGACGGCGACGGCGTGCTCGTCGGCATCATCACGAACCGCGACATGCGCTTCGTCTCCGACTTCGAGAAGCCGTCGACGCTCGTGCGCGACGTCATGACGAAGATGCCGCTGATCACCGGTCGCGTGGGCATGGACCCCGACGAGGCGATCGCGATCTTCGCGCAGCACAAGGTGGAGAAGCTGCCGCTCGTCGACGGCGCCGGACGGCTCACCGGCCTCATCACGGTGAAGGACTTCGACAAGTCGGAGCAGTACCCCGACGCCACGAAGGACGCAGAGGGCCGTCTCCGGGTCGGCGCGGCCATGGGCTTCTTCGGCGACGCGTGGGAGCGTGCCGAGGCGCTCCGCGACGCGGGCGTCGACGTGCTCGTCGTCGACACGGCCAACGGCGAGAGCGCGGGCGTGCTCGACATCATCCGGCGCCTCAAGTCCGACCCGTCGTTCGCGCACATCGACGTGATCGGCGGCAACGTCGCGACCCGCGAGGGCGCGCAGGCGCTCGTCGACGCGGGCGCCGACGCGGTCAAGGTCGGGGTCGGCCCCGGTTCGATCTGCACGACGCGCGTCGTCGCGGGGGTCGGCGTGCCGCAGGTGACCGCCGTGTACGAGGCCTCCAAGGCCACGAGGCCCGCGGGCGTGCCGCTCATCGCCGACGGCGGGCTGCAGTACTCGGGCGACATCGCGAAGGCCCTCGTCGCCGGCGCCGACACCGTCATGCTCGGTTCGCTCCTCGCGGGCACCGCCGAGAGCCCCGGTGAGCTCGTCTTCCAGAACGGCAAGCAGTTCAAGACGTACCGCGGCATGGGCTCGCTCGGCGCGCTGCAGACCCGCGGCAAGAAGACCTCGTACTCCAAGGACCGCTACTTCCAAGCGGATGTCCCCTCCGACGACAAGCTCATCCCCGAGGGGATCGAGGGCCAGGTGCCGTTCCGTGGTCCGCTCTCCGCCGTGGCCTACCAGCTCATCGGCGGGCTCCGCCAGTCGATGTTCTACGTCGGGGCGCGCACGGTCGAGGAGCTCAAGGCGAAGGGCCGCTTCGTCCGCATCACGCCCGCCGGGCTCAAGGAGTCGCACCCCCACGACGTGCAGATCGTCGTGGAGGCGCCGAACTACACGCGCTGACGGTCAGCGCCGGGCCTCGGCGAGCCGCTGCACCGCCTCGTCGAGCACCTCGGGCGTGCACGCGAAGTTGAGGCGGGCATACCCGCGACCGGCGACGGCACCGAACATCGGTCCGTTCGCGAGAGCGACCCGGGCGTGCTCGAGCGCGTACGCGGCCGGGTCGTCGCCCCAGCCGAGCGCCGTGAGGTCGAGCCAGGCGAGGTACGTGGCGTCCGGCATCCGGTAGCGCACGCCGGGCAGCTCGTCGGCGACGAGGTCGGCGAGCAGCCTGCGGTTGTCGTCGAGGCTCGCGAGCACCCCGTCCAGCCACGGCCCGCCCTCGCGGAATGCCGCGATCGTCGCGATCGCGCCGAACTGGCTCGTGCGCCACTCCACTTCGTACGGCAGCGAACCCCGCACGCGGTCGCCCCGCTCGCTCGCCGTGACGATGAGTGCAGTCTTGAGGCCGGCGAGGTTGAAGGCCTTCGTGGCGGCGGTGACCGCGATCCCGTGCTCGCGGGCGGCATCCGACACCGTGAGGAACGGCGTGTAGGGCGTGCCCGGCTGGGCGAGCGGACCATGCACCTCGTCGGACACGATGGTCGCGTCGTGGTGGGCGGCGATCTCGGCCAGTGCGGCCAGCTCGGCGGCATCCGGAATCGTGCCCGTCGGATTGTGCGGATTGCAGAGCAGCATCGCCCGCGCGCCGGCCGCGAACGCCGCGTCGATCCCGTCGAGGTCGAGCGACCAGCCCTCGTCGATGCCGCCGAGGAGCGGCACCTCGACCACGGCGGCCCCGGCTTCGGGCAGCAGGTCGAAGAACGGGTGGTAGACCGGCGGCGTGATGATGACGCCGTCGCCGGGTCGCGTGACGCGGCGGAGCACCTCGACGTTGCCGAGGCTCACGTCGGCGGTGCAGGTCACGCGGGCGGGGTCGACGTCCCAGCCGAGCCGTGCGGCGGCGAAGCCCTGGAAGGCCTCGGCGACGGGGCGACTGCTCGCGACGTACCCCGTGTCCGACCGATCGACGGCGGCGTGCAGGGCCCTGGCGATCGGCTCGGCGAGCGGGTAGTCCATCTCGGCGACCGGCAGCGGCAGCACGTCGTCGGGGTAGGAGCGCCACTTCGCGCTCGTGCGGGTGCGAAGGACATCGAGGGGTTCGGCGGCGACGCGTTGCATGCGTCCAGCTTGCCGCACGACACGGGCGAGGTGGCGACGGATGCCGCGTGGCGATAGTCTGATCGGCTGCCCTCGGGCGCCGTGGCGGATGCCGCGAACCGAACGGATCACTCACATGGGCTTCATCGACGTCAACGGCGTCTCCTTCTCGCTGCCCGACGGCCGGCCGCTCCTTGCCGACCTCGCCTTCCGCGTCACCGAGGGGCGCACGACCGCGCTCATCGGGGCCAACGGCGCGGGCAAGTCGACCCTGCTGCGCATCATCCGCGGTGAACTGCGACCCGACGAGGGCAGCGTGCAGGTCGACGGCGGCCTCGGCGTGATGGACCAGTTCGTCGGCACCGGCCGGACGGCGCCGGGCGCCGCGCACACGGTCGCGGGGCTGCTCGTCTCGGTGGCCCCGAAGCGGGTGCGCGACGCGGCGCTCGAGCTCGAGGCATCCGAGGACGCCCTCATCGAACGTGACGACACCGCCGCGCAGATGCGTTACGCCACCGCGCTCGCCGAGTACGCGGAGGCCGGCGGGTACGAGCAGGAGGTCGTGTGGGACCACTGCACGAGCGCCGCACTCGGCCTGCCGTTCGAGCGGGCGAAGTGGCGCGACCTCTCGACCCTGTCGGGCGGGGAGCAGAAGCGTCTCGCCCTGGAGGCGCTGCTGCGCGGGCCGGAGCGGGTGCTGCTGCTCGACGAGCCCGACAACTCGCTCGACGTGCCCGGCAAGCGCTGGCTCGAGGGCGAGCTGCGCGCGACGCAGAAGACGGTGCTGCTCGTCTCGCACGACCGGGAGCTGCTGGCCCGCGCCGCCGACCGCATCGTGACGCTCGAGCTCGGCGCGGCGGGCAACACCGCGTGGGTGCACGGCGGGAGCTTCGAGGGGTACCACCGCGCCCGTGAGGAGCGCTTCGAACGGCTCGACGAGCTGCGACGACGGTGGGACGAGCAGCACGCGGCGCTGAGGCAGCTCGTGGCGACGCTCAAGGTGAAGGCGACGTACAACGACGGGATGGCGTCGCGGTACCAGGCTGCCGTGACCCGCCTGCGGAAGTTCGAGGAGGCCGGGCCGCCCGAGGAGCGGCCGCCGGCGCACGAGGTGTCGATGCGGCTGCGGGGCGCCCGCACCGGCAAGCGGGCCGTCGTGTGCGAAGCGCTCGAGCTGTCCGGCCTCATGCGGCCGTTCGACCTCGAGGTCTGGTACGGCGACCGCGTCGCGGTGCTCGGCTCGAACGGGTCGGGCAAGTCGCACTTCCTGCGGCTGCTCGCCGGCGGCGGCACGGAACCCGACCGCACGCTCGGCCACGTCACGACCGTGGGGGAGACGCTCGCGCGGGTGCCGCACGCCGGCCGGGCGGTGCTCGGCGCTCGCGTGGTGCCCGGGTGGTTCGCGCAGAACCACGAGCACCCCGAGTTCCGCGGGCGCACCCTCCTCGACATCCTGCATCGCGGCGACGCGAACCGCGACGGCATGGCGAGGGAGGCGGCGAGCTCGGCGCTCGACCGGTACGGGCTCGCGGCATCCGCCCAGCAGCGCTTCGAGTCGCTCTCGGGCGGGCAGCAGGCGCGCCTGCAGATCCTGCTGCTCGAGCTTTCGGGCGCCACCCTGCTGCTGCTCGACGAGCCCACCGACAACCTCGACCTCGTCTCGGCGCAGGCGCTCGAGGACGCGCTGTCGCGATTCGACGGCACGGTGCTCGCGGTGACCCACGATCGGTGGTTCACGCGCAGCTTCGACCGGTTCGTGGTGTTCCGCTCCGACGGCGAGGTCGTCGAGGCGGATGTCCCGGTGTGGGACGAGGGGCGCGTGGTGCGCGAGCGCTGAGCCGCCTGCGGGCCGCGCCGGACCCGTTCGCTAGGGTTGAGGGGTGACCCAGGAGATCGAGATCGGCCGCTCAAAGCGGGGCCGCCGCGTCTACGCGTTCGACGACATCGCCATCGTTCCCAGCCGCCGCACGCGCGACCCCGAGGATGTCTCGGTGGGTTGGTCGATCGACGCGTACCAGTTCGACCTCCCGTTCCTGGCCGCGCCGATGGACTCGGTCGTGTCGCCCCGCACGGCGATCATGATGGGAGAGCTCGGCGGACTGGGCGTGCTCGACCTCGAGGGCCTCTGGACCCGCTACGAGGACCCCGAGCCCGTGCTCGCCGAGATCCGCAACCTCACGCCCGAGCAGGCGACCGAGCGGATGCAGCAGCTCTACGCCGAGCCCATCAAGCCCGACCTCGTCACCGCCCGGCTCGCGGAGATCCGCGCGGCGGGGGTCACGGTCGCGGGAGCGCTCTCCCCGCAGCGCACGCAGGAGCTCTACGAGACCGTCGTGGCGGCGGGCGTCGACCTGTTCGTGATCCGGGGCACCACCGTCTCGGCCGAGCATGTCTCGAAGAACCAGGAGCCGCTGAACCTCAAGAAGTTCATCTACGAGCTCGACGTGCCGGTCATCGTGGGCGGCGCCGCGACGTACACCGCGGCGCTCCACCTCATGCGCACGGGCGCGGCCGGCGTCCTCGTCGGCTTCGGCGGCGGTGCGGCGTCGACCACGCGGGCCACGCTCGGCATCCACGCGCCCATGGCCACGGCGGTGGCGGATGTCGCGGGCGCGCGTCGCGACTACCTCGACGAGTCGGGCGGCCGCTACGTGCACGTCATCGCCGACGGCGGTGTCGGCAAGTCGGGCGACATCGTGAAGGCCATCGCCTGCGGCGCCGACGCCGTGATGCTCGGCGCGGCCCTGGCGCGGGCGACCGATGCCCCCGGAGGCGGGTACCACTGGGGCGCCGAGGCTCACCACTCCAAGCTCCCGCGCGGCCAGCGCGTGCACGTCGGCCAGGTCGCCGCGCTCGAGGAGATCCTCTACGGGCCGGCCCCCGCCGCCGACGGCACCGCGAACCTCGTCGGGGCGCTCCGCCGCTCCATGGCGACCACGGGCTACTCCGACCTCAAGGAGTTCCAGCGCGTCGAGGTCGTCGTCGCGCCCTACCAGGGCGCCTGAGTCCTCGCCGCAAGCCCCTGCGCGTCCGTGGCATCCGTCGTACCCAACGGGTAGCGTGGAACGGGATCACGCGGCGGCGTCGTGCGGCCGCGGGGACGGAGAGCGACGATGGCGACACAGAGGCTGACGACGCAGAAGTCGGTGACGCGTTCGACCAAGCTCGGGCCAGAGGAGCGCGAGGCCGCGATCCGACGGCTGAAGGAGAAGGAACTCGACATCGTCGTCGTCGGCGGCGGCATCGTCGGCACGGGCGCGGCGCTCGACGCGGTGACGCGCGGGCTCTCCACCGGCCTGCTCGAGGCCCGTGACTGGGCGTCGGGCACCTCGAGCCGTTCGTCGAAGCTCGTGCACGGCGGCATCCGGTATCTCGAGCAGCTCGACTTCCGCCTCGTCCGCGAGGCGCTCATCGAGCGCGGGCTGCTGCTGCAGCGCATCGCGCCGCACCTCGTGAAGCCGGTGCGCTTCCTCTACCCGCTGAAGCGGCGGGTGTTCGAGCGCATCTACGTGGGCGCCGGCATGCTGCTCTACGACGTCTTCAGCTACACCGGAGGGCGCCCGCCGGGCGTGCCCCACCACCGCCACCTGTCGAAGCGGCAGGTCATGCGCGCCATCCCGTCGCTGTCGAACGACGCGCTGGTCGGCGGCCTCACGTACTACGACGCACAGGTCGACGACGCCCGCTACGTCGCCAGCCTCGCCCGCACGGCCTCGTTCTACGGCGCGCACGTCGCGAGCCGCGTCAAGGTCGAGGGCTTCGTCAAGGTCGGCGAGCGAGTCGTCGGCGTCAAGGCGCACGACCTGCAGACCGACGAGCACTTCGAGATCCGCGCGAAGCAGGTCGTCAACGCCACCGGAGTGTGGACCGACGACACGCAGCGCATGGTCGGGGAGCGCGGCACGTTCAAGGTGCGCGCATCGAAGGGCATCCACCTCGTGGTGCCGCGCGATCGCATCCAGTCGGCCATGGGCATGATCTTCCGCACCGAGAAGAGCGTGCTGTTCGTGATCCCGTGGGGCCGGCACTGGCTCATCGGCACGACCGACACCGACTGGAACCTCGACAAGGCGCACCCCGCCGCGACCGCCGCCGACATCGACTACCTGCTCGAGCACGTGAATGCCCTGCTCGCGGTGCCGCTCACCCGTGAGGATGTCGAAGGCGTCTACGCCGGGCTGCGGCCGCTGCTGGCAGGCGAGAGCGACCAGACCTCGAAGCTGTCCCGCGAGCACATCGTCGCGCACACCGTGCCGGGCCTCGTCGTCGTGGCCGGCGGCAAGTGGACGACCTACCGCGTGATGGCGAAGGACGCCATCGACGCCGCGGCCGACGCGATGGACGGCCGCGTGCCGCCGTCGACCACCCAGGAGATCCCGCTGCTCGGGGCGGAGGGCTACCAGGCCGCGTGGAACAAGCGCGGCAAGATCGCCCGCGCGTTCGGGGTGCACAAGGTGCGCATCGAGCACCTGCTGAACCGCTACGGCACGATGACCGACGAGCTGCTCGACCTGATCCGGGCGGATGCGTCGCTGGGCGAGCCGCTGCCGGGAGCCGACGACTACCTCGGCGCCGAGGTCGTGTACGCGGCCTCGCACGAGGGCGCCCTGCACCTCGACGACGTGCTCGCGCGCCGCACGCGCATCTCGATCGAGGCGTGGGACCGCGGGGTGTCGGCCGCGCCGGTCGCCGCGCGGCTCATGGGCGGCGTGCTCGGCTGGGACGAGGCGCGCGAAGCGCTCGAGGTCGAGCGCTACCTGCAGCGCGTCGCCGCCGAGCGCGAGTCGCAGCTGCAGCCCGACGACGAGTCGGCTGACCGGGTGCGGCTCGAGGCGCCCGACATCGTGAAGGTCGACTGAGCGGGCGAGATTAGACTGGGCGCGAACCACCCCCGACCGAGGAGAGTCCGCGCCATGGTTGATGTCCGCCGGGTCACGCTCCCCGGGGTCGGCGTGCTGCACTCCATCACCACGACCGAAGGGGCCGAGATCGCGGTCGTGGCGCACCGCACCGGTTCCAGCGACCTCGTGAGCAGGCCCGCCGGCGCACGCGACGACGATGAGGCGATCACCGTGCGGCTCGACGAGGACGAGGCGCGCACCGTGGCCGAGTTGCTCGGCGGCACGCGCATCGTGGAGTCCATCGCCGAGCTCGACGAGCTGCCCGGAGTGCCGATCGACTGGGTCACGATCGAGGCCGACGACGCGATCGCCGGGCGCACCATCGGCGACCTGCCCGCGGCATCCGGAGTCGTCCTCGTGGCGGTGGTGCGCGACGACCACGCGCACCCGTCGCCCCCGGCGGACTTCGTCCTGCTCGCCGGGGACACCCTCGTCGCGGTCGGGCCGACCGACGGCATCGAGGTCGTCTTCCGGGCCGTCCGTGAGGGCGCGGGCGGAGACACCGAGGCCTGATGCTCCAGATGATGTTGCGCCCGCGTTGGGTGCTCGCGCTCCTGCTCGCCCTCGGCATCGCCGCGGCGTTCGCGCTGCTCGGCCAGTGGCAGCTCGAGCGCGCCGTCGAGCAGGCCGTGGTGGTGGAGCGGCCGACCGAGGAAGTGCGGCCCCTCGCCGACGTGGCCCAGCCCGACGGCCCCACCCTGCAGGCGTCGACCGGCCAGCGCGTCGAGGTGTCGGGCACGTTCGTTCCCGGCGACACCGTGGTCGTAGAGGGGCGCCTGAACGACGGCGTCATGGGGTACTGGCCGGTGGCGCACCTCGAGGTGACGGATGCCACGCCGGGCGGCCTTCCCGTCGCCCTCGGCTGGACCGACGACCTCGACACCGCCCGCGAGGCGGCCGCGCGCTTCGACGCGGACGTCGCCGCCGGCGATGAGGTGACGGTGGTCGGACGCTTCCTCCCGAGCGAGGCCCCGATCGCGCCCGAGGACGACCAGGATCCGCTGGCGATCCGCAGCGTCGCGGTGGCGCAGCTCATCAATGTCTGGACCGACTACGACGACCGGCCCGTGTACTTCGCCTACGTCACGGCGGCCGAGCCCATCGCCGGGCTCGATGCCATCTCGTCGCCGCCGCCCGAGGAGTCGGTCGAGCTCAACTGGCTCAACATCTTTTATGCCGTCGAGTGGGCGGTGTTCGCGGGGTTCGCGATCTTCCTCTGGTACCGCCTGGTCCGCGACGCGGTGGAGCGCGAGCGCGACGAGGCGGCAGAGGCCGAGGAGGCCACCGACGCCGCGGAGGCGGCCCGCAGCGGCGAACCCGGGGCCGCAGCGGGCGCCGGGCCCGCCGGCGGCGACACCAGCGACTGACCGTTCCGCCAGCGGCGAACTCGGGGTCCGCGTCGCCGCCGCGGGGCGATGATTCCGGTGTGGACCACGAAGAGGACCCCCTCGACGCCTACTCGGCCGTCGTCACCCGCGTCGCGCGCGACGTGCTGCCCAGCGTCGCGAGCCTGGCCGTTCGCTCGCCGCGCGGCGGGGGTGGGGGCAGTGCGAGCGTGATCTCCGATGACGGCGTCCTGCTGACGAGCGCGCACGTGGTCGCCGGCTCCGTCGCCGCCGAGGCGACGTTCGGCGATGGCACCTCCGTGACCGTCGACGTCGTCGGCCGCGATGTGCTGTCCGATCTGGCCGTGCTCCGCGCCAGGGGTCCCGTGCCGCCGCCCGTGCCGCTCGGCGAGGCCACGACGCTGCAGGTGGGCCAGCTGGTGGTCGCGCTCGGCAACCCGATGGGCCTGTCCGGCAGCGTCACCGCGGGCATCGTGTCGAACCTCGGCAGGTCGCTGCCGACGGCGTCGGGGCGGGTCATCGACGAGGTGATCCAGACGGATGCCGCGCTCAACCCCGGAAACTCCGGCGGCGTGCTGGCCGACGGACAGGGTCGAATGGTCGGGGTCAACACCGCCGTCGCCGGCGTGGGCCTCGGACTCGCGGTGCCGATCAACCGGGCGACCCGCGAGATCATCGACACGCTGACCCGGGCCGGTCGGGTGCGGCGGGCGTGGTTGGGCATCGCCGGCGCGCGAGTGCAGCTCGCTCCCGAGCTGGCGGCGCGCATCGGCTCGCCGACGGGACTGCAGGTCGCCGGGGTCGCGCCCGGCAGCCCGGCCGAGCTCGCCGGCATCCTGCGCGGCGACATCGTGGTCTCGCTCGACGGCAACGGGGTGGTCACGGCCACCACGATCCAGCGGCTCATGGTGGAGGACGCGATCGACCGGCAGGTCGAGATGACGGTGTGGCGGGGCGGGGCGCTCGTCGACGTCTTCGTCGTGCCCCGGGAGCTCGTCGACGCGCCGTAGACTGGACGCATGCCCCTCGAGCCGAAACTCGCCGATCTGCCGCGCATTCGCGGGGCGCTGCGCTTCTACCAGGTGGCCTCGGTCATCACCGGTGTGCTGCTGCTGCTGCTCTGCACCGAGATGATCCTGAAGTACGGGTTCGGCCTCGAGCTGGAGCTCGGCGGCCCGCAGGGCTTCCTCGCCTTCGTGCCGATCGACACCGTGACGGCCGTGAACCTCTCCACCGGCATCCTCATGGTGCACGGCTGGTTCTACGTGGTGTACCTGTTCAGCGACTTCCGCCTCTGGAGCCTCATGCGCTGGCCGTTCACGCGGTTCATCCTCATCGCGCTCGGCGGCATCATCCCGTTCCTCTCGTTCATCCTCGAGGCGCGCATCGGCCGTGAGGTGCGTGCGTACCTCGACCGACGCGAAGCCGCCGCCGCCGCGACGGCGGCGTCGACCGCGTCCGATGCATCCCCCGGTGCTCCGGATGCCGCGACGAGCACCACCGACACCGTGGAGGCCCAGCAGTGACCGAACAGCCGACCGGCACGACCGAGCCGACCGACGAGACGGCGACGGCCGGCACGACCGAGCCCCTCCTGCAGCCGACCGCGTCGGGGCCGGCCGCCGAGCAGCCGACCGACCAGCGCCCGGTGCTCGTGGTGGACTTCGGCGCGCAGTACGCGCAGCTGATCGCGCGGCGCGTGCGCGAGGCATCCGTCTACTCAGAGATCGTGCCGCACACCATCACCGCCGACGAGGTGCGGGCGAAGAACCCCGTGGGCATCGTGCTCTCGGGCGGGCCGTCGTCGGTCTACGAGGCCGGTGCGCCAGCGCTCGACGAGGGCATCCTGCAGCTCGGCGTGCCCACGCTCGGCATCTGCTACGGCTTCCAGGTGATGGCGCAGCAGCTCGGCGGCGAGGTCGCGCACACCGGCCATCGCGAGTACGGGTCCACGGCCGTGACCGCGCGCACCGACGACGACAACGCGCTGCTCTCGGGCCAGCCCGAGGCGCAGACCGTGTGGATGAGCCACGGCGACTCCGTCTCGCGGGCGCCCGACGGCTTCGAGGTGCTCGCCTCCACCGCGACCACGCCGGTCGCGGCCTTCGCCAACGACGAACAGGGCTTCTACGGCGTGCAGTGGCACCCCGAGGTGAAGCACTCCGAGTTCGGCCAGCGGGTCATCGAGAACTTCCTGCATCGCGCAGCCGGCATCCCCGCCGACTGGAACTCGGGCAACGTCATCGCCGAGCAGGTCGCTCGCATCCGTGAGCAGGTCGGCTCGGCCCGCGTGATCGCCGGGCTCTCGGGCGGCGTGGACTCCGCCGTCGCGGCCGCCATCGTGCACGAGGCCGTCGGCGACCAGCTCGTGTGCGTCTTCGTCGACCACGGCCTGCTCCGCAAGGACGAGCGCCGGCAGGTCGAGGAGGACTACGTGGCGGCGACCGGCATCCGCCTCGTCACCGTCGACGCGGTCGACACCTTCCTCGACGCGCTCGCCGGGGTCAGCGACCCCGAGGAGAAGCGCAAGATCATCGGTCGCGAGTTCATCCGCGCGTTCGAGCGCGCCGAGCGCGACCTCGTCGCCGAGGCTGCGGCCGACGGTGAGCCGATCCGATTCCTCGTGCAGGGCACGCTGTATCCCGACGTGGTCGAGTCGGGCGGCGGCACGGGCACGGCGAACATCAAGAGCCACCACAACGTGGGCGGCCTCCCCGACGACCTGCAGTTCGAGCTCGTCGAGCCGCTCCGCACGCTCTTCAAGGACGAGGTGCGACAGATCGGGCGCGAGCTGGGGCTGCCGGAGGCCATCGTGGGACGCCAGCCGTTCCCGGGCCCCGGTCTCGGCATCCGCATCGTCGGCGAGGTCACGCGCGAGCGGCTCGACCTCCTCCGCGAGGCCGACGCCATCGCGCGCCAGGAGCTCACCGCGGCCGGCCTCGACCAGGAGATCTGGCAGTGCCCGGTCGTGCTCCTCGCCGACGTGCGCTCGGTCGGCGTGCAGGGCGACGGCCGCACCTACGGGCATCCCATCGTGCTGCGCCCGGTGTCGTCGGAGGACGCGATGACCGCCGACTGGACGCGCCTGCCGTACGACGTGCTCGCGAAGATCTCGAACCGCATCACCAACGAGGTTCCCGAGGTGAACCGGGTGGTGCTCGACGTCACGTCGAAGCCGCCGGGCACCATCGAGTGGGAGTGAGCGCCGCTCAGGCGAGCAGGCGCCCGATGGCCGACTCGGCCTCCGCGCGGTCGAACGGCTCGCCGCGTCGCGCCGTGAGCTGGTGCAGCAGCACCCCGTCGCAGTAGTCGGCGAGCCAGCGCGCCCGTTCGTCGGGGCGATCGATGCCGGATGCCTCGACCATGCCCCGCGCGACCCGCATGAAGCGAGCGTGCCCGGCGGCGACCGCGTCGGGCTCGGCCAGCGAGAGCACGAGGCGGGCGCGGGTGAGGTCGGCCTGCGGTCCGGCGAGGATCGCCACGTACGCCGCGAGGGACTCGGCCAGGGCGTCGGGGCCGCCGGGCAGTGGCGGTGCAGTCGTTTCGCCTGCGCCGACCGACCACAGCGCCAGATCGCGCTCCTCGAGCCGGTCGACGGCTGCCGCCACCAGTGCGGCGCGGGTGCGGAAGTAATTCGACGTGGTGCCCGCGGGGGAACCCGATGCGACATCGACGGCCCGGTGCGTGAGGGCCTTCATGCCCTGCCCCGCGACGATGCCGAGGGCTGCGTCGGCGACGAGCGTGCGGCGGTCCATGCCGAGAGTGTAGCCAATCACTACAGAAGTAGTGCATTGACACTACAAAAGTAGTAATCTGCACGCATGGATCGGATCACCGTCGACATCATCGGCGGCGGCATCGCCGGATCGGCGCTGGCCGCGGTGCTCGACCCCACTCGCTTCGACGTCACCCTGCGCGAACAGCGGGCGAAGCTGCCGACCACCGGCACGAGCCTGGCGATGTGGCCCGAGGCGCAGGAGGCGCTCGCGCGGATCGGCGTGCTCGACCGGCTCCGTGACGTCGGCATCGCGCTCGACCGCTTCCCGCTCTGGAGCGAATCGGGCACGGCCTTGGCGAACCTGCCCGCCGACGGACTGCTGCTCGGTCGGCACGACCTCCTCGCGGCGCTCGACGCAGCGGTGCCCGACAGGGTGAACCGCGTCACGGAGCGGGTCGAAGAGCCCGAGCGCATGGAGGCCGACGTGATCGTCGGCGCCGACGGCGTGCACAGCGCCGTGCGCCGGCGCAACTGGGGCGCGGCGGCCGATGCCCGATCGACGCCCGCCCTGGCCGTTCGGGGCGTCGTGCCCGACGTGCTGTCGCCCGCGGAACTCGGCGAGTACTGGGGGCGGGGGCAGCTCTTCGGACTCGGCCCGCATCGCGACGGCACGAACTGGTACACCTCGTTCCGCTCCGACCTCGGGCCACGGCACGTCGACGTGGGCGAGGCGATCGAACTCGCCCGCCACCGCCATCGGGACGCCGCGCCGGCGCTCCGCCGCGTACTCGCGGCCGCGACCCCTGAGACGACGCTCGCCCAGCGCATCTGGACGACGCCGCGCCTCTCGTCCTACGACCGCGGCAACGTCGTGCTCGTCGGCGACGCCGCCCACGCCATGACCCCCAACCTCGGTCGAGGTGCCTGCGAGGCCCTCATCGACGCGGTCACACTCGGCTACCTGCTCGACCGGATGCCCCCGGCCGACGCCCTGGCGGCCTACGACCGGGCCAGGCGGCGACCCACGCAGCGCCTGCGCGTGGCATCCACCGCCCTCATGCGTGTCGCCCTGACCGAGCGTCTGGCGCCCGCGCGCGACCGCGCGGTCGCGTTGGCGGGACGCATCTCGCGGGCTCGGCGCCGAGACGAGCCGGCCGCGGCATCCGTTCGCACTCGATGAGGATGGGCCGCCGGTCGAGGTGGATGGAATGCGAAACGGCCGCCCGAGGGCGGCCGTTCCGACGTGAGCGACTCGAGGGCTAGTTGCGCGCGATGGCGAGGAACCGCAGGATCTCGAGGTAGAGCCAGATGACGGTGACCATGATGCCGAAGGCGCCGGTCCAGCCGTACTTCTTGGGGGCGCGGTTGCGCACGCCCTGCTGGATCATGTCGAAGTCGAGCACCAGGGAGTAGGCCGCCATGATGATGACCAGCACGCCGATGACGAGGCCGAGCGGGATGCCGGCGATCTCCGCGCCGTAGAGGCCCCACGGGTCCTGGTTCACGCCGGTCCACATGAGGACGAGGTTGATGAGCGAGAACACGAGGTAGCCGACCATCGCGATGAGGAAGACCTTGGTGGCCTTCTTCGACGCGCGCACCTTGCCGCTCGCGAACAGCGCAAGGGTGACGCCGAAGACGGCGATCGTGCCGATGACGGCCTGGGCGATGATGCCCGAGTAAGCCGACTCGTAGATCACCGAGATGCCGCCGATGAAGACGCCCTGGGCGGCCGAGTACGCGAGGATCAGGGCGGGCGACGGCTCCTTCTTGAAGATGTTCACGAGCGCGAGCACGAAGCCGACGATCGAGAACGCCCAGAAGAGCCACGGCATCGAGGGCGTGAGCAGCCAGCCCACCGCTGCGAACACCAGGAGCACGCCGAACGCGGCGGCGGTCTTCGCGATGGTGTTCTCGACGGTCATGACCTCGCGGTCGGGGAGCGTCGCCGGCTTGTCGTACAGCTCCTGGAGCTGCTGCGCGGACACGTTCTGCGTGGCCGCGACGGCTCCCTGCTGTGAGAAGGCGGAATTCCGCGAGAACGCGGGATTGTCGAGAGCCATGGGTTCCTCTGCTTTCGGCTGTCGTCGGTGCGGGGGAGAGGCGACCGGATGCGGCATCCGTGCCACGCACCAATCTACCGGTCGTAGCAGGGACAACGCCCAGAGTTCCGCGCGGATTCCCGCGGATGCGCACGGTGCGTGGTTACGCTGAGGCCCATGCTGCACGACTCCGGCGCGTCCCCGATGGTGATCGGCCACCGTGGCGCCTCGGGGTACCGGCCAGAGCACACGAGATCGGCGTACGAGCTCGCGTTCGCGCTCGGCGCCGACGCGGTGGAGCCCGACATCGTGGCCTCGCGGGACGGCGTGCTCGTGCTGCGGCACGAGAACGAGATCTCGGGCACGACGGATGTCGCGTCGAGGCCCGAGTTCGCGTCCCGCCGCACCTCGCGCGAGGTCGACGGCGCCGTGCTCACGGGGTGGTTCACCGAGGACTTCACGTGGGCGGAGCTCTCGACCCTGCGGGCGAAGGAGCGGCTCGGGAGCCTCCGCCAGTCGAGCGCCAGCTTCGACGGTCGGTACCCGATCCTGCGGCTGCGCGATCTGTTCCAGCTGATCGACACGGCCGCCGACGAGCAGCGCCGGCTCGTGCGCATGGTCGCCGAGTTCAAGCACGCCAGCCACTTCGCGGCGATCGGCCTGCCGCTCGACGAGCTCTTCGCCGCCGAGCTCGACGACGCGGGCTGGGACCGGGGCGGCGAGCGCCTCGTCATGGAGTCGTTCGAGCTCGACGTGCTCGACCGGCTCGGTGCCCGGGGCATCCGGGGCGAGCGGGTGTTCCTCGTGGAGGCGACCGGCTCGCCCGTCGACGTCGTGCAGGCGCTCGGGGCGGCGGCCCCCGCGTACGACGCGTACGTAACCGAGGCGGGGCTGCTCGGCCTCGCCGGTCGCGTGCACGGGGTGAGCGTCGGGAAGGCCCGGCTGCTCGCAGCGCCCCGTGGCGGCTCGGACGGGTCACCACGGTCGCGGTCGCGCACGGCGACCCTCGTCGGCGCCGACCTCGTCGACGCGGCGCACTCCGCGGGCCTGCGGGTCTTCACCTGGACGCTGCGTCCCGAGAACCGGTTCCTCTCGGCGTCGCATCGACGCGGCGGCTCGCGGGCGGCGTTCGGCGACTGGATGGGCGAGTTCGGGCAGGTGATCGCCACCGGCGTCGACGGGATCTTCGTCGACCACCCCGACCTCGGCGTCGAGGCGCGGCGCGCGATGGCCGGCTAGCGCGGCATCGGAGCGCGCGTCGCGGCGGCGGCACCGGCATCCGTCATCGACGGCGCATCGGCCGGCGTGGGTGTCGGATGCCGCGCCTACAATTGCAGGGACATGACGCTGATCCTCGACCCCGACGACCCGGCCGGCTGGCGCGAGGCGCCCTCCGCACCCGCCACCACGACCGGCTCGCGCCTCACCGACGGGCTCAACCCCGAGCAGCGGGAGGCCGTGGAGTACCGCGGCCAGGCCCTGCTCATCGTCGCGGGCGCGGGATCCGGCAAGACCAGGGTGCTCACGCACCGCATTGCGAGCCTCATCGAGAGCCGCGAGGCCTGGCCGAGTCAGATCCTCGCGATCACGTTCACGAACAAGGCCGCCGCCGAGATGCGCGAGCGGGTGCAGGCGCTGCTCGGCGAGAGCGCGAGCGGCATGTGGATCTCGACGTTCCACTCGGCGTGCGTGCGCATCCTGCGGCGCGAGGCCGAGTCGATCGGGCTCTCCTCCACGTTCACGATCTACGACTCCGCCGACCAGCGCACGATCCTCAAGCGCATCATCAAGGAGCTCGACGCCGACACGATGGGCTTCACGCCCGCGAGCGCCCAGGCGAAGATCTCGAAGCTGAAGAACGAGCTGGCCGATGTCGAGACGTATGCGCGCAACGCGAACACGAGCGACCCGCAAGAGGTCATGTTCCTCGAGATCTTCCGGCAGTACACGCGGCGGCTCCGCGACGCGAGCGCGCTCGACTTCGACGACCTCATCGCCGAGACGGTCTACCTCTTCCGCGCGTTCCCCAAGGTGGCCTCGCTCTACCAGCGGCGGTTCCGGCACATCCTGGTCGACGAGTACCAGGACACGAACCACGCGCAGTACTCGCTCATCCGCGAGCTCACCCAGCCGGTCCCGGCTGACCGGGTCGTCGAGATGGAGCAGCACGGCGTCAACGTGGCTCCGCTGGTGGATGCGTCGGGCGGCATCCCGGGCGCGAGCCTCACCGTCGTCGGCGACTCCGACCAGTCGATCTACGCGTTCCGCGGTGCCGACATCCGCAACATCGTCGAGTTCGAGCGCGACTTCCCCGGTGCGAAGGTGGTGCTCCTGGAGCAGAACTACCGGTCGACGCAGAACATCCTGTCGGCGGCGAACGCGGTGATCTCGAACAACTTCGACCGCAAGGAGAAGAAACTCTGGACGGCCGACGGAGATGGCGACCAGATCACCGGCTACACCGGGTACACGGCGCACGACGAGGCCCAGTTCGTCGCCGATGAGATCGAGGTGCTGCACCGCGCCGGCGTGGCCTATCGCGACATCGCCGTGTTCTACCGCACCAACGCGCAGACGCGTGCGCTCGAGGAGATCTTCGTGCGCTCGGCGCTGCCCTACCGCGTCGTCGGCGGCACGAAGTTCTACGAGCGCGCCGAGATCAAGGACGCGATGGCGTACCTCATCGCCGTCGCGAACCCGCTCGACGAGCTCGCGCTCCGGCGCATCCTGAACACGCCCAAGCGCGGCATCGGCCCCGCCACCGAGACGGCGCTCGCGAGCTTCGCCGAGCAGAACGCGCTGACCTTCCGCCAGGCGATGCGCGCCGCCGACGGGCTCGGCCTCGGACCGAAGGTCACGGGCGCCATCACCAGGCTCGCCGACGTGCTCGACGAGGCGGCCGCCATGCTGGTACCGTCGTCGCGCGGCATCGCCGAGGGCACGAACGAGGGTGCGTCGAAGGTGTCCGACGTCCTCGTGTTCCTGCTCGAGAGCTCCGGGCTCATCGACGCGCTGCGCAACAGTCGCGACCCGCAGGACGAGACGCGGGCCGAGAACGTCGAGGAGCTCGTCGCGCAGACCCGCGACTTCGATCGCGAGAACCCGGGCGCGACGCTCGTCGACTTCCTCACGCAGGTGTCGCTCGTGGCCGCGGCCGACGAGCTCGACGACGCCTCGGGCACGGTCTCCCTCATGACGCTGCACACGGCGAAGGGCCTCGAGTACCACGCGGTGTTCCTCACCGGGCTCGAAGAGGGCCTGCTGCCGCACCAGATGTCCGCGTCCGAGCCCGGTGGTCCCGCCGAGGAGCGGCGCCTGTTCTACGTCGGCATCACCCGCGCCCGCAAGCGCCTCTTCCTCTCGCTGGCGATGAGCCGAGCGCAGTTCGGCGAGGTGGCCGTGGCGATGCCGTCGCGCTACCTCAGCGAGATCCCCGAGGGGCTGATCGACTGGAAGCAGTCGCCGGGCATGGCCAACTCCCGCGGCGGCACCCAGCCGCGGGCGCTCAACGCCCGGCGCGGTCCGGGGCAGGGCGGGGCGTGGGGCACCCGCGACCGCGACCTCGAGCGGTTCAGCGTCACCAGGAGTGCCGGCCCAAAGACCGAGTGGGCGAACCGGGTCACGGGCACGGTGCGCGACAACGGCGACCTCACGCTCGCAGCCGGCGACCGCATCCGGCACGTCGACTTCGGCGACGGCAAGGTCATCCAGGTCACGGGTGAGGGCACCAAGCGCATCGCCCACGTGGCCTTCGACACGGCGGGCCAGAAGAAGCTCCTGATCAAGATCGCGCCGATCGAGAAGCTGTGACCACCGGCGAGTCCGCCGCGAGGTCGCGTGCGTGGCGCAGCCTCGAGGTCGAGGTCGCGTTCCGCGCGGCCGTCGCGGCGGTCGTGCCGCTCGCGATCCTCGTGCTCGCCGGGCGTCCCGACCTGGCGCCGTATGCGGCGTTCGGCGGCATGGCCGCGATCTTCGGTCGTGGCGAGCGGTACCGGGTGCGCGCACGCACCGTGATCGTGGCGGCGACAGGCCTCGTCGTGAGCGTCGCTGCGGGCACGGCGCTGGCCGCGGCATCCGCCCCGCTGTGGGTCGAGGCGATCGTGCTCGTGGCCGTGATCGCGGGGGGCGTCGTGGTCGTGAACGTCGCCCCGCTCTCGCCGCCGACCACGCTGTTCTTCGTGTTCGGGCTCCTCGTCTGCGCGCAGGTGCCGACGCCCGCCGGCGAGCTCGTGCTCCGCATCGGCATCGCCGTCGTGTCGGCTGCCTTCGCCGTGGCGCTCACCCTGTCGGGCTGGCTGCTGCGGCGCTTCGGCGGCGAGGCGACGCGCGCCGTGCTGAAGGACCTGCCGAGGGCGCCAGCTCCCCGCCCCGGTGCCGTGCGCGATCCGCACGTCTGGCTGAGCGTCGGGCAGAACGGTGCGGGTGCGCTCGTCGCCGGGGCGCTCGCGCTGGCCTTCGGACCGGGGCATCCGTACTGGGCGGTGGTGAGTGTCATCGCGGTGGTGCCGCCGGCCGGCGCGGCGCACTCGCTGTCTCGGGCGGTGCACCGCGTGCTCGGCACCCTCGGCGGCGTGGTGGTCGCGGCACTGGTGCTCTGGCCCGCCCCGCCGGCGTGGCTGCTCGTGCTCGTGGTCGGCGTCGCCCAGTTCGGCGCCGAGATCCTCGTGGGCCGGCACTACGGCGCCGCGCTGCTCTGCATCACGCCGCTCGCGCTCGTGGTGGCGTGGATCGCGGCTCCCGTCGATCTCGGCGGCCTCGTCGCCGATCGCGTGATCGAGACGGTCGTCGGGTGCGCCGTGGGCGTCGCCGCGGTCCTGGTCGGGTCGGGCGTGGCGCGCCGGCTCGGCGGGCGGGCCGGCGTCGCGGGCTGAGGTGGAGCCCGACCTGGGCGTCGGAGGATCGCGTTCCCAGCGAATGCCCGGGCGGTCCAGTGGGGGTCGATAGCGTCGGCGCCGACCATGTCCTCATGGCATTCCTCCTGCACGACGCACGGGGCCTCGAGCGCGGGTCGCGAGACGTCGCGGCGCCCGAGCAGCGCAGAGCCTCACGTCGCCTGTGGCGGGTCGACCTGCTGCAGGCAGCGGCGGTGGCCACCGTGGCGGTGGCGGTCGCGCTGTTCCTCGCCGACGGCGGGGCGATGGCGATCGGCGATCCCGGCGGCGCCCTGACGGCGCTCGGGATCGTGGCCGGGCTCGTCGCGACCGACCTGGTGCTGGTCATGCTCGTGCTCGCCGCCCGGGTGCCGCTCATCGAGCGGGCCGTCGGGCAGGATGCCGCGATGGGCCTGCATCGCCGGCTCGGCAAGCCCGTGCTGGTCCTGCTGCTCGCGCACACGGTGCTCCTCGTGGCCGGGTATGCAGTCGCCGACGGCAGCGGGCTCATCGGCGAGGTCGTCTCACTGTGGAACACGCCCGACATCCCGCTCGCGGTACTGGGCCTCGGGCTCTTCGTCGCGATCGTCGTCACCTCGCTGGTCGCCGTGCGCCGGCGGTTCCGGTACGAGGTGTGGCACGGCATCCACCTGCTCGTCTACGGGGCGGTGCTCGCCGCGCTGCCCCACCAGTTCAGCCTCGGCGGGCTGTTCGCCGAGGGGACGTGGCAGCGGTGGTACTGGCTGCTGCTCACGATCACGGCGTTCGCGGCCGTCGTCGTGTACCGGTTCGGCATGCCCGCGTACCGAACCCTGCGACACCGGCTGGTGGTCGAGGCGGTCGAGCCCGTGGAGCCGGCCGGTGACGGCGTCGTCTCGATCCGGCTGCGCGGCGACGACCTCGAGCGGCTCGGCGCCACCGGCGGCCAGTTCTTCGTGTGGCGGTTCCTGACCCGAGGGCAGTGGTGGCAGGCGCATCCCTACTCGCTGTCGGCGGTGCCGCGGGGCGGAGCGCTCCGGATCACGGTGCGCGCCCTCGGTCGCGGATCGGCGGGGCTGGCGAGCATCCGGCCCGGGACGCGCGTCGCGCTCGAGGGGCCGTACGGCATCTTCAGCGAGGCGTCCCGCAGCCGGAGCCGCCTGGTGCTCGTGGCGGCGGGCATCGGCGTCACGCCGGTCAGGTCGCTGCTCGAGTCGGCGCGCTTCCGGCCGGGAGAGGCGACGGTGCTCCTGCGCACGAGGAGCGCCGACGAGGGATGGCTGCTGCAGGAGATGGGCGAGTTGTGCCGCGCGCGAGGCGCCACCCTCATCACCATCCCGGGTGCCCGCGGTGCGGGATGGCTGAGCGCCGACGCCGAACGGCAGGGCCTCTCGCTCGTCGAGTTCGCGCCGGCCGTCCTCGACTCCGACGTCTACGTGTGCGGTCCGCTGGGCTGGTCCGAGGCGGTCGTCGCCGAGGCCCGGGCGGCGGGCCTGCGTCCCGAGCAGATCCACCACGAGCGGTTCGACTGGTGAGGACACGAGCACTCGTCATCGCGTCCGCGGCCTCGGCCGCGGTCCTCCTCACGGGCTGGCAGCTCGGCACCGCGGGCACCGATCCGGCCCCGACCGCCGCGTCGAACGGCGGCACCTCGACGACGACGGGCGGCACGGATGGCTCGTCGGGATCGTCGAGCGGAGCGACCGACCCGACGGATGCCGCCGCCACCGGCTCCACGACCCGGCAGGCCGCATCCGGGGTCGCCGACGGCACCTACGCGGGCACGACCGTCGGCACCCGGTTCGGCGACGTGCAGGTGCAGGTCACGATCTCGGGCGGCGCCATCACCGACGTCACGCCGTTGCAACTCACCGACCATGACGGACGCTCGGTGTCGATCAGCAACCGGGCGGCGCCGATCCTGCGGGACGAGGTGCTCCGGTCGCAATCCGCGTCGGTCTCCTTCGTCAGCGGCGCCACCTACACGAGCGACGCCTACGTGCAGTCCCTCCAGGCCGCGCTCGACGCCGCGGGGTTCTGATGATCACCGATCGGACGCTTCCGCCGAACGCATTCGCCGCGATGGGCACCGTCGTGAGCGTGCGCGCGGGCGGGAGCGACGTGGTGGCGGCACGCGCGACGGCGGTCGCGGCATCCGTCTTCGAGCGGTGGGACCGCCGGTGCAGCCTGTATCGGCCCGACTCCGAACTGAGCCGGGTCGCCAGGGGCGAGCTCGCCCTGATCGACGCGAGCGTGGCGCTCCGCGACGCCTACGCCCTCGCCGTGGAATGGCGGGGGCGCACGGGCGGCGCGTTCACGCCGCATCGGGCCGACGGGGTGATCGACCTGAACGGCGTCGTGAAGGCCCTTGCCATCGCCGAGGCGGGGGAGGCGATCGCGGCGATGGGGGTCGACGAGTGGGGAGTGGACGCTGGCGGGGACGTCCTCGTCAGCGGCGTGCGTGCCGACGGCTCGGCGTGGATCATCGGCATCGTCGACCCGCGGGACCCTCGGACGCTCCTGGCGTCGATGGCACTCGGTGGCGGTGGCGCTCGGCGCGCGGTCGCGACGTCGGGCACGGCCGAGCGGGGCGACCACATCTGGTCGCCCACCGACGTGGGTGACGCGTCGTTCGTGCAGGTCAGCGTCGCCGCGGGGGACATCGTCACGGCCGACATCATGGCCACCGCGATCGTCGCCGGGGGCGTGGCCGCCCTCGACGAGGCGACGGGGCGCGAGCAGATCGACGTGCTCGCCGTGCGCCGCGACGGAACGCTGCTGGCGACGCCGGGGTGGCCGCGCGCCGCGACGAACCCCCGGGTCGCCTGAGGTGTGCCTTCAGCGGCTCAGGTGACGTCGGCCAGCGCCCGGTGCACCGAGGCGACCGCGCTCGAACCCTCGCCCACCGCGGCGGCGACGCGCTTCATCGAACCGCGACGCACGTCGCCCGCCGCGAAGACGCGGGGCAGGCTCGTCTCGAACGGCAGCGGCGACCGCCGCAGGGCGGCCCAGGCCGGGCCGAGGCTCCGCACGTCGTCGCCGGTGCGCACGAAGCCGTGCTCGTCGCGCTCGAGCTGCGTGACCCAGTCGGTCGCGGGCTGCGCGCCGATGAAGCAGAACAGGCCGCGGCAGTCGACCGTGGCATCCGTGTCGCCGGCGAGCGTCACCTGCTCGAGGGTCTCGCCGCCGTGCAGCGCCGCGATGCGGGTGCGCGTGTGCACCTGGACGCGCGGGTCGTCGGCGAGGCGGTCGACCAGGTAGCTCGACATCTGCGAGGAGAGGCCGTCGGCGCGAACGACCAGGCGCACGGGGCAGCCGTTCGCGGCGAGGTAGAGCGCGGCCTGGCCCGCGGAGTTCGCCCCGCCGACGATGACGACGGGCGAGTCGATGACCTGCCGGAGCTCGAGCGACGTGGCCGCGTGGAAGATGCCTGCTCCCTCGAACTCGCTCCACCGGTCGAGGTCGAGGGTGCGGTACTGGGCGCCCGTCGTGATGACCACCGACCTCGCGTGCACGAGCCGGCCGTCGGCCAGCGTGAGGGTGAGCGGATCGCCCGACTCCTGCAGCCCCGCCACCTCGCACGGGGCGAACACCCGCACGCCGAACTTGAAGGCCTGCAACGAGGCCTGACCCGTGAGCGCGTCGCCGCTCACGCCGAACGGGAAGCCGAGGTAGTTCTCGATCCGCGACGTCGCCGCCGACTGCCCGCCGGGCGCGATGGAGTCGAGCAGTACCGTGCGCAGCCCCTCGGATGCCCCGTAGATCGCCGCGGCGAGTCCGGCCGGCCCACCGCCCACGACGGCGAGGTCGGCGGCGGTGTCGTCGTCGTTCACGTAGGCGAGGCCGAGCATCTCGGCGACCTGGCCGGGCGTCGCGTTGCGCACGTTCTCGCCCTGCACGATCGCGACGGGCAGGTCGCTGCGCGAGAAGCCGTGCTCGAAGATGTGGGCCGCCGTCTCGGGGTCGTCGGCATCGACCCAGGTGTGCGCGAGCTCGAGGCGCTCGGCGTACCGGCGCAGGGCCGTGGCACCCGCCGAGCGCTGGGTGCCGACGATCTTCAGCGACAGGGCGGCCGGACCCTGCCGCAGGAAGTCGCGGCGCGCCCACAGCGTGCGCAGCAGCAGATCGCAGAGCTCGTCGTCCTCGGCCATCAGCCGCTGCAGCGCCGCGTGATCGACGCGGTACATGCGGCCGGCCTCCGTCGCGCGCGCCGACAGGAACGCCCGCTGGCCGTTCAGCAGGCCCAGCTCGCCGACGAACGTGCGCGGCCCGAGCGTGACGATCGGGGTCTCGCCGACCCAGGGCAGGGCGTCGCGCACCACCTCGACCGCGCCGCTCTCGACGAGGATGAGGTCGTACCAGCGGTCTCCCGTTCGGAACAGCATGTCGCCGAGGGCGACGTCGACCGGCACGCCGTGCGCGACCAGCCGATCCCATTGGGCGTCGGTGAGATGGGGGACGACCGGACCGTGCTTCTTGGCCATCTCCCCATCGTGCCCCATGTGCCGCGCATGGGGGGGGCCCCGTCGGGAACCCGAGGCACCCCTCAGGCCCGCGCGAGCCGCTCGATGAGCGCCATGGCGTCGAACGGTGCCCGCACCTTGACGTCGTTGTCGAAGTACGCGTAGGCGTCACGGCCCGCGTCGAGGTGGCCGCGCATCCAGGCCTCCCAGCGGTCGAGCCCCTCCTCGTCGTACCCCGACACGTAGAGCTCCCGATCCCCGTGCAGGCGTGCATAGGCGAAGGTCGCGGTCGTGCGGTCGATCCGCGGGTAGCGCCCGGCGGTGTCGGCGGTGACGGATGCCACGCCGTGACGCTCGAGCAGCGACGCCCATGCGTCCGCGTGCTCCTCGAAGCTCGGATGCCGCACCTCGACGGCATGCTCGAGCGGCCGCTCGGGAGCGGCCCGCAGGGCGTACGACGTGCGTCCGGTCATCCGCTGCTCACGGTGTCGCGCGAGCCCGGCCGCGGCCGCATGGGTGCGCGGCAGGCGCGCGAGGAACGTGTCGAGCAGCGCCTCGTCGTAGGCGAGCGTCGGTGGGAGCTGCCAGAGCAGCGGGCCCAGCTTGTCGCCGAGCGCGAGCAGTCCCGACGCGAAGAAGTTCGCCATGGGTCCGTCGATGTCGCCGAGGCGCTTCACGTGCGTGATGAACCGCGGCCCCTTGACTGCGAAGAGGAAGTCCTCGGGCACGGCATCGCGCCAGCGCACCCAGCTCCCCGGCCGCTGCAGCGAGTAGAACGAGCCGTTGATCTCGACCGAGCCGAGGTGCCTCGCGGCATAGTCGAGCTCGTCGGCCTGACGGAGCCCCCTAGGGTAGAACTCGCCGCGCCAGTTCGGGTAGACCCATCCCGAGATCCCCACGTACGCACGCCCCCGACGCACCGCCATGTCACACGGCCACGCCGAGCAGGGCACCGATCGCCCAGGTCACGAGCAGGGCGAGGGCCCCGCCGACGGTCACCCGCAGCACGGCCCGGAGCCTCGGGCTCCCGCCGATCCAGGCGCTGAGCCAGCCGGTGATCGCGAGGGCGACGACGACGGCGACGAAGGTCGCCGCGATGCGCCACTCGGGCGGCGGGAGCAGGATGGCGAGCATCGGCAGCACTGCCCCGACGAGGAACGACAGCGCGGATGCCCCGGCGGCGTGCCACGGGTTCACCACGTCGTCCTCGTCGATGTGGAGCTCGACCTCGAGGTGCGCCGCGAGCGCGTCGTGCGCCGTGAGCTCGTGCGCGACGGCCTCGGCGGTGGCGGCCGACAGCCCCTTGGCGCGATAGAGCCCGGCGAGCTCGGCCAGTTCCTGCTCGGGCATCGTCTCCAGCTCGTGCCGCTCCTTGGCGATCAGGGCCCGCTCGGTGTCGCGCTGGCTCGACACCGACACGTACTCGCCGAGTCCCATGGAGATCGCGCCCGCCACCACCGCGGCGACGCCGGCGATGAGGATCGCCGCGACATCCGTGGTGGCCGCGGCGACGCCGACCACGAGTGCGGCGACCGAGACGATGCCGTCGTTCGCTCCGAGCACCCCCGCGCGCAGCCAGTTCAACTTCGCGTGCACCGCGGAATCGTGCGGGTCTGTGCGGTGGATGGGCTCCGCTCGGTCGCTCATCGAGCCAGTCTCGCAGCCGGGGGCTGACGGTGGCCAGCGGCATCCGGCCGGTTCCGACCCTCGGATGAGGGGGAGTACCATGGTCCACGGCCCGCGTATCTCGATATCGAGACAATCGGTGCTCGTTGAGCACAGGCCGGGCCGCACCCACCAGCCCCTGTGCGCCGTCGCGCGTGCGGACCGATTGGAAGTAGAGCGTGGATCTTTACGAGTACCAGGCCAGAGACCTGTTCGAACAGTACGGGGTCCCGGTGCTCCCGGGCATCGTGGCCGACACCCCAGAAGAGGTCCGCGCCGCGGCCGAGAAGCTCGGCGGCGTCGTCGTGGTCAAGGCCCAGGTGAAGACGGGCGGCCGCGGCAAGGCCGGCGGCGTCAAGGTCGCGAAGACCCCCGACGAGGCGGAGGAGGCGGCGAAGGCCATCCTCGGACTCGACATCAAGGGCCACGTCGTCAAGCGCGTCATGGTGGCGGGCGGCGCCCGCATCGCGCAGGAGTTCTACTTCTCGGTGCTCCTCGACCGCGCCAACCGCTCCTACCTCTCGCTCACGAGCGTCGAGGGCGGCATGGAGATCGAGCAGCTCGCCGTCGAGAAGCCCGAGGCGCTCGCGCGCGTCGAGGTCGACCCGGGCACGGGCATCACGCCCACCAAGGCCCGCGAGATCGCCGAGGCCGCGAACTTCCCGGCCGAGCTCGTCGACAAGGTCGCCGACGTCTTCGTGAAGCTCTACGACGTCTACACGAGCGAAGACGCCACGTTGGTCGAGGTGAACCCGCTCATCCTCGACGAGGACGGCAACGTCATCGCCCTCGACGGCAAGGTCACGCTCGACGAGAACGCCGAGTTCCGCCACGCCGGCCACGCCCTCCTCGAGGACAAGGCCGCGGCCGACCCGCTCGAGGCGCAGGCCAAGGCGCTCGACCTCAACTACGTGAAGCTCGACGGCGAGGTCGGCATCATCGGCAACGGCGCGGGCCTCGTCATGTCGACGCTCGACGTCGTCGCCTACGCGGGCGAGAACCACGGCGGCGTGAAGCCGGCGAACTTCCTCGACATCGGCGGCGGTGCCTCGGCGGAGGTCATGGCCAACGGCCTCGGCATCATCCTCGGCGACCCGCAGGTGAAGAGCGTGTTCGTGAACGTCTTCGGCGGCATCACCGCGTGCGACCAGGTGGCCAAGGGCATCGTCGGCGCGCTCGCCGAGCTGGGCTCCACCGCGAACAAGCCGCTCGTCGTGCGCCTCGACGGCAACAACGTCGTCGAGGGCCGCCGCATCCTCGAGGAGGCGGCGCACCCGCTCGTCACCCTCGCCGAGAACATGGACCAGGGCGCCGACAAGGCCGCCGAGCTGGCGAACGCCGCGTAGCGCGAGAGAAGGATTCGAGAGCAATGACGATCTTCCTGAACAAGGACTCCAAGGTCATCGTCCAGGGCATCACCGGCGGCGAGGGCTCCAAGCACACGGCGCGCATGCTCGCGGCGGGCACCCAGGTCGTGGGCGGCGTGAACGCCCGCAAGGCCGGCACCACGGTGCTGCACAACGACAAGGACGGCAACTCCGTGCAGCTGCCGGTGTTCGCCTCGGTGGCCGAGGCGATCGAGCAGACGGGGGCGGATGTCTCCATCGCCTTCGTCCCGCCGGCCTTCACGAAGGATGCCGTGATCGAGGCCATCGACGCCCAGATCCCGCTCCTCGTCATCATCACCGAGGGCGTGCCCGTGCAGGACTCCGCGGAGTTCTGGGCGTACGCCAAGGAGCAGGGCGAGAAGACCCGCATCATCGGCCCGAACTGCCCCGGCATCATCAGCCCCGGAGAGTCGCTCGTCGGCATCACCCCGGCGAACATCACGGGCAAGGGCCCGATCGGCCTCGTCTCGAAGTCGGGCACGCTGACCTACCAGATGATGTACGAGCTGCGCGACCTCGGCTTCTCGACCGCCATCGGCATCGGCGGCGACCCGATCATCGGCACCACGCACATCGACGCGCTCGCCGCGTTCGAGGCCGACCCCGAGACGAAGGCGATCGTGATGATCGGCGAGATCGGCGGCGACGCCGAGGAGCGCGCGGCCGACTTCATCAAGGCCAACGTGACGAAGCCGGTCGTCGGCTACGTCGCCGGGTTCACGGCCCCCGAGGGCAAGACCATGGGCCACGCCGGCGCCATCGTGTCCGGCTCGGCCGGCACCGCGCAGGCGAAGAAGGAGGCCCTCGAGGCCGCCGGCGTCAAGGTCGGCAAGACGCCGTCCGAGACGGCGCAGCTGCTGCGCGAGGTCTACGCCGCCCTCTAGGCGCGTTCCGACGCGAACACGGGCCCCTGCCGGATCATCGGCGGGGGCCCGTGTCGTCGGCGGCGAGACGACGCTGTCGGCATGTCCTCTCGCGTGAGAGGCTGAATCCATGGGTGATTCCACGTCGGATGCCGCGGGCCGGGTCGTTCCGAGCACCGCGGTGAACTCGGGGCCGGGTGCGCAGCCGAACCTCGCCTCGAAGATCGTGCGTACGACGTTCGTGACCGAGGAGGCGGTCTACGGCGTGATCCTGGTCGACGGCATGATCCTCGTCTCGGGCGGCCACGGCGCCACGGCATGGTCGGTGTTCTGGACGGTCATCGGCACGGTGATCGTCTTCTGGGCCGCGCACGTCTACGCCGGCACCGTGGCCCACCACGGCCTCGACCACGACCGCATGATCGGCCTCGGCGAGGCGTTCCGAGGATCGCTGCGGCGCTCCATGGGACTACTCGCCTCCGCGCTGATCCCCTCGTTCATCCTGCTGCTCGGCGCCACCCAGGCGATCACCGATGTCTACGCCATCTGGACGGCCCTGTGGGCCGGCGTCGTGGTGCTCGCCGTGCTCGGCTGGGTGGCCTTCGCTCGGCGCGGCTCCCCCTGGCCGATCAGGCTCGCCGGCGCGCTCGCGACTGCCGGGTTCGGCCTCGCGATGATCCTGATGAAGGCCCTGATCCACTGACGCGAGTCCTCTCCCGAGGCGCACCCCCGCCTTTCATTGAGAAGAAGTGATGCGCGCAACGCACTCGTGGCGATAGGTTTCGACCAAAGGGGGCGGTCATGTCGGATGCAGGGACCTCGCAACTCGAAGCCCGGATCGCGCAGCTGGAAGCCGAGAACGCGGCGTTGCGCACCGAGGCGGTCACGGCCACGCCGGTCGCCGGAACGGAGGTCGCGGGTGCGGCGCCGCACGAGCGCCGCCGCCGCGGGCGCACCGTCGCGGCCGTCGTCCTCGTGGTGGTCGCGCTCCTGATCACGCCGATCGCGGTGATCACGGCGTGGGCGCGGCTCCAGCTCGTGGACACCGAGCAGTTCGTCGCGACCTTCGCCCCGCTCGCCGAGGAGCCGGCGGTGCAGTCCTACATCGGCGACCAGGTCACGACGGCGATCGAGGAGCAGGTCGACATCCCGGCCCTCACCGCCGACCTCTTCGACGGCATCAAGCAGCTCGACCTGCCGCCCAAGGCGCAGACCGCACTCGGCTTGCTCGAGGCGCCGGCCACGCAGGGCCTCCAGTCGCTCGTCTCCGGCATCGTCGACCGGGTTGTCGAGTCGCCGGCCTTCGCCGACGTGTGGGCCACGGCGCTTCGTGCGAGCCATCACGCCTTCGTGGCCGCGGTACAGGGCGATCCCGACGCGGCGCTCGCGATCGGCGGAAACGGCACCATCTCGGTGCAGCTCGGCCCCATCATCGAGGCGGTGAAGGAGCGCCTCGTGGACCAGGGGGTCGGCTTCGCCGCGAACATCCCCGTGATCGAGAAGAGCGTCGTCATCGCGCAGAACGACGCCTTCGTCCTCGTCCAGACCGTCTACGCGCTGGCCGTGGCGGCGGGCACGTGGCTGCCGTGGATCTGCCTCGCGCTCCTGGCGGCCGGCGTGTTCGTCGCGAAGCGTCGAACCGTGGCACTGGTGTGGACGGCGGCCGGACTCGCGCTCACCATGCTGCTGCTCGCCGCCGGGCTCGGCATCGGCCGCACGTTCTTCATCGGCACGGTGAGTCCGTCGATCATGCCGTCCGATACCGCGTCGGTGGTCTTCGACGGGCTCGTCGAGCTGATGCTCTCGACGATCGTGGCGATGCTGGTGCTCTCCATCCTCGTCGCGGTGATCGCCTGGTTCTCCGGTCCATGGCGACCGGCACGAGCTGCCAGGGACTTCGCGGGTGCCGGGTTCGCCGGTGCCCGCGCGGCCGCGGCCAGGCATGGCGTCACGACGGGCTCGTTCGGCATCGGCCTGGACCGTTGGCGCGGCGCCGTCTACGTCGCCATCGCGTTGATCGCGACCGCCGTGGTGCTCTTCAACCGCCCGGTCACCGTCAGCGCCGTCGTCTGGACGGTGATCCTCGCCCTGCTCGCCGTGCTGATCGTCGAGCTGCTCCGCCGTCCGGCCGCCGAGGTGGCGGCGCAGGCCGCGGCGGCCGAGGCGGCGGCTGCGGATGCCCAGGTCGTGGCGGCCGATGCGGCGGCGACCGCGGCGGCCGACGCCGCGATCGCGGAGGAGGAGGCCGACGCCGCGCTCGTGGCCGCCGCCTCGGGAACGGCGGCGACGCGCGCACCGGGCGCTTCGACTCCCGACGACGCCGCACGTCGCGACGGCTGAGGGGCGCCGCCCGGGATAGGCTCCCGGAGGAATGAGACGCACGACGATCGCCCTGCTGGCTGCCCTCGAGGCATCCGTCGCAGCGCTCATCTGCCTCGGCATCGCGGTCGTTCCGCTCATGCTGCTGTGGGCCGTGCACTTCGGCCTGGCCGTCGACGCGGCGGTCTTCCTCCGCGCGGCAGGCGACATCTGGCTGCTCGGTCATGGCGTCGACCTCGTCGCGCAGCTCGACCCGGTGACGGCCGGGCGCATCGCGCTGCCGGGGGTCGGCGACCCGTTCCCCATCACCATCGCGCTGCTCGGGTTCGCGCTGCTCACGGTCGCAGCGGGCCGGCGCATCGGTCGACGCTCGGCGGCCGGCGGGCACTCGTTCAGCGGCGGCCTCGCGGCGGTCGTCGTCTACGGCCTTGCCGGCGTCATCCTCGCCCTCACGACCGGGGTCGACGCCGCGCGGGCCGACCCGTGGCAGGCCGGGCTCCTGCCGGCGTTCGTCGTGGCCCTCGGCGTCGTGATCGGCGCCGTCGGCGAGGTGCTGCAGTCGCCGTCGGGGGCACCGGATGCCGCGACGGGCGTGGTGCGCCGACTGCTCGAACGGCTGCCGCTCGGGCTCGTCGCGGGGGCGCGCGCGTCGGTGCGCGTCGGGGCCGGCGCCGCGTTCGGAGTGCTGGCCGTCGCGGGCGTGCTGGTCGCCGTGCTCATCGCTCTCGACTACGCCACCATCGCCGGCCTCTACCAGTCGCTCGGCGCCGGCGTCGACGGCGGCATCGCGCTGACCGTCGCCGAGCTCGCGCTGCTGCCGAACCTCGTCGTGTGGGCGGCATCATGGATGCTCGGGCCCGGATTCGCGATCGGCACCGGCAGCCTGGTCTCCACGGGCGGCACCCTCCTCGGCCCGGTGCCCGGCGTGCCCGTGCTGGGCGCACTCCCGACGGATGCGCCCGCCCTCGGCGCGATCTGGCTCGTCGTGCCGCTGCTCCTCGGCTTCGTCGGCGCGTGGCTGGTGTCCACGGGCGACGACGACGACCGCGACGTCCCGGCCGACGCCGCGTGGTGGGCGCCGATCGCGGTGGCGGCGAGCGCCGCGGCCACGGCCGCGTCGGTGCTCGGCCTGCTGGCCTGGTGGTCGGGTGGCGCTGCGGGGCCCGGCCGGCTCGCCGACGTGGGACCCATGCCGATGGCCGTGGCCGGGATCGCGGCCGCGACGGTGGGCATCGGTGCGCTCCTCGGCGGGTATGCCGCCAGGCTCCGGAGCGGCGTGGGCGCCACGTCGGCCGGCGGCGATCCGTCCGGAACCGAGCACGACACCGTACGGGTTGGCGCGTTCGAGCGCTGACCGGCGCGGGTGGTCGCGGCCCGGTGCTAGCGTGCTCACGACGTGACGGCGTGACGAAGGAGTTCCGGATGTCGGCTTCCAAGGCGCAGGACGTGCCGCCCGCTCCGGGCCAGGGCAAGGGCCTCGCTGCCGGAACGCTGGGCCTGTGGGGATCGACGGTCATCGGCCTCGCCTCCACGGCGCCGGTCTACTCCCTCGCGGCGACGCTCGGATTCGTCGTGCTCACCGTCGGCGAGCAGGCGCCGATCGCGTTCATCATCGCGTTCGTCCCGATGCTGCTCATCGCCTTCGCCTACCGCGAGCTCAACCACGACGTGCCCGACTGCGGCACGACGTTCACGTGGGCCACCAAGGCGTTCGGCCCCTGGGTCGGCTGGATGGGCGGCTGGGGCGTCGCGGTCGCCGGCACGGTGGTGCTCGCGAACCTCGCCCAGATCGGCGGCATCTACTTCTGGCTGCTCGTGGCGCCCGACCTCGCCGAGAACGTGTTCGTGGTGACGCTCACGGGAGTCGTGTTCATCGCGCTGATGAGCTGGATCAGCTGGCGCGGGCTCGAGATCGGCGAGCGGATGCAGAACGTGCTGCTCGGCGTGCAGTACCTCGCGCTGGCCCTGTTCGTGCTGTTCGCCGTGTGGAGCGTCCTCGACGGCACGGCGCCCGAGGGCTCCACGACGCCGCAGCTCAGCTGGTTCGACCCGTTCGCGTTCGGGTCGTTCGACGCGTTCGTCGAGTCGGTGCTGCTGGCGCTCTTCATCTACTGGGGCTGGGACACCTGCCTCGCGCTCAACGAGGAGACGAAGGACCCGAAGCGCATCCCCGGTCGTGCGGCCGTGCTCACGACGCTCATCCTGCTCGTGACCTACGTCGGCGTCACGGTCGCCGCGATGTCGTACGCGGGGCTCGGCGAGGCGGGGCTGGGGCTCGGCAACGAGGGCAACGCCGACGACGTCTTCTTCGCCCTCAAGGACGCGCTGTTCGGGCCGTGGGCCTGGCTGCTGGTGGTCGCCGTCATGATCTCGGCGGTCTCGTCGACGCAGACGACGATCCTCCCGACCGCCCGCGGCACGCTCGCGATGGCCGTGTACCGGGCGCTGCCGAAGCGGTTCGCCACGGTGCATCCGCGATACCGCACCCCGTCGTTCTCGACCCTGCTCATGGGCTTCGTGGCGATCGTCTTCTACGTCGGCATGACCCTCATCAGCGACAACATCCTGCAGGACACGGTGCTCTCGCTCGGCCTCGCGATCGCCTTCTACTACGCCATCACGGGGTTCGCCTGCGTCTGGTACTTCCGCGCCACCCTGTTCGAGTCGTGGCGGAACTTCTGGTACCGCCTCGTGTTCCCCCTGCTGGGTGCGCTGCTGCTCGCCGGCGCGTTCGTGTACTCGGCGGTCGACATGCTCGATCCCGACTACGGCTACACGGTGCTGCTCGGCGTCGGCGGCGTCTTCGTCGTCGGGGTCGGGTCGTTGCTGCTCGGCGCCGTGCTGATGGTGGTGTGGTCGTTCTTCGCCGAGGCGAAGCCGTTCTTCCGGGGCGAGTCGCTCAATCGCGAGACCGAGGTGCTGGTGCCCGACGACGAGCTGGTGGTCCCGCGCTCGATCGACGGCGGCGTCTGAGCCCGACGGCAGAGGGGGGCGCGCGGAGTCGCCGTCTGGAGCCCGGCGGTGACCGCTGAGCGACGGATGCCTCGCGCGGTGCGCATCCGAGCAGCCGGTAGGCTCGAGGGGTGCAGAAGCTCGTCGTGCTCATCTCGGGCACTGGCTCGAACCTCCGTGCCCTCCTCGAAGCCTCCGAAGACGCCGAGTTCCCGGCGCGGGTCGTCGCCATCGGGGCCGACCGCGAGGCCGACGGGCTCGTGCTCGGCGAGGAGTTCGGCATCCCCACCTTCACCGTCCCGTACACGGCGTATCCCGACCGCGACGCATGGGGTGACGCGCTCATCGAGCAGGTGCGCCAGTGGGAGCCCGACCTCGTGATCCTGTCGGGGCTCATGCGCCTCGTGCCGGCCGGCGTGGTCGACGCCTTCTCGCCGTACCTCATCAACACGCACCCGGCCTACCTCCCCGAGTTCCCCGGCGCGCACGGCGTGCGCGACGCGCTCGCGGCCGGGGTCGACCAGACCGGGGCCAGCCTCATCGTCGTCGACAACTCCGTCGACGGCGGCCCCATCATCGCGCAGGAGCGCGTGCCGGTGCTGCCGGGCGACACCGAGTCGACCCTGCACGACCGCATCAAGCCCGTCGAACGTCGCCTGCTCATCCAGGCCGTGCTCGACATCGCCAACTCGCACATCGACCTGAAGGAGCTCACCGCATCATGAGCGGAGCCAGCATCGACCCGGGCCTCTACCGCCACCGCGACGTCGTCCCCGTGCGCCGCGCGCTGATCGCGGTGAGCGACAAGCGCGGGCTCGTAGAGCTCGCCGGCGCCCTCGTGGCGGCAGGCGTCGAGATCGTGTCCACCGGCGGCACCTCCAAGGCCATTGCCGATGCGGGACTGCCGGTCACGCAGGTCGCCGAGGTGACCGGCTACCCCGAGCACCTCGACGGACGGGTGCGCACGCTGCACCCCGCCGTGCACTCGGGCCTCCTCGCCGACCTGCGCCTCGAGCACCACGAGACGGAGCTCGCCGAACTCGCCATCGAGCCGTTCGAACTCGTCGTCGTGAACCTCTACCCGTTCGCCGAGACGGTCGCGGCGGGCGCCGAGCCCGACGCCGTGGTCGAGCAGATCGACATCGGCGGGCCCGCGATGGTACGTGCGTCGGCGAAGAATCACGCGAACGTCGCCGTGGTGGTGTCGCCCGACCGGTACGACGAGATCGTCGCCGCCGTGCAGGCCGGCGGCACGACGCTCGCGCAGCGCACGGTCCTCGCACGCGAGGCGTTCCGGCACACGGCCTCCTACGACATCGCGGTCGCGTCGTGGATCGGCAGCGTCGTCGCTCCCGACCAGCCCGCCGAGGAATCGCCCTTCCCCGCCTGGGTCGCCGGCAGCTGGACGAAGGACGCCGACCTCCGATACGGCGAGAACTCGCACCAGCGGGCAGCGCTCTACGCATCCCAGGGCGGCCGGCCGGGCATCGCGCAGGCCGCGCAGCTGCACGGCAAGGAGATGTCGTACAACAACTACGTCGACGCGGATGCCGCGGTACGGGCCGCGTTCGACTTCGACGAGCCCGCCGTGGCGATCATCAAGCACGCGAACCCGTGCGGCATCGCCGTGGCGTCGGCCGGGGCATCCGACCCCATCGCCGACGCCCACCGGCGCGCCCACGAGTGCGATCCGGTGTCGGCGTTCGGTGGCGTGATCGCCGCGAATCGCATCGTCACGCGTGCGATGGCCGAGACGGTGTCGGGCATCTTCACTGAGGTGCTCGTCGCCCCCGCGTTCGAGGGCGAGGCGCTCGAGCTGCTCACGCAGAAGAAGAACATCCGGCTGCTCACCCTGCCCGAGGGGTTCACGCCCACCGCGGTGGAACTCCGGCAGGTCTCGGGCGGCATGCTCCTGCAGCAGGCCGACCGGCACTTCGCCGCTGCGTCGGAGTGGACCCTCGCCGCGGGCGAACCCGCCGGCGACGCCACCCTCGCCGACCTCGAGTTCGCGTGGCGGGCCTGCCGTGCCGTGAAGTCCAACGCGATCCTGCTCGCGTCGGGAGGTGCGTCGGTCGGCGTCGGCATGGGCCAGGTCAACCGCGTCGACTCGTGCCGGCTCGCGGTCGAGCGGGCGGGGGAGCGCGCCGCGGGGTCGGTCGCGGCATCCGATGCCTTCTTCCCCTTCGCCGACGGACTGCAGATCCTGCTCGACGCGGGCGTGCGCGCGGTGGTGCAGCCGGGCGGCTCCGTTCGCGATGAGGAGGTCGTCGAGGCGGCCCGCGCGGCCGGCGTCACGATGTACTTCACCGGCGAGCGGCACTTCTTCCACTGAGCCGTGCGGCTGGCGGATGCCGCGGCATCCGCCCGCCGGCGACGGCGGTACCCTTGAGGTGAGCGGCGCTCAGAAGGCGCCCACCACCGTTCCGCCCACGAAGCGGATGAACAAGGAGAACGATCGATGACGATCACCCACGCCCCGGCCAAGCCCGCCGCCGAGGTCAGCGCAGCACTTCCCACCGAGGCTCCCGAGCACGAGCGGGTCCTCATCACCCGCGGCCCGCGTTCGGGCCTCACCATCGTCGTCGCCGTGCACTCGACGCGACTCGGCCAGGCGCTCGGCGGCGCCCGCCTCTGGCGCTACGGCCACTGGACCGACGCCCTCGCCGATGCCCTGCGGCTCTCGCAGGCGATGACCATGAAGAACTCCGCGGCCGGCCTCGCGCGCGGCGGCGGCAAGTCGGTCGTGTGCATCCCCGCCGGCGTCACGCTCGACGAGCGCACCACCCGCGACGCGATGCTCGACCTCGGCGACGCCGTCGAGTCGCTCGGCGGCGCCTACATGACCGCGGAGGACGTCGGCACCAGTGCCGAGCTCATGGCCGTCGTGCACGAGCGCACCGAGCACGTGTGCGGCCTCCCGCCCGAGCAGGGCGGTGTCGGCGAGCCCGCGGATGCCACCGCCGCCGGCGTGCACGCATCCATCCTCGCCACCCTCGACCACGTCTTCGGCTCGCCCGAGGTAGCCGGACGCCACTTCGTCGTCGCCGGTCTCGGCCAGGTCGGCGGTCGTCTCGCCCGCAGCCTCGCCGCCGCCGGTGCGCGCCTCACCGTGACGGATGTCGCGGAGTCCAAGCGCGCGCTCGCCGACGAGCTCGGCGACGCCGCCTGGGTCGAGCCCCACGAGGCGCACCTCGTCGAGGCCGACGTGTTCGTTCCCTGCGGGCTCGGCGGCGTGCTCACGCACGAGGTCGTGGAGTCGCTGCGAGTCCGCGCCGTGGTGGGCGCGGCCAACAACCAGCTCGCCTCGCGCGACGTCGCCGGCCTCCTCACCGAGCGCGGCATCGTGTGGGCGCCCGACTTCGTGGTGAACGCCGGCGGCGTCATCTACCTCGACGTCGCGAGCGAGCCCGGCGCCGACCAGGCCGCCCTCGACGCGCGGATCGCGGGCATCGGCGACACCGTGGCCTCCGTGCTGCGCTCGGCCGACGAGCACGGCACCACCACCCTCGCGGCTGCCGAGCGGCTCGCGCGGGCACGCCTCGACGCCGCGCGCTGAGGGGCCGGCACCGGCCGATAGGCTCGTGCCATGACGTCCCCCGCCGCCACGCCCACGCCCGCCCCTGCCCGGTACAGGCCGGCCCCGACGAGGGGCCGGCGGGTGCTGGCGGTGCTGGCCTCGTCGGGCGTGGTGGCGGTCGGGGCGATGTTCGTGGCGCTGTTCGCGCTGTTCATCGGCAACGGGCAGTCGCCCCAGGTGTTCGACCAGCTCTTCGGCCACTTCGCCTTGGCGGCGCTCATCGCGTGGGTGCTGCTCGCCGTGGCGAACGCCGTGGGCGCCACGCGGGCGTGGTTCCTCGCGCTCATCACCGGCTTCGCTTCCGGCGCGCTGGCCGCGCTCATCGCGACGACGTTCACCGCGACCGCGGCAGGCAATCCGTTCAGCGGGCCGCTCTTCCTCTTCGTGGTCGGCTCGCTCGTGAGCCTCAACCTGGTCTTCGTCCTCGCCGTGATCGCGGGCGAGGTCTTCCTCGCGCCGAAGGTCTACCTGGGCATCATGGGATACGCCCCGAGGCGCCCCGCCCGCCGGATGGCGCTCGTGCGCATCCCCGCGTCGAACCTCGACGAGGGCGAGCTGACCCACCGCGAGCGGCATCCGGTCGACAAGGCCCGCGCCGACGACCAGTGGGACAACTACTGCGCCGCGCTCGTCGCCGAGGGCTGGGAGACGCTCGAGGTCGACGCCGCCCCCGAGCTGGCCGACTCGGTGTTCGTCGAGGACACGGTGGTGCTCTTCGGCGACCTCGCGATCATCACGAGCCCAGGCGCCGAGTCGCGCCGGTCCGAGGTCGAGGCGGTCGAGCGCACGGTCGCCACGATTCCCGGCGTCACGGTGCGACGCATCGAGCTGCCCGGCACCCTCGACGGCGGCGACGTGCTGAAGGTTGAGTCCACCGTGTACGTCGGCGCGTCGACGCGCACGAACGCCGAGGGCATCCGCCAGCTCCGTGCCCTGCTCACCCCGCACGGCTACTCCGTGGTCGCGGTGCCCGTGACGAAGGCGCTCCACCTGAAGAGCACGATGACCGCGCTGCCCGACGGCACCATCATCGGCGACCCGGCGCTCGTGGACGTGCCGAGCCTCTTCCCGCGGTTCCTTCCGGTGCCCGAGCCCGAGGGCGTCGCCGTCGTCGAGCTGTCGCCCGAGTCGCTGCTCATGTCGTCGTCGGCCCCGAAGACCGCCGCGATGCTCGCCGGCCTGGGCTACCGGGTGGTGACCGTCGAGATCGACGAGTTCGAGAAGCTCGAGGCCGGCGTCACGTGCCTGTCGGTGCGGGTGCGGTAGTCGCCCGCACCCGGCCGTCGTGCAGCTCGAGCACGCGGTCGGCCCGGCGCACGAGCGCCGGGTCGTGGGTGGTCACCACGGCGGCCACGCCGCGTGCGTGCACGAGCTCGCCGATGAGGTCCATGACGGTGGCCGCCGTGCCGCTGTCGAGCTGGCCGGTGGGCTCGTCGGCGAGCAGCAGCTGCGGGCGTGCCGCGAGGGCGCGGGCGATCCCGACGCGCTGCTGCTGACCGCCCGAGAGCTCGTAGGGCCGCTGCGCCGCGTGGCCGGCGAGTCCCACGAGCTCGAGCGACTCCGCCACCCGCGCGTTCCGCTCGGCGGCGGCCATCCGCTGCAGGCGCAGCGGCACCTCGACGTTCTCGGCGGCGGACAGCACCGGAATGAGCCCGAACGACTGGAACACGTAGCCGAGCCGATCCCGGCGTACGGCCGCGAGCTCGTCCTCGCCCAGCGCCGACAGCTCGTCGTCGCCGAGGAGCACGCGCCCGCTCGTCGGCCGGTCGAGGCCGCCGAGCAGGTTGAGCAGCGTCGTCTTGCCGGCTCCCGACGGCCCGGTCACCACGAGCAGTTCCCCGGGGCGCACCTCGAGCGACACGTCCTGCACGGCGTGCACCGCCTCGCCGCGGGTCTCGAACACACGGCTCACCGCCTCGGCGCGAAGCGTCGTCATGCGTCCTCCTCCTGGCCCGATGCCGCGTGCCGGCCGCTTCCCGTGGGTCGGTCCGAGGCGCCGGGGTCGCCGGACGGCGTGGGTTCCTCGCCGACCCGTCGCGGCGCGGCATCCGCCCCCTCGTGGCCCGGCCAGACCCCGACGTGGTCGGGCTCGAGGGCGAGGCGCACCCGCTCGCGCAGGTCGAGGCGCTGCACGAACTCGTGGGGGAGCTGGAGCCGGCCCACGCGGTCGAGCACCGCGAACTCCTCGGCGACGTGCTGCTCGGCACCGTGCTCGTCGAGGCGCGTGGAACGCAGCACCTCGGTCGACGTGCGGCCGTCGCGGATCTGCACGGTGCGCCGGACGTGGTCGGACACGGTCGGGTCGTGCGTCACGATGAGGGTGGTCACGCCGAGCTCGTCGTTCACGCCGCGCATCGCGTCGAGCACGGCGGCGGACGTGGCCTCGTCGAGCTCGCCGGTCGGCTCGTCGGCGAGCAGCACGAGCGGGGCGTTCGCGAGGGCCACGGCGATCGCGACGCGCTGCTGCTGGCCGCCCGACAACTCGCCCGGCCGGCGGTCGCGCGCCTCGCCGACGCCCGTCAGCTCCAAGAGCTCGTCGACGCGACGCGCCCGCTCGGCGCCCCGGTGCGTGCGGGCGACGTTCATCGCCAGGGCCACGTTCTCGCCGGCGGTGAGGTAGGGAAGCAGGTTGCGCGAGGTCTGCTGCCAGACGAAGCCGACGGTGCGGCGTTGATAGGCCACCCGCTCGCGCGACCGCATCGAGAGCAGGTCGTGCCCGGCGACGCGGGCGACACCGGCCGTGGCGGTGTCGAGGCCGGAGAGGATCGTGAGCAGCGTCGACTTGCCCGAACCCGAGGCGCCGACGACGGCGACCATCTCGCCGGCGCCCACGCGCAGGTTGAGTCCCTGCAGGGCCTGCACCTCGACGCCGTCGGCGGTGAAGATGCGCACGAGGTCGGTGCACAGGATGTGCGGCTCGGCGAGCTGGTCGGCCATGGGGAACATCATTCCTCCTCCTTGCGCATCGCGCGCGCCGCGTTCACGCGACCGTCGACACCGGATGCCGCGGCGGCGGCGACCGCGGTGACGAGCACCGAGCCGGCGAGCACGGCCGTGATGAGCCATGGGTCGTACACCACCGCGGGTTGGGCGTCGCCGCCCGTGAACGCGCGCAGGTCGACGCCCTGCAGCACCACGAACGGCAGCACGGCGCCGAGCGCCGCGCCCACCACCACGGCGACGACCGCCACCGGCCCGATCTCCCAGGCGACGAGCGCCCGTTCGCCCCGCCGTCCGAGGCCGAGCGTGGACAGCAGCGGCAGCAGTCGTTCGCGCGAGGGGCGGCCCACGACGAGCGTGAGCACGATCGCGAGCACCGTGAGCAGGCTCGAGAGGGCGATGGCGCCGACGAGTGCGGTCACCAGTCCCCGGGTCGTGGACTGCCCGCCGAGCTGGGCGGCGAGATCGGTCGCGGTGACCGTCGTGGCGCCGTCACCCGCGATCGTCGCGAGGGCCGCGGTCGTCTCGGCGGCATCCCCGCCCGCGGCGAACCGCACGAGCACGGCGCGCGGCACCAGCGTGTCGGTGAACGGCTCGGCGTTCGCACGATCGATCAGCACCCAGTTCGACCGCGGTGAGTACGCGGTGGCGCCATCGACCACGGCGAGGGCGTGGAACGGCTCGCCGTCGAGTTCGACGTCGTCGGCCGCGCCGATGACCTGGTCGACGACGCCCGAGACGAGCACGGGGACGCCGTCATCGCCGGGCGGGGTGGCGAGCGCCTCGGGCAGCGGCGTGGCATCCGGTCGCCCGGCCTGCACGCGGCGCATCTCGGCGGTGTCGACCACGATGAGGGTGGTGGTGCGCTGCCGCCCGTCGATGATGAGGTCGGAGCCGCGTGTCGAGTACACGGGGGCGATCGCCTCGACCCCCGGCACCGCGCGGAACTCGTCGAGCTGAGCCCGCGTGAACGGGAGGCCCGACACCGCGGCATCCGCACCCACCCGCGCCGCGGCGGCGTCGTCGATCCCGGCGCGCACCGTGCCGAGCAGCACCGAGGAGAACACCGCCACCGACACCCCGACGACGACGGCGAGCACGGGCACGAGCCCGGCACTGGGGTCGCGCAGTGCGCGCGCCGACCCGAGGAACGGGACGAGGCCGGGCCGCGCGGCCATCGACCGCACGAGCCCGGCGAGGGGGATCGGGTAGAGGCGCAGCGCCACGAGGCACGCGACGAGCGAGAGCAGCAGCGGCACGGCGGCGAGCAGCGGATCGACGCCCGCCTGGGCCGCCGAGGTCGCCAATCCGCGGCGCATGAGCAGCACGACCGCGGCGACGGCGACGAGCAGCACGAGCAGCTCGGCGATCCAGCGGAACCGTCCCGGAGCGCTGCCGCCCAGGTCGGCGCGCGCGCGACGGAGCGGGCTCAGGCCCGGCGCCGAGGCCACCAGCAGCAGGGCAGGCGTCACGGCGAAGACCGCCGCGAGCAGCCATCCGCCGTATCCGGCGTCGGCGGCGACCGCGAGGGTGCCGAGCAGCCCGCCGACGACGGCCGCGGGGATCCCGATCGCGAGGCCTTCGATCGCGAGGATGCCGCGGAGCTGGCCGATCGAGGCACCGCGAGCCGCCGCCAGTTCGAGCCCCGCCCGCCTGCGCTCGAACACCACGCGCGCACCGAGGACGAGCACCGCGACCATGACGCCGATGGGTCCCGACGCGATCGTCGCGAGGACCGCGTCGCCGGCTGCCGCAGTGGCGGCCGCCTCGCCGAGGGAGGCGCCGAGCCCGCTGAGGAAGCTCACCTCGCCCACCGTCGGCACCCAGCCCCGGTACTCCCCGGAGCCGATGACGCGCACGTCGCTCGAGAACTCGCCCAGCTGCGCCTGCAGCTGCGCGGACTCCGGCGCGGAGATGCGCTCGGTGCGCACCGGGAACCACGCCTGCATCGTGGAGGGCACGTTGACGTCGGCGAACGCCGGCCAGGATCCGGCATCCATGAACGCGGTGCCGGTGATCTGCGGTGGGGCCAGGCCGTTGTCGACCACGCCCGGTTCGAGCGTGGTGGGCAGGTGCGTCCACACGCCATCGGCCGCGTCGATCGGGGCCACGGTGCCCGACAGGCGCACCGGCTGGTTGATGCTGCCGATGCCGATGAACCGTTCCTCGCCGAGCGCCCAGTCCATGCGCTCCGCCACGGCGTCGACGAGCACGAGGTCGACCGCGGTGACCCCGTCGAGCCCGTCGCCGGGGATCGGTGCCGGCCAGGCGCCCGAGGTCAGCTCGACGTGCTCGCGCAGGCGCGGGTCGAAGCCCGGCAGGATGCGGTACACGGGCGAGCTCGGCGAGGCGTCCGGAACCATCGCCCGCAGCGGCCCGGCTGTGAGCACGGTGAGCGGCTCGCCGGTGATCCCGCGCAAGGGCTGGGGAAGGGCGCGGCGGATGCCGACGAGCGCCTCCTCCTGGCGGCCCCACACGGCGTCGACGTCGCCGTCGAGCGAGGTGCCGCCCGACGACGCGCCGACGTCGGGGTGCGCCCGCGTCTCTGCGGTGAGGTCGAGCCCGTTCGCGGGGACCCCGTCGAGCAGCTCGGCGAGCTGGGCGGTGTGCAGGGCGGCGACGGCGCGGGGCACCGCCGTCGCCAGCAGGGCACCGACGAGCACGAGCAGGGCGAGCGCGATCGACGCCCCCGGCCCGGCGAGGAACTGCCGGCGCAGGAGACCGGGCGTCGAGAGGTGCGACCGCGCGCTCATGCGTCCTCCGCCCGGAGTCCGGGTCGCGACGCGAGGCGACCGACGGATGCCGCGGCACCGCCGCCGACGGCCGCGCACGCTGCGAGGAAGGCGAGGAGGCCGGCGGCCCACGGCAGCCACGCCAGGTCGACGGGCACGGCCAGGGCTCCCGGGGCGCCGGCCACCGACGCACGTGCGAGCTCCCGGGCGGTGACCCACGCCGTGACCGCCCCGACCGCGATGCCGACGAGCGTCGCGGCCCCGACGGCGGCGACGAGCTCGGCGAACCGGGCGCGGGCCTGCACGCGCGCCGGACTGCCGAGGACCCGCAGCACGACGACCTCGCCGAGCCGGGCCCGGCCGAGGGCCGCGACGAGCGCCACGAGCGAGACGAGTGCGAAGAGGAGCGCGCCCGCCGCCCCGGCCCAGAGTGCGGTGACCGCGGGCTGGATGAGGCCCGACGAGGAGGCGTCGGCGCGGGTCGCGACGGTGAACGCCGTGGACCGCTCGCGCCCGAGGCGCTCGGCCAGCGCCTGCGGACCGTCGGTCGCCAGCCATCGCTCGGTGTACTGGGGGACGCCGGCGTCGCCCGAGAAGGCCGCCGCCGACAGCGCGCCGAGGTCGACGAGGATGCCCAGGTCGCCGGCACCGGGCACGGCGGGCACGACGCCCGCCACGACGGCGTCGACGTCGGCCCCGCCGGTGAGCATGCGGAAGGCGAGCGGGTCGCCGGGCTTGGCCTGGATGCGTGCCGCGAGGGCCTCGCCCAAGAGCACGGGCACGGGGTGCGCATCGTCGGAGGCCGAGGCGACGTCGGGCGCGGTCGCGACGACGCGGCCGCTCGGGGCGGTCGCGGTCAGCTCCACGTCGCCCGAGGCGGACGCAGGTGCGCCGTCGGCGCCGTTGCCGTCGTCGCCGTCCGCGTCCGCGCCGCCCTCGACCCGCACGTCGTCGATGGCGACGGTGACCGGCCCGGCGCCCTGGGACCCGGCGAGCGCGGCCTCGAATCCGAGCAGGCGCAGGGGAGCGGCATCCGGCAGCTGCAGTTCGGCCGTGCCGCCGCCCGCCGCCACCGGGAAGGCGACGCCCGGGAGCCGGCTCGCCTCGCCCGACGGCCCGAGGACCCACGCCGACACGGTCACGGTGCCGGGCGTCCCGGCGGCCGCCTCGATGCCGACGCCCGCCGTGACGGCGTCCGCACCCGCGGGCAGGGCCGGTGCCGCCGCTCGGCCGGACGCGATGAGGTCGTCGAGCTCGGCAATGTCGGCGGCGCTCGCGGCGCCGGGTGCGATGCCCGCCAGCCGGTCGGCCGGCAACGCCACGAGCGCCGCGGCATCCGACCCGATGCGGGCCTCGCCGCGGTACACCGCGCCGCTCGCGCCGACCCCGTCGACGCCCGCGAAGGGATCCGCGAGGGCGAGCGGGTCGGCGCCCTGCACGACGTCGCGGCCGGCGAACGAGACGCGGACGTCGCCGCCGGTGGCGATGGCCGCCGCCTCGCGGTCGAACGCCTGCCAGCTCCCCGCGAACGCGGCCGCGAGCGTGAGCCCCGACACGCCGAGCATCACCACGAGCGACGCCGAGGCGTAGAGCTCGGCGCGCCGGGCGAGCTGGCGCATGGGCAGCGACGGGACCAGCCCCGGGCTGCGGGCGCCCATCCGCTCGAGAAGGCTCCCCGCCGGTCGCGCGAGCCCGAGGGCGGCGAGGCTCAGGGCGAGCAGCACGAGCATGGGCGCGAGCACCGCGACCGGATCCACCTCAGGCGTGCCCGACGCGCTCGCGACGAGCGGCGACCCGTACAGCCGGAACTGCCACAGCGACACCGCGGCCGCCACGGCCACGAGCACGACCGCACCGGCCGCTGCCGCCCGCGGCGCCCGGCCCACCTCGTCGCCGGCCCCGCGCACCACCGGCCTGGTCGCATCGCGCCACGCGCGGCCCGCGGCGAGCAGCAGCGCACCGACGAGGGCGATGGATGCCACGAGCACCGCCAGCTGCCAGCTGCGCGCCTCGCCGGGGCGCGCCACCGCCAGCACCGCCTCGCCCGCCGCCGCGCCGAGCGCCGCCGCGGGGATGCCGACCACGAGCACCTCCACGGCGGTGTCGCGAGCCAGTCGCGACGCGGACGCGCCCCGCGCCCGGAGCAGCACCGTCTCGCCTCGCCGCGCGGCGCCGAGGAGCGCGGCCAGTCGGTCGAGGGCGGCGAACCCGGCGAACGCCAGCAGCAGGATCGGCAGGGGAGCGATGGCGCGCACGGCGCCGAGACCGGCGAGCAGCCGGTCGAGCGTCGCGTCGAGCCCGCCCGACGTGCTCAGGCCATCGGCACCGATCGCGTCCTCCGCGCGGAGCGCCGGCTCGACGTCGGGCAGCACGGCCCGCAGGGCCGCCGCCTGGTCGGGCGTCGCGCCCGCGGCATCCGGCAGCGCGGTCCACCGCACGATCGTGGCCGCCGGGAGGTCGACGAGCGCGTCGTCGCCGACCACGAACGGCCCGGCGCCACCCGGCACCGTGCCGGTCGCGATCACGGGCTCGCCGAACCACGCCGGTTCGTTCGCATCGAGCGGTCGCCAGGTGCCGACGACGAGCAGGCGCTCGGGCCCGTCGCCGTCCTGCAGTTCGACGAGGTCGCCGGGCTGCAGTCCCAGCGCGCTCGCCGCGTCGGCGTGCAGCGTCGCGGGCAGCGCGTCCGCCTCCGCGGCCGCGGCGTCGGCCTGCGCGTCGCCCGGCCACGCCCCGGTGAGGAGCTCCGCCCGTTCGGGCACGCCCTCATCGGCGAGGAGCACGGCGCCGAACGCCTGCCCATCGGCGACGGCGTCCACCGGCGCGGTCTCCACCGAGCGGCGCCAGGTCGCGCCGTGCCGGGTGAGCATGCGGTCGAGCACGGATGCCGCGGCCTCCGCCTGCGCGTCGGGGTCCGCCGCGACGCGGATCTGCCAGCGCGCCGCGCCGTCGGCTCCGGATGCCGCGGCGAGGCCTTCGCGCAGGCCCGTCGTCGCGGCGCCCGAGACGGAGTCGACCACCGCCGTGCCGAGGCCGGCGAGCAGGAACACGACGGCCGCGATGGAACCGAGCACCCCGGCACGCGCCGCAGCGCGCGCGAACGCGATCCGCATCGCTCCCACGCGATCTCCTCGTGTCGTCGGTCCAGGTGCGCGCGAACGGGAATGCTGCAGGGCTCCACCCCGCGCGGTGACGAATCCGCACAGCCTAGCGCTCGAATTCGGTCTTGCGGCCTGCCGACGGGACCCCCTAGTCTGAAGGGCTGGTCTTCGAGTGATATCCGACGGCCACGAGGGTTCGAAGACGACGACGCAGGAGGACACCATGCAGACAGACAGCTACGCCCGCCAGGTCGCGGTCGACGGCGCTGCCCGCCCGGTCCTCCTCATCGAGGCGTTCTCCGGGTAGCTTCCGCCCCAGCCCCGCAGGCGCAGCCTGCCCATTCCGCGGTATCCCCGCATCCGACGTCGCCGCCGTGCGCGTCCGCTCGATCCGACACGTCGTCGGCGTCCCACGAGGACGCCCTGACGCCTCCCTCCGGAAGGAACCGGCTTGTCCGCCACCCCGCTCCACCAGGACCCCTCACCCGCGCGCCCCGGCACCGTGCGCGCGCTGCTCCGGCTGCGCGAGTACGCGGGCCCCGCCATCCCGTTCATCATCGCGGGCATGGCCGCCTCGCTGAGCGCGCAGCTCATCGCCCTGTCGATCCCGCAGGTGCTCCAGTCGATCGTCGACGGCCCGCTCGCCGACGGCGACGCGAGCGCGATCCTCCCGCTCGCCGCGCTCGTGCTGGGCCTCGGGGTGCTCGAGGCCGTCATGATCGCGCTCCGCCGCTGGTTCGTGCTGAAGCCCGGCACCCACGTCGAGGCGCGCATGCGCAACGCGCTCTACGCCAAGCTGCAGGACCTGCCCGTCAGCTTCCACGACCGCTGGCCGAGCGGCCAGCTGCTCTCGCGTGCGGTCAGCGACCTCAACATCATCCGGCGGTGGCTGTCCTTCGGGCTCGTACTGCTCGTCGTCAACCTCATCGTGATCGTGGTGGGCCTCGCGATCCTCGTGTCGATGAACTGGATCCTCGGCGTGGTGTTCCTCGTCTGCTCGATCCCGCTGTGGATCGTCGGCTACCGCTTCGAGGGCCGCTACTCCGAGGTGTCGCGTCGCAGCCAGGACCAGGCCGGCGACCTCGCCACCGCGGTCGAGGAGTCGGTGCACGGCATCCGCGTGCTCAAGGCGTTCGGGCGCGGCAAGCACGCGCTCACGACCTTCCGCGCGCAGGCCGAGTCGCTGCGCAGCACCGAGATCGAGAAGGCCCGGCTCGACGCCGGCATCTGGGCGTGGATCCTCGTCGTGCCCACCGTCGCGCTCGCCGTGTGCCTCGTGCTCGGCGTGTGGCTGGCGTCGCAGGGTGTGCTCTCGGTCGGCGAGCTCGTCGCGTTCTTCGCCACCGCGACCGTGCTGGCGTGGCCGATCGAGTCGATCGGATTCCTGCTCGCGTTCTCGGTCGACGCGCGCACCGCGACCGACCGCTTCTTCGACATCCTCGACAGCGAGAACCAGATCACCGACCCCGAGGCGCCGGTCACGATCGAGCGTCCCCGCGGCGAGCTCGCGTTCAACGACGTGCGGTTCCGCTACCAGGACTCGCCCGACCGCTTCGGCGACCTGCTCGACGGCGTCGACCTCGTGCTCGAGCCGGGCGAGACCATGGCGCTCGTCGGCCTCACGGGCAGCGGCAAGACGACCATGACCGCGCTCACCACGCGGCTCTACGACGTGACGGGCGGCTCGATCACGCTCGACGGCGTCGACATCCGGGCGCTCTCCCGCGAGGAGCTGCGCACCCACATCGCGATGGCCTTCGAGGACGCCACGCTGTTCAGCGCCTCCGTGCGCGACAACGTGCTGCTCGGCCGCCCCGAGCTCGCCGGCGACGACCCCGAGGTGCGAGCCGAGGCCGACCGGGTGCTCGAGGAGGCGCTGCGCATCGCGCAGGCCGGCTTCGTGCACGACCTGCCCGACGGCCCCGACACGAAGGTCGGCGAGGAGGGCATGAGCCTCTCGGGCGGGCAGCGCCAGCGGCTCGCGCTCGCACGCGCCGTCGCGGCATCCCCCGCGGTGCTCGTGCTCGACGACCCGCTCTCGGCACTCGACGTGGCCACCGAGGCACGCGTCGAGGCGGAGCTGCGCGAGGTGCTCGCGTCGACGACCGCGCTCATCGTGGCGCACCGCCCGTCCACGGTCATGCTCGCCGACCGGGTGGCGCTCCTCGAGGACGGGCGGGTCACCGCCGTCGGCACGCACTCCGAGCTGCTGCGCGAGAACGGACACTACGCCTTCGTCATCTCCAGCCTGGAGGACGAGGAGAAGCGGGAGGCCGCACAGGCCTCCGGCATGGAACCCATCGCACGAGAGGAGGCGACCCGATGAGCACCGTCACGGGCGTCGAGGGCGAGGAACGCCACGACTTCACGAAGGCCGAGTCCACGCAGATCCGGCAGCGGTCGCTGCGGCTGCTGGGCTCGCTGCTGCACCCGGTGCGGGCGCGGCTGTGGATCACCATGGCGATCATCGTCATCTCGACGGGCGCGCAGGTCGCGGGTCCGGCGCTCATCGCCTACGGCATCGACCAGGGCCTGCCCGCGCTCATGGCGGGCGACTGGATGCCGGTCGGCTTCGCCGGAGTGGCGTACCTGCTCACCGGCGCGGCCGGCGCGTTCCTCATCGCGTGGTACATCCGGCTGTCGGCGAGGATCAGCCAGGCGGTGCTGCTCGACCTGCGCACGCGGGTGTTCCTGCACACGCAGAAGCTCTCGCTCGAGTTCCACGAGTCCTACACGTCGGGCCGCATCATCTCCCGGCAGACGAGCGACCTCGACGCCATCCGGGAGCTCCTCGACGAGGGCATCAACCAGCTCGTGCGCGGGGCGCTCTACATGTCGTTCACGGCGGCGGCGCTCGCGCTCCTCGACTGGACGTCGGCGCTCGTGCTGCTCGCCGCGCTCGTGCCGCTCGCCGTGCTCACGCGGTGGTTCCAGGTGCGGTCGCAGCGGCTCTTCCGGCGTTCGCGCGTCGCCAGCGCGAGCCTCATCGTGCACTTCGTCGAGTCGATGACGGGCATCCGCGCCGTGCAGGCGTTCCGCAAGGAGCAGCGCAACGAGAAGGAGTTCGGCGACCTCGTCGAGGACTACCGCGGCGTGAACGCGAAGGTCATCCAGCTGTTCGGCATCTACGATCCGGGCCTGCTGCTGATCGGCAACGTCTGCGTCGCGGCCGTGCTCGTCGTCGGCGGATTCCGCGTGGTCGACGGCGGCATGGAGGTGGGCGTGCTGCTCGCGGCACTGCTCTACACCAAGCGCTTCTTCGACCCGATGGAGGAGATGGCGATGTTCTACAACGGGTACCAGTCCGCGGCATCCGCGCTCGAGAAGATCTCGGGCGTGCTCGAGGAGGAGCCGAGCGTGCCCGACCCCGAACGTCCGGTCGACCTCTGGAACGCCGACGGACACGTGCGGTTCGAGCGCGTCGAGTTCGCGTACACGCGCGACCGCGTCATCCTGCCGCGGTTCGACCTCGACATCCCGGCGGGCCAGACGATCGCGCTCGTCGGGTCGACGGGCGCCGGCAAGTCGACGCTCGCGAAGCTCATCGCCCGGTTCTACGACCCGAGCGACGGCGTGGTGGAGCTCGACGGGATCGACCTGCGGCAGTTGCACCCGAAGGACCTCCGGCGCGCGATCGTCATGGTCACGCAGGAGGCGTACCTGTTCTCGGGGTCGGTCGCCGACAACATCGCGCTCGGCAAGCCCGACGCGACCTTCGACGAGATCGTGTCGGCCGCTCGCGCGGTCGGCGCCCACGAGTTCATCGAGGGCCTGCCGAACGGCTACGACACCGACGTGAACAAGCGCGGGGGGCGCGTCTCGGCCGGCCAGCGGCAACTCATCTCGTTCGCGCGCGCGTTCCTCGCGAACCCGGCGGTGCTGATCCTCGACGAGGCGACGTCGTCGCTCGACATCCCGAGCGAGCGCGCGGTGCAGGAGGGCCTGCAGTCCCTCCTGGCCGACCGCACGGCCGTGATCATCGCGCACCGCCTGTCGACCGTGGCGATCGCCGACCGGGTGCTCGTCATGGAGCACGGGCGCATCGTCGAGGACGGCGCGCCCGCCGACCTCATCGGCGGGTCGGGGCGGTTCGCGGCGCTGCACGCGGCCTGGCGCGACTCGCTCGTGTAGCGGACCGAGCCGATCAGCCCGAGCAAAGGCGATTCGCACCGGGGGAGGGCGATTCCACGGGATCGCACCTTCCCCGGTGCGAATCGCCTCCCGGCGCGGGCCGGAGGTCAGGCCGGGACGACCACCACCGGGGTCGGCGCGATGCCGTTGAACGTGGTGGCCGTCGCGGCCGTGTAGGCGCCCATCATGGGGCTCACGAGCAGGTCGCCCTCGGCGAGCGGCGGCAGCGGCAGGCGGCGGGCGATCACGTCGACGCTGTCGCACGTCGGTCCGGCGAGGGTGACGGGAACGCGCGCGCGATCGTCCGCACGGCCCGTGCCGCAGCCCGCGCCGGCGGCGCCGCCGGGCACGCCACCCATCGCGCCGCCGAGCTCCGAGGCCGCGAAGACGAGCGCGTGCACGTCCTCGGCGGGGATGTTGGAGTAGGCGCCGTACACGCCCTCGTCGAGGTAGGCCCAGCGGCCGTCGGCGCGTTCGGCCACGCCGACCACCCGCGTGACGAGGGTCATCGCGGGCGCCGAGACGAAGCGTCCGGGCTCGATGAGGATGCGGTACCGGTCGGGCACGCCATCGAGGGCCGAGCGGATGCCGCGGGCGAGCTCGGCGAGGGACGGCACCGGCTCGTCGTACCCCACGGGGAACCCGCCGCCGAGGTCGAGCGTGTCGAACCGCACGTCGAACGCGGCCTCGAGACGCTGCATGAGCGCGAGCGTCTGCCGGATGGCGTGCGCCCACGGCGCGGCCGACGCCGTCTGGCTTCCGACGTGGAAGGTGAATCCGGCCACCCGCAGTCCTTCGCGCAGGCACTGGGCGACGAGCGGTGCGGCGTGGTCGGGCCGCACGCCGAACTTCGACGAGAGGTCCGACTTCGCCCCGGGGTTCGGGTACGACAGGCGCACCAGCACAGCGACGTCCGGTGGCAGCCCCCGGAACTTCGCGACCTCGGCGGGGTTGTCGACGACGAACGTGCGGATGCCGCGGAGGTACGCGCCCGTCAGGTCGGCGACCGTCTTGACGGGGTGCGTGTGCAGGCAGTGCGCCGTCGCGATGCCCGCGCGCTCGAGCAGGTCGATCTCGCCGCGGGACGCCACCTCGAAGCCCGCGCCGAACGCATCGACCGCGCGGATCACCGCCGGATGCGGCAACGACTTCGTCGCGAAGTGCACGCCCGCCATGGGCAGCTCGCGTCGCAGGGCGAGGAGTTGCGTCGTCACCCGGTCGGGGTCGAGCACGAAGAGCGGGCTGCCGTGCTCGCGCACGAGCCCGGCGAGGTCGATGCCGTCGGCGTAGGCGGCGAGCTCGCGCCGCACGAGTTCGCGGTGGGCGACGGGTCGGCCCGTCGCGTCGCGGGTCCCGGTCGCGGTCGCGCGTCCGATGCGCGTCGCGAGGCGACGCGACCGGTCCGCCATGGTGGTGCTCATCTCAGCGCCCCTTCCGGCTGTGATTCGGAGCCGACGGCCGTGCCGGATGCCATGTGCCCGGATGCCGCGTGCCCGGATGCCATGTGCCCGGATGCCATGTGCCCGGATGCCGCGTCTCCGGTCGCCGTGTCGACGCGTCCGCCGTCGGGCAGGATCACCCGGCGGCCCGTCTCGAACGACACGATCGCGATGGCGTAGAAGACCGCGTCGGCGGCGAGCTTGCCGGCGAGCCAGGCCGCCGGATGCGCGCCCCACGTCGCGGCGGCCGCCCAGAGCAGCACCGGGCGCACGAGCAGCGAGTCGACGAGCTCGGCCGGCCCGAACTCGGCCGCCACCGCGCGCGCCGCCAGCCAGGCGGTCGCCCAGGCGCGGCGTCCTCGGCCCGGGAGGCGCTGCACGCGCCGTGAGCCCGCGTGGCCCCGCACCGCCCGCACGACGACGAGCGCGTAGTAGCCCACGTTCTCGCCGAGCGTCCCCGCGATGGCGGCGACCACGAGGGAACCGCTGACCCGGTAGCCGACGGATGCCGCGACGAGCGCCGTGATCGTGCCGAGCACCTCGAGCGGCAGGTACCGCCCGACCCAACTCCACGCACGCGCGCGTCCCATCGACATGCCCGCATCCTCCGCCGACGTCGATGCGGCGGGATCCGGGCGACCACCCCCACGCGATGCGTGCTGCCACTGAACGCGACGACGGGGCATCCGGCACCGCGGAACGGCGGCGAGTGCCCCCACAACTGGGACCAACCGGGGGCGGTTCCCAGGCGGTACGCTCGGCACAGACGGGTGGCGACCCCCGGACGGTGGACGCTGCCCGCGAAACGGAGGCCCCCGATGAACGACGCCCGCCCCCTGCGCGTCGCGATCGCCGATGACGCGCTGCTGTTGCGCGAGGGCATCGCCAAAGTCCTCGAAGGCGGTGGGATCGAGGTCGTCGCCTCGGTCGGCACCGGCGACGAGCTGCTCGAGGTCGTCCGCGGCGGAGGTGTCGATGCCGCCGTGCTCGACATCCGCATGCCGCCGAGCTATCGCGACGAAGGCATCGCCGCCCTCGAGACCATGCGCGCCGAGGGCTCGACGATCGGCGTGCTGCTGCTGTCGATGTACGCCACGCCCGAGTACGCGCTCCGCGTCATGGGCGCAGGCAGCGGCACCGGCTACCTGCTGAAGGAACGCGTGTCCGAACCGCAGACGCTCGTGCGCGCGGTCGAGACGGTCGCCTCGGGCGGCTCGGTCGTCGACCCCGAGGTCGTCGAGCAGCTCGTGAAGCGCACCCGCGCCGACGACCCGCTGTCGAGGCTCACCGAACGCGAGCGGTCGGTGCTCGAGCTGATGGCGCAGGGCTACTCGAACGGCGGCATCGCGCAGACGCTGTTCCTCGGCTTGAAGACGGTCGAGACGCATGTGCGCAGCATCCTGCAGAAGCTCGACCTCGAGGAGTCGCCCGAGCACCACCGGCGCGTGCTCGCCGTGCTCACGCTCCTCGGCGAACGGTGATGGCCCCCGGCCGCAAGGGCCGGATCGCCAGGCGCACCGTCGCCATCGTCATCGCCGTCGCGCTGAGCCTCTGGATGGAGGTCGCCGGCTACTTCGCCACGCCCACCGCCGAGCGGCCGGAGGTCTCGTACACGACGCTCCACGCGATCGTGCCGCTCGTGTTCGCGGCGTGCGCCGGCGTGGCATGGCGGATCGGCCCCACGCGCGCCCCGGCGCGGCTCATGATCGCGTTCGTCGTGCTGTGGATCCCGCAGTCGATCTACTTCGTCATCGGCGGCATCGACTGGCTGTGGCCGATCGTCCGCGGCGTGGACCTGTGGTGGGCGGTCATCGCGGGCGTCATCGTGCTCGTCTACCCGAAGGGGTTCCTCGCCGACCGCGTCGACCGGTGGATCGCGGGCATCGCGATCGCGGCCTCTGCCGTGAACCTGCTCGGCGTCGTGCTGCTCGCGACGCCCGACGCGGTGGCGTGCGGCTGCGTCGCCCCGAACCCGTACCAGGTCGTCGACGCGCCCGCCCTGTTCGCCGCGATCGACGTCGGGTACCGCATCGTCGGCGTCGGGCTCGCCTTGGTCATCGCCGGACGCCTGCTCGTGCGCTGGGTGCGCGCGAGCGTGCCGGCGCGCACGGTCGCGTTCCTCATGCCCCTCGCCCTCTTCGCCTGGGCCAGCACGCTCGCGGCGCAGGCGGTGACGTACGCGACGGCCACCACCACCGACACGGTGCTCGCCACCGTCTCGCTCATCGCGATCGCGTCCATCCCGGTGAGCTTCGACGCGGGAGTCGCGCACGCGCGCAACATGCGGTCGCGCGTCGCCGACCTCATGCGCATCACCCGAGAGGGAGCCGACCGCGGCCTCTGGGCCGAATCGCTCGCCCGCACCCTCCGCGACGCGTCGGTGCGGGTCTACTGGTGGGACGAGGAGCGCGGTCGGTACGCGGATGCCGCGGGCACGCCGATCGAGCCCGACGCCGCCGATCCGCGGGGCAGCCACAGCATCCTCCCCGTCGCGTCTCCGCTCGGGGCGCCGATCGCGCTCATCCGGCACGACCGGGTGCTGACCGACAACATGCGACTGCTCGACGGGGTGTCGAGCGCACTGCGCCTCTCGGTCGACAACGGCCGGCTCCGCTCCGAGATCGAGCGCACCCTCGAACAGGTGCGGCAGTCGCGCCAGCGCATCGTGGAGGCAGGCGTCGAGGCGAGGCGCCGCATCGAGCGCGACCTGCACGACGGAGCGCAGCAGCACCTGGTGTCTCTCGGGATGCGGCTGCGGCTGGCCGCCAATGCGGCACGGGACGCCGACGAGGTAGAGCTCGCCACCGAGCTCGAGAGCACGATCTCGATGCTGAACCAGGCGCTGCGGGAACTGCGAGAGCTGGCGCACGGCATCCACCCGAGCCTGCTCTCGTCGGGCGGACTGGCGCTCGCCGTGCCCGAGCTCGCGGGCCGGTGCCCGGTTCCCGTCGTGGTCGACGTGCAGGCCGAGGGGCGGCTGCCCGAGCTCATCGAGTCGACCGCCTACTTCGTCCTGGCCGAGGCGCTCGCGAACGTGGCGAAGCACTCGCGAGCGACCCGGGCATGGGTGCGCGCGCATGTGGTCGGCGACGAGCTGGAGCTGGTGGTCCGCGACAACGGCGCCGGGGGAGCATCGCTCGACGCCGGCACGGGCATGCTCGGCATCGCCGACCGCGTCGACGCGGTGGGCGGCACGCTCGAGCTCGAGAGCCCGCCCGGGGCGGGCACGACGCTGTCGGTCCGGATGCCGCTCGGGGGCGGCCTCAGCGAGTGACGGGCGTCAGGGCCGCCAGCGGCACGCCGCGATGACGATGCGGTAGCCGTCCTCGTCGTCCGCCGGCCGGAGCGGCGTGCCCTCCCGCTCGTAGTGCGCGCGAGCGCGCTCGGCGTGGCCGGCCGGCGGTCGGCCGCCGGCGCGCACGACGCGCCACCAGGCGACGTCCGACCCGTAGCGCGCCATCACCTGGCCGACGGCCCGCGCTCCGCGCGAGCCGAGGATGGCGGCGACGTCGCCGTAGGTGGCCACGCAGCCCGGCGGGATGTCGTCGACCACGGCGAGCACGGCTTCGACGAAGCCGGCCGGCGGCTGCGGCATCCGATCGCCCTGTGCCGAGGTGCTCAGAGCTCGAGCGCGCCGATCACGTCGCCGTAGGCGGTCTCGCCGACGTCGACGAAGCCGATGCGGTGGAAGAACGCCTCGGGGCCCTCTTCGCCCGGCTCCCAGAGCACGGTGATGCGGTCGAATCCGCGACGCTTGGCCTCTTCAGCGAGAGCGTGCGCGAGGAACCGGCCGACGCCCTTGCCCTGCGCCTCGGCGTCGACGTTGATGCGCCAGATGCAGGCCCGGAACTCCTCGTGCTCGTTCTCGGGATCGAAGTTGCCGTGGATGAACCCGACGACCCGGTCTTCCGAGCGGGCGACGCGCTGCCACGCCGTGGCGGGGTTCACGACCGAGGCTTCGGCGGCGTAGGTGACGGGAGCGATGAACTGCTCCTGCCCGGGCTTCAGCGACAGGGTGTTCGCGGCCACGATGTTCGTCGCGTTCAGTTCTTCGAGTCGCAGTTCAGCCATGGAGCCAAGGCTAACGTGTGGCGCCCCGGGGCAGGTAGCCGCGAGGCGAACGCTCAGGGCGAACGCGGACGCGGGGCGCCGCATTGCGGCATCGCGGGGGAGCGAGCCCGACATTTGTCTCGATGTCGAGATATTCGCGGGACGCGGTAAGCTGGCTGGCGGCGTGTCCGCCCCACGAGACTTCCTCAATTCCCCGAGAGATCCAAGGAGAGATCCACGTTGTCCAAGATCAAGGTTGAAGGCACGGTCGTCGAGCTCGACGGCGACGAGATGACCCGCATCATCTGGCAGGCCATCAAGGACCAGCTCATCCACCCGTACCTCGACATCGACCTCGAGTACTACGACCTCTCGATCCAGAAGCGCGACGAGACCGACGACCAGATCACGGTCGACGCCGCCCACGCCATCCAGAAGCACGGCGTCGGCGTGAAGTGCGCCACGATCACCCCCGACGAGGCCCGCGTCGAGGAGTTCGGCCTGAAGAAGATGTGGCGCTCGCCGAACGGCACGATCCGCAACATCCTCGGCGGCGTGATCTTCCGCGAGCCGATCATCATCTCGAACATCCCCCGCCTGGTGCCCGGCTGGAACAAGCCGATCATCGTCGGCCGTCACGCGTTCGGCGACCAGTACCGCGCCACCGACTTCCGGTTCGAGGGGGAGGGCACCCTCACCATGACCTTCACCCCGAAGGACGGCTCCGAGCCGCAGCAGTTCGAGGTGTTCCAGTCGCCCGGCTCGGGCGTCGCCATGGGCATGTACAACCTCGACGAGTCGATCCGCGACTTCGCCCGCGCCTCGCTGAACTACGGCCTCTCGCGCAACTACCCGGTCTACCTCTCAACGAAGAACACCATCCTGAAGGCCTACGACGGCCGCTTCAAGGACCTCTTCCAGGAGGTCTTCGACGCCGAGTTCAAGGAGCAGTTCGACGCGGCCGGCCTCACCTACGAGCACCGCCTCATCGACGACATGGTCGCCGCCTCGCTCAAGTGGGAGGGCGGCTACGTCTGGGCCTGCAAGAACTACGACGGCGACGTGCAGTCCGACACCGTCGCCCAGGGCTTCGGCTCGCTCGGGCTCATGACGAGCGTGCTCGCCACGCCCGACGGCAAGGTCGTCGAGGCCGAGGCGGCGCACGGCACGGTCACGCGCCACTACCGCCAGCACCAGCAGGGCAAGCCCACCTCGACGAACCCGATCGCCTCGATCTACGCCTGGACGCGCGGCCTCGCGCACCGCGGCAAGCTCGACGGCAACCAGGAGCTCATCGACTTCTCGCTCACGCTCGAGGACGTCGTCATCAAGACCGTGGAGTCGGGCGCCATGACGAAGGACCTCGCGGCCCTCGTCGGCCCCGAGCAGGCGTACCAGACCACCGAGGAGTTCCTGCAGACCCTGTCGGACAACCTCAAGGCGCGCCTGGCGTAGCCGCACTCGGTTCACGGAGGGGTCGGATGCTGCGGCATCCGGCCCCTTCGTCGTGCGCGCGGCCGCCGCCGACGTCGCACCCGCGTGACGACCCGGAGCAGGTCACAACTCGGTAACGCGGGCGGCCAACGGGCCCTCGATGCTTGCGTGGGAGTTTGTTCGTAAGCTTTACTAACAAACGTGACGACGGATGTGCAGCGAGGCCAGGTCAGCGAGACCGGCGCCCCCACCGCGGGTGGCGACGTGCTCACCGTTCCGTTCGCCGACGCCCCGATCTTCACCCGCGCCCGCGCCCTCCGGCCCACCGGCAAGGTCCTTCCCGAGCACGCGCGCAGCCACAACCGGTCGCTCGTGCTGCAGACCCTCTACACGGCGGGGGCGCAGAGCCGGGCGGATGTCTCGCGCGGCACCGGGCTCACGCGGGTCACCGTGTCAGACCTCGTCGCCGACCTCATCGCCGAGGGACTCGTCGTCGAGCTCGGGCAGCGCGAGGACGCCCGTCCCGGCAAGCCGGCCACCCTGATCGACGTCGACCGCGGCGCGTTCCAGATCATCGGCGTCGACCTCTCCGAGCACCAGCGCTTCCTCGGCGCCGTCGTCGACCTCGACGGCGGCATCGTCGCCCGCGCCGAGGTCGCCTGCGCCGGCGCAAGCGGCGAGAACGCCGTGGCCCTCGTCGTCGAGCTCGTGCGCACGCTCCTCGCGAGCACCGCGACCCCCGTGCTCGGCATCGGCGTCGGCTCGCCGGGCGTCGTCGACACGCTCGGCGTGGTTCGCTCCGCTCCGAACCTCGGCTGGCGCGACGTCGAACTCCAGGCCCGCCTCCAGGCCGAGTTCGCCCTGCCAGTGCACGTCGCCAACGACGCCAACGTCGCCGTGCTCGCCGAGCACGGCGCGTCCCAGCAGGACGACCTGCTCCTCGTCAAGGTCGGCCACGGCGTCGGCGCCGGCCTCATCATCGGCGGCCGTCCCGTCATCGGCGGCGGCTTCGCGGCCGGCGAGATCGGCCACGTCGTCGTCGGCACCGACGGCGGCCCCCGCTGCGCGTGCGGCAAGCACGGATGCCTGGAGGCCTGGCTCGCCGTGCCGCGCCTCACCGCCCAGCTCGCCGTGCTCGCCGGCGACGCCCCCGACGCGGCATCCGCTCGCGATCGGATCCTCGCCGAGGCCGGACGCCGGCTCGGCATCATCCTCGCGCCCGTGGTCGGGGCGCTCAACCTGTCGGAGGTCGTGCTCAGCGGCCCCGCCGAACTGCTTGACGGTGCGCTCCACGACGCGACCGTCGACACGCTCCGGATGCGGACGATGGCGGAACACAACCGTGATCTGAGGCTCCGGATGACCGAGCAGGCGGAGGACATCGTCCTCCGCGGCGCGGCCGTCATGGTCCTCTCCGGACAACTCGGAGTCTCGTGAGGGACTCCACGCACCAAGGGTGCAGCGAACCCCCGCTGTTTCCCTCACCCCATGAAAGGAAACGACAATGAGGAAACTCGGCATCGTGGCGCTCGGCGCCGCTGCTGCGCTCACCCTCGCCGGTTGTGCCACCTCCGGAGGCACCGGTGCCTCCGAGGACGGCGCCGAGATCCGCGTGTGGCTCGTCGGCACCGACACGCCCGACGAAGCGCGCGAGTACCTGGTGGACACCTTCGAGAAGGAGAACCCCGGTTCGACCCTCGTCATCGAGGAGCAGGCCTGGGACGGCCTCGTCGACCGCCTGACCACGAGTCTCTCCGGCTCGGACAGCCCCGACGTCGTCGAGGTCGGCAACACGCAGGCCGCGGCGTTCACCTCGGCGGGTGCGTTCCTCGACCTGACCGACGACTACGAGACGCTCGGCGGCGACGACCTGCTTCCCGGCTTCGTCGAGGCGGGCACGTACGACGGCAAGTTCTACGCCGCCCCGCTCTACTCGGGCTCGCGCCTCGTCTACTACAAGAAGGACGCCCTCGCGGCGGCCGGACTGACGGTGCCGACGACGCTCGACGAGTACATCTCGAACGCGCAGGCGCTCGCGGCCGCCAACCCCGGCAAGTCGGGCATCTGGTGGCCCGGCCAGGACTGGTACAACGCGCTGCCCTACATCTGGGAGAACGGCGGCGAGATCGCCGTTCCCGACGGTGAGGAGTGGGACGCGCAGCTGTCCAGCCCCGAGTCCATCGCCGGCCTCGAGCAGGTGCAGGAGGTCATGACGACCGCCTCGCTGGCGCCCAAGGACGGCAACGAGACCAGCCCCGAGGTCGGCTTCTGCGACGGCACGTCGCTGCAGCTCTCGGCCCCGAGCTGGGTCAAGTGGTCGATCCTCGCCCCGGCCGACGCCGAGGCGCCCGGCTGCCCCGACCAGGAGGCCAACCTCGGCGTCTACGCCCTCCCGGGCATGGACGGCGGCGCGGCGCAGGTCTTCGCCGGCGGATCGAACATCGGCATCTCGGCGAAGTCGGCTCACCCCGAGCTCGCGCTGAGCGCGCTGGAGATCATCCTCTCCGACGAGTTCCAGACGATCTACGGTGAGAACGGCCTCGTTCCGGCCAAGCTCTCGCTCGCCGACACCCTCGGCACCGACGAGGTCGCGAAGGCGATCACGGCGGCCGCGGGCAACGCGAAGCTCACCCCGGCGTCGCCGAACTGGGCCGACGTCGAGGCATCCGGCATCCTGACCGACCTGTTCGTCAACATCGCGCAGGGCGGCGACGTCAAGGCGCTCGCCGAGGCCGCCGACGAGGAGATCGAGGCGATCCTCAACAGCTAGTCGGACCCGTCCGACTGCGCGGTGCGGCGGCATACCCCCCTGTCCGCCGCCGCACCGCACCCCAAGCCCCGGGCGGGCGACGACCACACACGTCGCCCGTCCGGATCGGGGAGCGGCACCGCCGTCGTCCCCGAACACCTCGACTTCCCAGGAGCACCACCATGACCACGGTCGACAACGGCCTCGACCCGGCGCCGAGCGCGTTCGAAGGCGAACGCATGACGGCCCCGCAGCCGAAGCCGGCCGCACGCCGCGCCCGGCGCATCCGGGGCGGCTTCACCCCCTACTCGCTGCTCACCCCGGCGATCATCGTGCTGGCCCTCATCACGGGCTGGCCGCTCATCCAGCTCATCGTCACGTCGTTCCAGGAGTTCGGCCGCGCGCAGGTCTTCGGCGCACCGCCCGAGTGGATCTGGTTCGAGAACTACGCGAACGTGCTCACCGACCCGGTGTTCTACGCGGTCCTCATCCGCACTATCGTGTTCTCCGCCGGCTGCGTCATCGTCACCATGGTCGTCGGCACGCTCATCGCGCTCATGATGATGCGCCTGCCCAAGGGCTTCCGCCTCCTGCTCTCGGTCGGCATGCTGCTCGCATGGGCGATGCCCGCCCTCACCGCCACGGTCGTCTGGGGCTGGATGTTCGATACGGCCTACGGCGTCGTGAACTACATCCTCGTCAACTGGTTCGGCATGGAGGAGTACTTCCAGCACTCCTGGCTCATCGACCCGCTCAGCTTCTTCCTCGTCGCCGGCATCATCATCGTCTGGGGCGCGATCCCGTTCGTCGCCTTCACGCTCTACGCGGGCCTCACGCAGGTGCCCGACGAGGTGCTCGAGGCCGCGCAGCTCGACGGCGCCGGCGGGTTCAAGCGGTTCCGGCTGATCATCTTCCCCTACCTGAAGCCGATCTTCCTCATCGTCACGATCCTCCAGATCATCTGGGACCTCCGCGTCTTCACGCAGATCTTCGCGCTGCAGGACATCGGCGGCGTCCGCGCCCTCACCAACACCCTGGGCGTGTACATCTACCAGACCTCGATCGCGGGCGGCGACTTCGGCCAGGGCGGCGCGATCGCCGTCATCACGGCGATCCTGCTCATGTCCATCTCGATCTACTACGTCCGCCAGGTCACCAAGGAGGAGGAGCTGTGAGCGCCACCGTCGCCCCCCAGCAGGTCGGCCGGCCGGTCGCCACGCCGGCGAGCAGCCGTGACGTGCGCCGCACCGGCGGTGGCCGCCGCCGCATCACCACGTGGGTGCTGAGCGCGGTCTCGGTGCTGCTCTTCCTGTTCTTCGTCTTCCCCGTCTACTGGATGGTGAACACGTCGTTCCAGCCGAACAACGAGATCCGCGGCGCCGACGTCAACTTCTGGCCCGAGGAGTTCACGCTCCGCAACTACGCGACCGTGCTCTTCGATCCGGGTCGCACGCCGTTCCTCCCGGCCGCGGGCAACTCGATCGTGATCACGATCCTCACGGTGATCATCTCGCTCGTGTTCGCGTTCCTCGCCGCGATCGCGGTGACGCGGTTCCGGTTCAAGAGCCGCCGCACGTTCATCATCGCGATCCTCGTCATCCAGATGATCCCGGGCGAGGCGATGATCGTCTCGGTCTTCCGCGTGATCGACGGCTGGCACCTGCTGAACACGATCATCGGCCTGACCGTCGTCTACATCGCCACGGTGCTCCCGTTCACGATCTGGACCCTCCGCGGCTTCGTCAACGGCGTGCCCGCCGAGCTCGAGGAGGCCGCGATGATCGACGGATGCTCCAGGGCCGGCGCCTTCTGGCGGGTGACCTTCCCGCTGCTCGCCCCAGGCCTCATCGCGACGGGCGTGTTCGGGTTCATCCAGGCATGGAACGAGTTCATCATGGCCCTCGTGCTGAATGCACGCCCCGAGATGATGACGCTGCCGGTGTGGCTGCGCACCTACCTCGTGGCGAACGGCACGACCAACTGGGCGGCCATCATGGCCGGCTCGACGCTCATGGCCATCCCCGTCATCGTCTTCTTCCTGCTCGTGCAGGGCCGGATGACGAGCGGACTCGTGAGCGGGGCCGTCAAGGGATGACCGCGCCGCACCTCACCGGCGCGGGAACCGACCTGCGCCGGGACATCCTCACGACCCTGCTCCCGGGATTCGACGGCGCGGAGGCGCCCGCCTGGGTCATCCGCCGGCTCGAGGACGGACTCGGCGGCGTCTGCCTCTTCGGCCAGAACGTCGCCTCGGCCGAGCAGCTCCTGGCGCTGAACACGCAACTGCGCGCGGCGAACCCGCTCGCCGTCATCGCGATCGACGAGGAGGGCGGCGACGTCACCCGGCTGTTCTACGACCGCGGCGCCCCGTATCCCGGCAATGCCCTGCTCGGCCGGATCGACGACCCGGCGCTGACCGAGCGCGTCGCCCGTGCCGTCGGCGAGGCGCTCGCCGCGACCGGGTGCACCGTCACCTTCGCGCCCGACGTCGACGTGAACTCGAACGCCGACAACCCGGTGATCGGCGTGCGGAGCTTCGGCACCGACGCGTCCCTCGCGGCACGGCACGCGGCGGCCTGGGTGCGCGGCGTCCAGTCGACGGGCGTCGCCGCGAGCGCGAAGCACTTCCCGGGCCACGGCGACACCGACGGCGACTCGCACCTCGTGCTCCCGGTCGTCGACGTCCCGCTCGAGGTGCTCCGCGAGCGCGAGCTCGTGCCGTTCGCCGCAGCCATCGCGGCCGGCACCCGCACCATCATGACCTCCCACCTGCTCCTGCCCCGCCTCGACGCGGAGCAGCCCGCCACCCTCTCCTCGCGCATCGTGCACGGCCTGCTCCGCGGGGAGCTGGGGTTCGAGGGCGTCATCGTCACCGACGCCCTCGACATGCAGGGGGCGAGCGGCGTGCACGGCATCCCGGAGGCGGCCGTGCGCGCCCTCGTCGCCGGCTGTGACCTGCTGTGCATCGGCAGCGACAACACCGACGACCAGCTCGACGAGATCGTCGCGGCGATCGAGTTCGCCGTCGACTCGGGCCGGCTTCCGGTCGATCGGGTCCGCGAGGCGGCCGCCCGGGTGCGCGAGCTGGCCTCGACGGCTCCCGCGCTGCCCGCCGCGGTCGACGCGATCGCGCTCGAACCCGTCCACTCGGGTGACGAACTCGCCCGCATCGCCGGCGCGTTCGAGGTGTCGGATGCCGCGTCCGGGCGCCTGGGCGCCTCCGACCGGATCGGGACCGTCGTGCGTGTCGACACCGTGGCGAACATCGCCGTCGGCGTGGCGCCGTGGGGGCCCTTCGCGGTCGAACTCGTGCCCGGAGCCCCGACGTGGCTGGACACGGCGCACGTCGTCGCTCTCACTGCCGGAACGCCGCTCGACGATCCCCGGTCCCTGGCCGGTCCCGTGCTCGTGATGGGCAAGGACCTGCACCGGCATCCGTTCGCGGTCGACGCCATCACCGCCCTGCGCGCCGTGCGCGACGACGTGGTGATCGTCGACCTGGGCTGGCCGTCGGACGACCGTGCGGTGGCCGACATCGCCACGTTCGGCGCGTCGCGGCTCGTGGGGGAGGCCCTCATCGCGTTCGTTGCCGAACGCCTCGCCGCCGAGCCCGTCGACGCCGTCCCGGCGGAGGCGACATGAGGCTCGGCATCGACATCGGCGGCACCAAGACGGCCGCCGTCGCGATCGGCGCCGATGGCGAGCTGAGCGACCAGTTCCGCATGCCCACCGGGTTCGGCGCCGAGGCGGTCGTCGCCACCGCGCTGCGCACCGTCGAGCGCATGACCGAGCTCGCCGGCATCGAGGCGGCGTCGTTCGCCTCGATCGGCATCGGGATCCCCGGCGCCGTCGACAGCGCGACCGGACGCGTCGCCCACGCCGTCAACCTCGGCCTCGAGGGGCTCGACCTCGGCCCGCGCCTGTCCGACCGGCTCGGCGTGGAGGTGCGCGTCGAGAACGACGTGAAGGCCGCCGCCGTCGGCGCCCATCACCTCCTCGGCGTGGCCGACGGCATCCGCGCGCACTCGATGGCGTACCTGAACCTCGGCACCGGCCTGGCGGCGGGCGTCGTGCTCGATGGCCGCCTGCTGCGCGGCGGCCACGGCGTCGCCGGCGAGATCGGGCACATCCCCGTGGACCCTGCGGGCGTGGTGTGCAGCTGCGGCCAGCGCGGTTGCCTCGAGACGCTCGCGTCGGGTTCGGCGATCGCGCGCATGTGGCCCACCGGCGGGCCGCTGCCGGCGCGCGACCTCTTCGACGCGGCCGAGTCCGGCGACGACCGCGCGATCGACGTGCTGGAGCGGTTCCTCACCGGCGTCGCGTCGGCGGTGCGCCTGCTCGTGCTGACGACCGACGTGGACGATGTGGTCATCGGGGGAGGGCTCGCCGCACTCGGCGACCCGCTCCTCGCCGGAACGCGCCGTATCCTGAGCGGGTGGGCCGCGGACTCCGCGTTCCTCGCATCCCTCGACCTCCCGTCGCGCGTGCAGGTCATCCCGCTCGGATTCCCGGCGGCCGCGGTCGGCGCCGCCCTCGTAGGAGAACATCAATGGCTGAAGTCGTGATCGTCCGCGACGAGGACGCCGCGGGCGACCTCGTCGCCGGCGCCATCGTCGACCTGATCCGCTCGAAGCCCGACGCCGTGCTGGGCCTGGCGACGGGGTCCACCCCGCTCGCGAGCTACCGTGCGCTGGCGCGGCGGATCGCCGAGGAGGGGATCGACGTGCGCGGGGTGCGCGGGTTCGCGCTCGACGAGTACGTCGGGCTGCCAGCGGGGCATCCCGAGAGCTACCGCGCGGTGATCACCCGTGAGGTCGTCGAGCCGTTGGGGCTGACGCCCGAGCTGGTGCGGGTGCCCAACGGCGACCCGGCGACGATCGAGCATGCGGGCGCCGACTACGAGGCGGCGATCACCGCGTCGGGCGGGGTGGACCTGCAGATCCTCGGGATCGGCCGCACGGGGCACATCGGGTTCAACGAGCCGGGCTCCTCGCTCGCGTCGCTGACCCGGGTGAAGACCCTCACGGAGCCGACCCGGGCCGACAACGCACGCTTCTTCGACTCACCCGACGACGTGCCGATGCACTGCATCACGCAGGGCATCGGGACGATCCTGCGTGCCCGGCACCTGGTGCTCCTGGCGTTCGGCGAGGCGAAGGCGCACGCGGTCGCGGCCGCGGTCGAGGGGCCGGTGTCGGCGAGCCAGCCGGGCTCGGCGATCCAGTTGCACCCGCACGCGACGGTCATCGTCGACGAGGCGGCCGCCTCCGAGCTCGAGAACCTCGACTACTACCGGCACGCCTGGGCGCACAAGCCCGGCTGGCAGGGCATCTGATCCACGACGACTGACCCGGCGAGCGGATGCCGCGAGCCGGCGTCGTGCCCCGGATGCCGCCGGCCCCGCGGCATCCGTCGGTCTGCGGCCGTCAGTGGGGGAGCACCTCGGGCAGGGCGGCCAGGAATGCCTCCTCGTCGAAGCCCGGCACGATCGCGCGCTGGATCATGAAGCCGGGTGCGAGCCCGATCATGACCGGGGTGACCCGGCTCGCCCACTCCCCGGGATCGCCGTCGACCCGTCCGGGCTCGGCCGTCGCCCACTCGACGAGCCGCTGCCGCACGGTCTCCCTGACGCGCATGAGCACCGCCTGCACGAGCTCGCCGATCTCGGGATCGATCGCGGCCTCGGCCCACAGCTGCACGATCACGTGGCCGAACGGCTCGCGTCGCATCCCGTCGATGAGCGTGGCCATGACCTGGCCTGGCGCGAGCGGCTCGCCGCGCGCGCGCTGCTGCTCCAGCTCGCCCTGGCGGGCCTCGAGGATGCGCCCGGCGACCGCGGCGAAGAGCTCCTGCTTGCCCGTGAAGTACCCGTAGATCGCCCCGGCAGAGAGCCCCGACTCCTCGATCACGTCGGCCATCGAGGTGCGCTGGTACCCCTTCGCGGCGAAGCACCGCAGCGCGGCCGCGACGATCTCGTCGCGTCGGGCGGCGCGGTGCGCCTCCGTGACCTTGGGCATCGGACCTCCAGAAAAACGAACGGTCGTTCCTTGACAAGGCTAGCCGACGCGCGCATCCTAATAAAGAACGAACATTCGCTTTCTTGGAGGACACCATGGCCACCCATCCGGATGCCACCACGGCACGCACCCCGTTCGGCAGGGTCGTGGGCTTGGCCCTCGCCCTCGTCGGCGTGGTCGCCGTCATCGTGCTCGCCTTCTCGTGGCCGTCGGTCACGGCCGAGCCCAAGCACCTGCCCGTCGCCATCGCGGGTCCCGCCGAGGCCGTGGCGGCAGCCGAGGCGGCCGTCGACCAGCGGGCGCCCGGGGCGATCGACTTCCTCGAGGTCGACGACCGGGCGGCCGCCGTCGACGCGATCGAGACGCGCGACGCGTACGGCGCCATCGTGCTCGGCCAGGAGCCCGAGGTGCTCACCTCGTCGGCATCGAGCCTCGCCGTCGCGCAGCTGCTCGGGGGCGTCGCCACGTCGCTCGAGGAGGGCGTCAACGCACAGGCCGCCGCCGCTGCGCAGGCCGCGGGCGCGCCGAGCGCTCCGCCGCACCTCGACGTGCCCGTCACCGATGTCGTGCCCCTCGCCGAGAGCGACCCGCGCGGCACGGGACTCACCGCCGCGATGTTCCCGCTGCTGCTCGGCGGCATGATCGGCGGCATCGCCATCTCGCTGTCCATCATCGGCGCGCTGCGGCGCGTGCTCGCCGTGACGGTGTACTCGGTCGTCGGCGGACTGCTCCTCACGGCCATCCTGCAGGGTTGGTTCGGCTCCCTGCAGGGCGACTACTGGCTGAACGCCGCCGCGATCGCCCTGTCGCTCGCCGCGATCGCCGCACCCATCACGGGCTTCGTCGCGCTCCTCGGCCGCGCCGGCATCGCGGTGGGCCCGGTCGTCATGCTGCTGTTCGCCAACCCCATCTCGGGCGCGGCCATCCCGAAGGAGTTCTTCCCGGCGCCGTGGGGCGACGTCGGCCAGTGGTTCCCGCCGGGCGCCGCCGCGACGCTGCTGCGCGACCTGTCGTACTTCCCGGCGGCCGACACCACGTTCCCCTGGCTCGTGCTCCTGGCTTGGACGGCCGGCGGCATCCTGCTCTCGATCGTCGGGCACTTCCGCACGGCCGGCGGGGCCGAGCCCGACGCCGAGGCGGCGCACGCCGACGACCCCGTCGCGGCGCCGGTCGCAGCCTGACCGCGCACCACGGCGAAACAGCGGCCCGGCGCCATGCGCCGGGCCGCTGGGCCTGCCGTCAGGGAGCCTGGGCCCCGCTCAGTCGGCCAGCTGCTTGCGCCCGTGCAGGATGCCGCTGACGGCCGCGACGACCGCGAACACCACCGCGACCACCGGCTGGCCCATCATCCACCAGGCGATCGCCGCGGCCGAGAACACGGCGATCTCGACGAGCGCCTGGCCGAACGGGTCGACCTTGAAGACCGCCTTCGGTGAGTTGAACAGCGCCCAGAGCAGGATGGCGAGCGCCGGGGCGCCGAGTCCGACGAGCACGCCCGGCCAGGGCAGCGGGAACGACACGAACCCCCAGATGCCGAGTGTCACGAAGGCGAACAGCTCGAGGAAGAAGCGCAGGACGTCATTGGGGCCGATCTTCGGCTGGGGCTCGTTCGACGGGTTCGGCTGGGCGGTGCTCACGGCATTCCAGCCTAGTTCGCGTGGGCGGCGTCCGCCGTCACCCGAATGGCCCGAGGCCACCGCTGAATGGCCCCGCGGTCACCGGAAGATGATCGTGCGGGCGCCGTCGAGCAGCACCCGCCGCTCCGAGAACCACTTCACCGCCTGGCTGAGCGTGCGGCTCTCCTCGTCCTGCCCGATCGCGACGAGCTCGGCGACCGAGCGGGAGTGGTCGACGCGCACGACGTTCTGCTCGATGATCGGCCCCTCATCGAGGTCGCTCGTCACGAAATGCGCGGTCGCGCCGATGAGCTTCACGCCGCGCGCATGGGCCTGGCGGTAGGGGTTCGCGCCCTTGAAGCCCGGCAGGAACGAGTGGTGGATGTTGATGCAGCGTCCGGCGAGGGCTTCGCAGAGCTCGGGCGTGAGGATCTGCATGTAGCGCGCGAGCACCACGAGCTCGATGTCGTGCTCCTCGACCGCGGACAGCACCCGCGCCTCGAACGCGGCCTTCGATGCGGCATCCGTCACCGCGAGCGATTCGAAGGGCACGCCGTAGAAGTCGACGAGGTCGCGCAGCGTGCCGTGGTTCGAGAGCACGAGCGGGATGTCGACGGACAGCTGGCCGGCGTGCTGGCGGAACAGCAGGTCGTTCACGCAGTGGCCCGCGGTCGACGCGAGCACGAGCGTGCGGAGCTTGCGTCCGACCTCGTCGAGGTGCCACGTCATGTCCCAGCGCTCGGCCACGGGGGCGAGCGCGGCCTCGAGCTCGGCGCGGCCGGCGGGCGACTCCACCTGCACGCGCATGAAGAACCGCCCGGTGTCGAGGCTCGCGAACTGCTGGCTCTCGGTGATGTTGCCGCGCGCCGCGACGATCGCCCCGCTCACCGCATGCACGATGCCGGGACCGTCGGTGCACGCCAGCGTCACGACCCAGTGGAACAGGTGGGAGGGTGCGGCATCCGTGGTCATCCGCCCAGAGTAGTGCGTCGGGTAGACTGGCTCGTGGTCGGCGGTCAACGCACGGCCCTGGGCGCGCACACGAGCGCGTAGTCGACCCGCGTGGTGAATGCACCCGCTGCGGGGAACGCCGTCGGAGAGACATCCTCATGTCCGTCACCGAATCCGCGCGCGTGCGCGCACCCCGACTGCCCTGGCCCGGCCTCCTCATGCTGGCCGCGGGCGTCTTCCTGTCCATCACGATCGAGATGCTGCCCACCGGCCTGCTTCCCGAGATGAGCGAGGGCCTCGGCGTCGCCGAGCCGTTCATCGGGCTGCTCGTGTCGGTCTTCGCGTTCACCGTCGTCGTCACCTCGACGCCCCTCACGGCCCTCACCAGCCGGATGCCGCGGCACGGCCTGCTCGTCGCCGTGCTCACGGTGCTGGGGCTCACCACCCTCGCCTCGGCGTTCGTGCCCGAGTACTGGATGCTCATCGCCGTGCGCGTCATCGGCGGACTCGCCCACGGCGTGTTCTGGGCGATCGTCGCGTCGTACGCCTCGCGGCTCGTGCCCGCCGACCAGATCGGCCGCGCCGTCTCGGTGACGCTCGGGGGCGGCACGCTCGCGCTCGTCGCGGGCGTTCCGGCGACGACGGTGCTCGGCCAGTCGATCGGCTGGCGCCCGGTCTTCGCGATCGTCGCGGGGCTCACGCTGTTGGGTGCGCTCGCCGTCTGGCGGTTCCTCCCGCGGGTTGCCCCGGAGGCGGGTGGCACCGCGTCCCGCATCCGGCGCGGCGATGCGGCGCTCGGGTCGGTGCTGCTCGTCTGCGGCATCACCGCGGCGACCATGCTCGGGCAGTACGCGGTCTTCACCTACGTGGCACCGCTCATCACCGACGTCGTGGGCCTCGAGCCCGGCGCGGTCGGCCCGCTGCTGTTCGTCTACGGCGTCATGGGCGCCGTCGGGCTCGTCGTGGCCGGATCGCCGCTCGCGAACCGGCCCACCGTCGCCATCGTCGTGGCGATGGCCGTGGCGGCGGCGGCGCTCGGCGTGCTCGGACTCGGCGCCGGCGTCGTGGCGTCGCTCGTGGCCTTCGCCGTGTGGGGGCTCGCCTTCGGCGCGATCCCACCGCTGCTGCAGACGCGCCTGCTGCAGTCCGCGCCGGCCCGCCAGCGGGATGCGGCCAGCGCGCTCTACACGACGGCGTTCAACGTCGGCATCGGCGGCGGGGCGCTCATCGGCGCCGTGCTGTTCGAGCGGATCGGCGTGCAGAGCCTGCCGTTCGTGTACGCCGTGGTGCTCGTCGCCGTCGGAGCCGTGCTCATCGCCGACGCGGTGCGGCGGCGCGCCCGCGCCGTGGAGGCCGCCGTCAGCGTTCGATGACCGCGGTCGAGGCGGGGCCGGTTCGGCCGTTCGCCGCGTAGCGCACCTCGACGACACTCGCCGCGTCCAGTCGCCCGAACGCGAGGATGCGCGCCGATCCCGAGCCGTCGAGCGGCACCGTGCTCACGACGGCGCCGTCGAGGAGGAGTTCGACGTCTGCCCCGGCAGCGCCCACGATGGTGCCGTGCGCCACATGCGATCCGGTGCGGCGCACTGCGATGGTCGGGGTCGACAGCGTGACGGTGACGGGCGCGCTCGAGGGTGACGCGTTGCCGGCGGCATCCGTCTGCGAGGCCGTGAGCGTCGTGGATCCGGCGCGCAGCGCGTCGGCGACGAGGCTCCATGCTCCTGAGCCGTCGGCGACGGTGCTCCAGGTGCGGCCGTCGTCGGCGGCCACGGTGACGGATGCCCCGGCCTCCCCGCTGCCCGAGAGCAGCGGGTCGACCAGGCCGCCTGCCGTGTCGGCGGTGAAGGCCGGCGGCAGGGCGACGTCGTCCACCGGCTCGGGCTCTGGGGTCGGCCCGGTGGTCGGCCCGGGCGGCGTTGCGGTCGTCCCGCCGGGGGGCGGATCGGCGGCGAGCACGGGAGCCGGGGCCGGCGCATCGACCGGCACGGGATCGCCGGCCGGCGGGTCTGCGGGCGCAGGCGGGGCATCCGGTTCGTGGGGCGGCACGGGCTGGGGAAGCACCGGGCTGCCGAGGAAGGGAAGCGGCGGTTCGGGGTCGCCGGCCTCGGTGCCCGTCTCGAAGATCGCGGCCGCCGGCGCCTGGTCGGCGCTCGCCAGCGTCGGCACCACGATCATGGCGGCGACGGCGACGGCCGCGAGGGTGATCGCACCCACGCCGGCGCCGATCGCGACGCCGCTCACCCCGGCGGTGGCGGCTGCGCCGGCCCCGGTCGCGGCGGATCCAGCGCCGACGCCCGACGCGCCCGCTCCCGACCCGCTCGCGCCGGACGCGCTCGCGCCGGCAGCGTGTCCGCCGAGGACCGCGGGAAGGCCCGCCGCCCCGAGCGCCACGTCGACCGCGGGCGCGCCCTGCGACAGCCACGCCGAGTACGCCGTCGCGCCGCCGATGCCCGCGGCGAGCGGCAGCAGCACGAGCGCGAGCCGCGAGCCCACCTCTCGCGCCTCGGCGGCGACGATGGTGCAGCGCGCGCAGTCGTCGAGGTGCGCCTCGAGGCGGGCGGTCTCGCGGCCCCTGAGGCGCCCGCGCGTGTAGCTGCCGAGCCGGTCGATGGTCCAGCGGCACTCGGGCTCGTTCGCGGCGTTGCGCAGGTGCGCCTGGATCCAGGCCTGGCGCAGGCCCTCGCGGGCCCGGTACGCGAGTGCGGCCGTGGCGTTCGCGCTCATGCCGACCAGGGGCGCGACCTGCTGGGGCGACATGCCCTCGACCTCGGTGTACCAGAGCACCTCCTGCCAGCGCGTGGGCAGCGAGCGGAACGCCTGCGCGGTGGTCGAGCGGTCGAGCGCGTCGAGGCTCGCGGACTCGCTCGTGGCCGGATCCTCGAACGACTCGAGGGTCTCGAGGTTCGTCTCGTGGCGCGCGCGACCCCAGCTCGACGCCGTGTTCCGGATGGTCGTGAACAGGTAGGGACGGAAGGCGCCCGTCGGGCCGCCGCCGGCGAGGATGGCGTCGTAGATGCGCGTGAAGGACTCGGCGACGAGGTCGTCGGGATCGAGGGAGCTGTACGAGCGGGCGACGGTGCGCGCCGAGGCCGAGTGCCGCTGCCAGAGCTCGCCGTACGCGCTCCGGTCGCCGCCACGGGTGCGCTCGATGAGCGCGCTGTCGGCCAGGTCGGTGCGCAGGGGTGGCACATCGCCTCCAGGTTCAGGGTGCAGGGGTGTCATGGAAGAGACGCGGAATCCGGCCGATCATGACGCGCGTGGCGGGGGTTCGCTCATTCCAGCAGATTTTTCGCGAACCCGCGTCATAGATCCGTGGGCAGGCGGTCTCTTCGGTGAAGGCCCTCCAGGGGGCCGACCGTACCGCCGCCTCGAGCACCCGAGCCGGGGCGGAGCCGGCGATGCCGGCGGAGGCGCCGCGATCGGGGGGTCCTGCGGCGCTGACCGGGCGGGGGTCCGGAGGCGAAGGGGAGCACGCCTCCGGACCCCGCACCGGTGTCGGCGCTCACGATGGCACGCCGCGACGGTGCCCCTGGATGCCGCCCGGCGACGGTTCAGGCGAGCCGCGCGCCCGCGCCCCACACCGCATCGACGGCGAGCTCGTCGGTGAGCAGCACCGCGTCCGCCGCATAGCCGACGTCCAGTCGGCCGAGGTCGTGCGCACGGCCGATGGCGGCCGCGGGGGTCACGGTGAGTGCGCCGACGGCCTCGTCGAACGCGATGCCGCTGTCGATCACGGCGCGCCGCAGCGCGACATCCTGCGTGAGCGTCGACCCGGCGATCGAGCCGCCCTGCGAGAGCCGGGCGATGCCGCCCTCGACGATGACCTCGAGCGACCCGAGCTGGTAGACGCCGTCGTCGGACCCGGCGGCCGCCATCGCGTCGGTGACGAGCGCGACCCGTCCGGGTGCGCCCGAGAACGCGAGTCGCACCACGTCGGGATGCACGTGCACGCCGTCGTTGATGATCTCGAGCGTCACGTGGTCGGCGTGCATCGCCGCGACGACGGGCCCGGGTGCGCGATGGTGGATGCCTCGCATGCCGTTGAACGCGTGCGTGAGGATCGTCGCGCCCGCCTCGAACGCGGCGAGCGACGTCGCGAAGTCCGCACCCGTGTGGCCGATCGCCACGGCGACGCCCGCGTCGACGAAGCGGGCGATCGCCTCGGCCGCACCGGTGTGCTCGGGGGCGATCGTCACCTGCCGCAGTGAACCCGCGGATGCCTCGAGCAACAGCTCGACTGCGGCGGGGTCGGCAGTGCGCAGGAGCGCCGGGTCGTGGGCACCGCGGAACTCGTGGTCGAGGAACGGGCCCTCGAGGTGCGCGCCGAGCACGCGCGGGTCGGATGCCGCGACGCCGGCGATCGTGCGCAGGTGCCCGGCGAGCACCTCGACGGGTGCCGTGACGAGTGAGAGCACCGATCGCGTGGTCCCGTGCGCCGTGTGCACGGCGAGCGCCCGCGCGATCGCGTCGGCGCCCTGCTCGAATGCCGCGCCACCGGCGCCGTGGCAGTGCAGGTCGATGAAGCCCGGCACGAGGGTGCGGCCCGCGGCATCCGTCACCGAGGCATCCGCGTCGATCGTGTCGCGCCAGTCGGCGCCGATGCCGCGCGCGGCCACACGGTCGCCCTCGAAGCGGACCCAGGCGTCGGTGACCGTGTCGTGGCCGCTGACGAGGCGGGCGGAGTGGATGACGGTGGTGGGGGTGCTCACCTAGGCAACGATAACGTCGTACCCGCCGTCGGTGAGGCGCTGTCGCTGGTCGGCGGTCGCGGCGGAATCGGTGATGATCGTCGAGAACAGGCGGCGGTGCCCGATCGCGGCGAACGCGCGCTTGTCGATCTTCGACGCGTCGGCGACGAGCACCGCGTGCGTGGCCCGCGACGCCATCAGCGCGTTCACCGCGGCCTCCCGCTCGTCGTGCGACGTGGGTCCGATCGCGGGGTCGACACCGTTCACGCCGATGAACGCGATGTCGAGGGTGATGCTGCCGAGCACCGCATCGGCGTACGAGCCGACGAGCTCGTACGAGCGGGCGTGCACCACGCCGCCGGTGACGACGGTCTTGATCTGCGGACGCATCGCGAGCTGCATCGCGATGTTGATCGCGTTCGTCACCACGGTGAGGCTCGGCTCGTGCGACGGCTCCATGATGTCGGCGCGCGACATCAGCGCATCGGCGATCGCCGTAGCCGTCGTGCCGCCGCACAGCCCGATCACCGCGCCGCGCGGCACGAGGGCGCTCGCCGCCTGGGCGATGGCGGCCTTCGCGGCGGGGTTCTGCTGGTTCTTGTAGCGGATCGGCAGGTCGTAGGCCACGGAGTGGGCGACGGCACCGCCGCGCGTGCGGGTCAGCAGTTGCTGCTGCGCCAGCGCGTCGAGGTCGCGGCGCGCGGTCGCGGGGGAGACGTCGAGGCGGTCGACGATCTGGTCGACCTCGACCTGGCCGGCCTCGGCCAGCAGGTCGAGCACGGCGCTGAGCCGTTCGGCGCGGTTCATCCGGTCTCCTTGGAGGTCGAGGCGAACAGGGTCAGCAGTCGTGCCGCCTCTGAACGCACGGCCGCACGGCCGGCAGCGACGTACGAGCGCGAGTCTACGGCCGCGGGGTGCGCGGCGAGGTACTCCCGCACGGCGCCGGTGAACCGCGCGTTCAGGTGCGTCGACACGTTGATCTTCGTCAGCCCCGACCGGATGCCGCGCACGATCGTCTCGTCGGGCACCCCCGACGACCCGTGCAGCACGAGCGGCACCGGCACCGCCGCCGCCAGTCGCGCGACGAGGTCGAGGTCGATCGCCGCGACCCGCTCGGTCATGGCGTGCGAGGAGCCCACGGCGACCGCGAGCGCGTGCACCCCGGTCTCGGCGACGAACCGCGCGGCCTCGCCGGGGTCGGTGCGCACGCCCGGGGCATGGGCGCCGTCCTTGCCGCCGATCTCGCCCAGCTCGGCCTCGACGAGCACGCCCGCGGCATTCGCTCGCTCGACCACCAGGCGGGTGGTCGCCACATTCCGGTCGAAGTCGAGCTTCGCGCCGTCGTACATGACCGACCCGAACCCCCGCTCGATGGCGAGCAGCGCCAGCTCGGGGTCCTCGGCGTGGTCGAGGTGCACCGCGACGCGCGCCGACGACGCCTCGGCGACCGCGAGCGTCGCGAGCGCGATCGGGGTGAAGGCGCCGTGGTAGCGCACGCAGTTCTCGGAGAGCTGCAGGATGACGGGGAGCCCGGCGTCCTCCGCGGCGCCCGCGAGCGCCTCCGCGGTCTCGAGGTGCACGACGTTGAAGGCGCCGACGCCGCGGCCGACCGCCCTGGCCTCGTCGAGGATGGTGCGGGTGGGGGTGAGTGTCATCGGCGGTCCTCGTCGATCGTGGTGACGACCACCTCGTCCGCGAGGGCCGGATGGTCGGGGGAGAGCTCGCCGGCCAGCGGCATGAGCACCGCGCTCGCCGACCACGCCGTCGCGCGGCGGGCCAGCCGGGCGCGGGCGTCTGCCGCGGCATCCGTGTCCGACCAGAGGTCGTCGCCGGCCGCGAGCTCGACGGCGATGGCGGCGACGGCGGCGTCGCCCGCGCCCGTCGCGTTGCCGTGCAGCGCACTCGGCAGCCGGGCGTGCACCGGGCGACCGCGCTCGCCGATGACGATGAGGCCGTCGGCGCCGAGCGAGACGAGCACGAGGCGGGCACCGAGGGCGATGAGCGCGCGGGCGCCCTCGATCGGGTCGTCGTGGCCGGTGGCGGCGGCGAGCTCCTCGCCGTTAGGCTTCAGCGCGTGCGCGCCGGCCCGAGCCGCTGCGAGGATGCCGGAGTCGCTCGTGTCGACGACGACCCTGGCGCCGCCGGCCGTGAGTGCGCCGACGAGGGCGCCCAGCGCGTCGGCGTCGAACCCCGGCGGCAGGCTGCCGCAGATCGCGACCACGTCGGCGGTGCGGACGGCCTCTGCGGCGGCGCCGGCCAGCGCGGAGGCCTCGTCGGCCGACAGCGGTGCGCCGAGCTCGTTGAGCACCGTCGCCTCACCCGACGCGTCGTCGACGATCGCCACGCTGCGCCGGGTGGCGGCGCCGACGGGCAGCAGCCGATGCGGGATGCCGGATGCCTCCAGCTCGCCTCGGAACTCGGCGCCGGTCCGGCCGCCGCAGGTGGTCAGCGCGACCACGTCGTGCCCGGTCCCGTGCAGCACGCGCGCGGCATTGAGCCCCTTGCCCCCGGCCCGGGCGGCGCCGGCCGGGACGCGATGGGTCGCACCGGGCGACAGGCGGTCCACGTGCCAGGTGAGGTCGAGGGCCGGATTCGGCGTGATCGTGATGATCATCGGATGACGCCGTCCCGGGCGATGAGCGCGGCGCCCAGCAGGCCGGCGTTGCCGCCGAGCTGCGCGGGCACCAGCCGCGGACGACGGTGGAAGCTGAGCCGCTCGTTCATGCGCGACGCGAGCGGAGCGAACAGCGCATCGCCGGCGCGGGAGAGGCCGCCGCCGATCACGATGGCCTCGGGGGCGATGGTCGCGGCGAGCTGCGCCAGCCCGAATGCCAGGGCGTCGAGGGCGGAGTCCCAGATCTCGCGGGCGTCGGCGTCGCCGGCCTCGGCACGGGCGAGCACCTCGCGGGCGCCGTCGACGTCGACTCCGGTGCGCTCGGCGTAGCGGCGTACGATCGCGCCTGCGGACGCGACGACCTCGAGGCATCCGCGTGCCCCGCAGGCGCACCGAGGGCCGTCGGCGACCGGCGAGTGGCCGATCTCGCCGGCGAAGCCGCCGCCGAGGTGGGGCCGGCCGTCGAGGATCAGCGACCCCGCGATGCCGGTGCCGATGACGAGCACCACGACGTCGTCGAACGCGCGCGCGGCGCCGAGGCGGTGCTCGGCGAGGCTCGCGGCCGTCACGTCATGGTGGAACGTCACCGGCAGCCCGAGCGCGGCCACCGCGAGATCGCGGATCGGCGCGTCGCGCCAGCCGAGGTTGCTCGCGAACACCCCGACGCCGCGCTCGGCGTCGACGATGCCGGGCACGAGCAGGCCCGCCGCCACCGGGCGCGCCTCGGGGTGGGCCTCCTGCAGCTCGGCGGCGAGCTCGGCGACCCGGCCGACGACGGCCTCGGCGGTGCGCTCGCCGTCGAGCGGCGTGGGCGTGCGGCGCAGGCCGAGCACCCGCCCGTCGGCGTCGATCAGGGCCGACTTCGTGTCGGTGCCGCCGACGTCGAAGGCGAGCACGACGTCGCCCGGTCCGAGCGGCGCCGCCGCCGCGGCATCCGGGATCGCGGTCATGCGCGTCAGCCCTCGAGGATCACGGAGCGCGTGAGGTTGCGCGGCGAGTCGGGGTCGAGTCCCCGCGCACGGGCGCGCTCGAGTGCAACACGCTGGGCGCGCACCAGTTCGGCCATCGGGTCGAGCGTGCCGGCCTCGAAGTGCGCGCCGGTGGCGGCGACCTCGCCCGCGAGCCCGGCGGGGGCGTCGCCGAAGTGCCACGTGACCCGGCCGGGGGCGGCGATCGAGATGGGCCCGTGCCGGTACTCCATTGCGGGGTACGACTCCGTCCACGACTGCGACGCCTCGCGCATCTTCAGCGCGGCCTCATGGGCGAGGCCCACGGTCCAGCCGCGGCCGAGGAAGGTGTACTGCTCGGCCGCGACGAGCGCGGGGTCGAGGTCGTCGGTCACGGCGCGCTCGGCGTCGGCCACGGCCGCGTCGAGGTCCTCGCCGAGCGACGCGCGGAAGAGTGCCAGGGCGGTCGTGGCGAAGCGGGTCTGCACGACCGAGCGCTCGTCGGCGAACGGCAGGGTGACGGCCTCGTCGACGAGCCCGACGAGAGGTGAGGTCGCGTCGCCGATCACGCCGATCGTGGGCACCCGGCCGCGCAGGCGGTCGACGAGTTCGAGCACCTCGGTGGTGGTGCCCGAACGCGTCAGCGCGACGACCGCGTCGTAGCCCCGATCGACGAAGGCCTCGGATGCCGCGAACGCATCGGTCTCGCCGTGCCCGCCGGCTTCGCGCAGCCAGGCGTACGACTGCGCGATGAACCACGACGTGCCGCACCCGACGACGGCGATGCGGGCGCCGCGCCGGGGCAGCACCGCCTGCTCGTCGCGGAGGGACGCGGCGCGTGCCCACGTCTCGGGCTGGGACGCGAGCTCGGCGGCCATGTGCGCGCCTGGGACGGCCTGCGCGGCGGCGGCCGCCTCGGGCGTCGCGGCATCGGTGCCGTGGGTCATGGGTGGTCCTCCGTGTCAGGTCGGCGAGAGCAAACACCATGATTGCAAATGATCGTTCGTCCTGTCCAGCGATCATCGCCATGAACGCTTGTCGGAGAACGCACTCCGTATTCCGGCCGGATATCCGCTCGGTAACGATCAGGCAACCGACTCTTGACGGCACGGCGGCTCCTCCGACATCATCGTGACCACACCGTGACTGAAACTGATTGATCTTTGCTCATTCTGGTCAGTTCCATGCACGCGGCGGTGAGACCGCCACCCGCACCGGCGCGGCGACCGCGGCGCCCGTGATCCAAGAACAGTGAGGAACCACGTATGAAGAAGTCGCTCCGCTTCGGCGCCGCGATCGCCCTCGCGGCCACCGCTTCGCTCACGCTCGCGTCCTGCGGGTTCGGCGGCGGTTCCGGCTCCGACGACGAGTCCGGTGGCGCGACCACCCTCGACCTGCTCGTCCCGAGCTACTCCGACAACACCCAGGGCCTCTGGGAGGACGTGATCACGGGCTTCGAGAAGGAGAACCCCGACATCAAGGTCAACCTCGAGGTGCAGTCGTGGGACAACCTGGAGTCGGTCATCACCACCAAGATCCAGGGTGGCGAGGCTCCCGACATCTACAACGGCGGCCCCTTCGCCGGCTTCGCGGCCGACGGCCTGCTCTACCCCGCCGAAGAGGTCGTCTCGGCTGACACGTTCAGCGACTTCCAGGACTCGTTCATCGCGAACGCCGAGGTCGACGGCACCGCCTACGCGCTGCCGCTGATCGCGTCGGCTCGTGCGCTGTTCGTCAACAACGCCCTGCTCGAGCAGGCCGGCGTCGCCGCGCCGCCCACCACGTGGGACGAGCTGCTCGACGCGGCCACGAAGATCTCCGCGCTCGGCGGCGGCATCGCGGGCTACGGCATGCCCCTCGGCTCCGAGGAGGCGCAGGCCGAGGCGGCCGTGTGGCTCTGGGGCGGCGGCGGCACGTTCGGCGACGCCACCGAGATCACGGTCGACGACCCGGCGAACCTGCCGGGTGCCGACCAGATCAAGAAGATGATCGACGCGGGCGCGACCCAGGCCGACCCCGGCTCGACCGACCGCTCGCCGCTCATGGACATCTTCATCCAGGGCAAGATCGGCATGCAGGTCGGCCTCCCGCCGACCGTCGGCCAGATCGAGGAGAACAACCCCGACCTCGACTACTCGATCGTCCCGATCCCCACGGAGGACGGCAGCCCCTTCACGCTCGGCGTGATGGACCAGCTCATGGCCTTCCAGAACGACGGCGACAAGCAGGACGCGATCACGAAGTTCCTCGACTACTACTACACGGCCGACGTCTACGTGCCGTGGGTGCAGACCGAGGGCTTCCTGCCGGTCACGAAGTCGGGCGCGGAGGCGCTCGGCGGCGAGGAGGCGCTCGCGCCGTTCCTCGAGGTGCTGCCCGACGCGCAGTTCTACCCGAGCACGAACCCCAAGTGGTCGGCGACGGATGCTGCGTTCAAGGCGCTCTTCGGCCAGATCCAGACCAAGCCCTCCCAGGAGGTCCTGACCGAGATCCAGGCCCAGGTCGACGCGGGCTGAGCCCCGCGACATCCGCAACGAACGCACCACCGGAGGGATCGGTGACCATCGAATCATGAGCACCACGACCGACACGTCATCGACCCAGGCGGGGGCGGCCCACGGCCGCCCCCGCTCCGGCGGGAGCGACCCGGGCACCGGCAGGCGCAGGAGGGGCGGGCGCGACCTGCTCGCCTCGCTCCCGTGGATCGGGCCGGCCCTCATCCTCATCTTCGGCGTCGTGCTGTTCCCGGCCGTCGTCATGTTCTACAACTCGACGCGCGACATCTCGATCTCGGGCATCGACCACGGCTCGGTCGGCATCGACAACTACGTCGAGGTCTTCTCGTTCCCCTACTTCTGGCCGATCTTCGCGCGGACCATCGTCTGGGTCGTCGTCGTCGTGGCCGCGACCGTGCTCATCTCGCTCGGCCTCGCGCAGATCCTCGACAAGGCGTTCCCCGGGCGCCGCATCGTCCGACTCGCGGTGATCATCCCGTGGGCGGCATCCGTCGTCATGACGACCCTCGTCGTCTACTACGGACTCGAGCCGTACTTCGGCATCATCAACAAGTTCCTCGTCGACGTCGGCCTCGTCGACACCCCCGAGGGCTACGGCTGGACGCGCAACCCCGCCACGGCGTTCGCCTGGTCGATCGTCGTCGCGGTGTTCGTCTCGCTGCCGTTCACGACCTACACGATCCTCGCCGGACTCGCGACGATCCCGGGCGACGTGCGCGAGGCGGCGAAGATGGACGGCGCCGGGCCCGTGCGCACGTACGTGAGCGTCATCCTGCCGCAGCTGCGCGGCGCCCTGAGCGTGGCCGTGCTCATCAACATCATCAACGTCTTCAACTCGCTGCCGATCCTGAAGGTGATGACCGGGTCGATCCCCGGCTACGACGCCGACACGATCATGACGCTGATCTTCAAGTACATCCAGAACCAGCACAAGGTCGACGTCGCCAGCGCGCTGTCGGTCGTCGCCTTCGTCATCGTGATCGTGATCGTTGCGGTGTACGTGAAGGTCGTCAAGCCCATGCAGGAGGTCTGACCCGTGGCCGTCACCGCCCCCGCGTTCGAGACGATCGACGCGCCCGCGGCATCCGCTCGCCGTCGCCGCTACACCGAAGACCAGGTGCCCATCGGGCGTGTGCTGCTGCGCATGCTCGGCGGCCTCATCGTGCTGGCGATCTTCATCCTCCCGTACACCATGATGTTCTTCGGCTCCGTGAAGACGAAGGCGCAGATCCGGTCGGTGGAGCCCACGTACCTCCCCACGGAGTGGCACTGGGAGAACTACATCAACATGTGGTCCACCCCCGAGACGCCGCTGCCGCAGAACCTCATCTCCACGATCGTGATCGCCGTGTTCGCCACGGTGCTCGTGCTCGGCGTGGCCATGCCCGCGGCGTACTACACGGCGCGGTTCCGGTTCCCGGGCCGCTTCGTGTTCCTCTTCCTCGTGATCGTCACGCAGATGCTGCAGCCGGCGGTGCTCACGTCGGGCCTCTTCCGCCAGTTCGTCACCCTCGGCCTGATCGACACGTGGGCGGCGATGATCCTCATCAATGCGGCGTTCAACCTGTCGTTCGCGGTGTGGATCATGCACTCGTTCTTCGCCGGGGTTCCGAAGGAGATCGACGAGGCCGCGCAGATCGACGGCGCCGGACGTCTCACGGTGCTCTTCCGCATCCAGCTGCCGCTCGTGTGGCCGGGCATCGTCACCGCGATCGTCTTCACGTTCGTCGCCTGCTGGAACGAGTTCGCGGCGTCCCTCGTGATCCTCTCGACGGCGGGCAACCAGCCGCTCTCCGTGGCCCTCACGAAGTTCGTCGGGCAGTACGAGACCTCGTGGCACTACGTGTTCGGCGTCTCGATCGTGGCGATCATCCCCGTGGTCATCCTGTTCATGCTCATCGAGAAGCGCCTGGTCGGCGGCCTCACCGCGGGCAGCGTCAAGTAGGGGGCGGATGCCACGGGCCCAGGTCCGCGCGCCCGCCGCCGCAAGCGCAGCGCCCGAGCCCGGGGGCGGCGCGCCCCGCCCTGCCGGCTCGCGCCGCGGCAGGCACCGCGAGCGGAGGACATCCGCGGGAGCGGAGGTCTCCCGCGGCGTGCACTCCCTCCGCCGGTGCATGCGTCCTCCTTCCATCGGGCACGATCCTCCCCAGTTCATGCGGCACGATGGAGGCCCTGCGCGACCGCGAGCCTGATCTCGGCCTCGACGGATGGCCATTCGAAGAGGATCTGGGCGTAGTCGTAACGCAGGACCGTATATCCGGCCAGCACCAGTCGACGGTCGTGCGCGATGTCCTGACGCCGCTGCGGTGCTTCGCGATGGAAGGCGAATCCGTCGACCTGGTACACCAGCCGGTCGCCGATGAGGCCGTCGACTCGGTGCCCGTGGACCCGCACCTGTTGGCGCACGTCGATCCCGATCCGTCGAAGTCGCAGCACGGGAACCGTTTCGATTCCGCTGTCAGAGAGCATCGAGCACGCCTCGATCAGTGCGCGAGGTCGTGGTCCGCGGAGGGGAATTCGTCGCAGGACGTCGAGACTGATCCGCTCATTCCGGATCGCCGACTCCCACACGACCAAGGCCCGTTCGAGCGGCTGGCACCGGGCCACCTGCGCCAGGACGTTCGGCAGGGGCTCGATCGCCTCGTGGCGGTGGGTTGCCACTGGACCTGCGCCCCAATGTCGCACCGCATTCGGCGCGTTCGCTCGGCCGGCATGTGATGGCACCGCCAGGTGAAGCCGCGCGTCGTCGAACGTCCACAGTCCGAGATGGTGCGCAGCCGAGACGCAGGCGAGGCGGCCACCGGCGCTGACGGCGGCGGCGAGCGCACTCGGCGCGCCCCGGTGTGCGAGCCATGATCGCCGGAGTCGATCGACGTCGCCAGCGCGGACCGCGGTGTCGATGGCATGTCTGGAGAATCCGGCTCGCGTCGCATCGACCTGGTGCGCGACGCCTCCGCGAGCTTGCAGCCACGACTCGAATGACATCGCGCCAGTCTCGGGGACTCAACTCACCGGCCAGCGACGCTGGTGAGCGGGTGGCGAACGATGGCCGCTGAGAAGCCGCTGTCGAGGAGGAGTCGTCCAGGATCCTGCGGAACGCGAGCGGAGGACTCCTGCGGGTGTGGAGGCGGAGGGCGCCGTTCGCGACCTCCCGCGGCGCGAAACACCTCCCGCCATGCGCGCTAGTCGCGCCAGGGCACCCCGCGCACCGGGTAGTAGCGGATGCCCGCGGCATCCCACCGCTCGCCGAGCCCGGCCACGCGCGCGAAGAACGCGTCCGTGTCGAGCAGCGCGGCGCCGCTGCCCGAGCCGGATGCCGGCGCCGCCGTCCAGCCGATCTCCGCGATCGCCGTGATGCGCGGGAACGCCATGAACTCGGCTTCCCCGAGCGTGCCGATCGTCTCGGTCCAGAGCGGCGCCTCCACGCCGAGCAGCTCGTCCTCGCCGATACCGGGCACGATCGCCGCGGGGTCCCAGAGGTAGGCCTCGTCGAGCGTGGTGGGCCCCTTCGCCCAGTCGAGGCCGAGGGTGCCGCCGAGCGGACCCTGCGGGTCGTCCACGTACTTCATGTCGAGGTAGGCGACGTCGGCGGGCGACATGATCACCCGGCCACCCTGCGCGACGAACGAGTGCGTGGCGGCGACCGCGTCCTCCTCCGGCTCCACGAAGCTCCAGTACTGGCCGATCGTGCCGGCCGGCAGCGCCGGTGAGGCGCCCATCTCGTGCCAGCCGATCACGGTCTTGCCGGTCGCCGCCCCGGCCGCCGCGATGCGCCGTACGAGGTCGAGGTAGTCCGCCTGGGGGGTCGAGAGCGATTCGTCGCCGCCGAGGTGCAGCCAGGGCCCGGGCGTGAGCTCGGCGACCTCGCGCGTGACGTCGGCGAGGAACCGGTCGGTGGCCTCCGCCCGCTCGGGCGAGGCGCAGAGCGAGGAGAACCCGACTTCGACGCCCTCGTACGGCTCGGGTGCAACCCCGTCGCAGTTGAGCTCGGGGTAGGCGCTGAGCGCGGCGTTGGTGTGGCCGGGCAGGTCGAGCTCGGGCACGACGGTGACGAACCGCTCGGCGGCGTAGCCGACGATGCGCCGGTAGTCGTCCTTCGTGTAGAAGCCGCCGCCGTCACCGCCCACCGAGGTCGACGCGCCGATGCGGGTGAGCTCGGGCCACGCGTCGATCTGGATGCGCCAGCCCTGGTCGTCGGTCAGGTGCAGGTGCAGCACGTTGAGCTTCAGCATCGCGATCGCGTCGATGTAGCGCAGCACGTCGTCGACCGGCAGGAAGTGCCGGGCGACGTCGAGCATCGCGCCGCGGTAGGCGAAGCGCGGTGCATCGGCGACGGATGCCGCGGGCACGGTCCATCCGCCGTCGGGCTCGCCGGTGACATCCGCCCGCTCGATCGCCACAGGCAACAGCTGCCGCAGCGTCTGCGTGCCGCGGAAGAGCCCCGCAGCGGTGGAGGCGGCCAGGCGCACGCCCTCGTCGCCCGACTCGAGCGTGTAGCCCTCGTCGGCCCCGGCGACCCCGTCGGGCGCCTCCCCGGCGGCCACCACGAACGCGAGGTCGGATGCCGCAGCCTCGCCGTCGACCACGGGCAGCGCGTAGCCCGTGGCGGCGCGCGCCTGCGCGGCGAACGTCTCGGCGACCGCGGCGGCGCCCTCACCGGTGGCGACGAGCCGGGACTCCGCGGTGAGCCGGAACGGCGGCGCGTCGTGCGTCTCGAACGTGGTGGGGGCGGGGACGATGCCGGTCACGGCGTCTCCGTTCTCGTCGGCGGTGCAGGCGGTGAGCGTGGTGGCGAGGGGGGCCAGCGCGGCGACCGCCGTGAGCGCGGCGGTCGTGGCGCGGATGCTGCGTCGGCGCATGCGTCCCCTGGTCGTCGTTCGGTCCGCCCGAATAAGGCAGGACTCCTTACAAACACGGTCGCGTCCATCCTCCCATGCGGCGACGCCGTATGACAGTCCCGATCGAGCCCGAGACGGCCGCTCGCGGCATCCGTTGCTATGCTTGCCAGCGTCGCGACTGGCGTTGAGATGGGTACCCATCGGGGAGCGACTGGCACGGACCGACCGCTCGCCTGGGCCGGTGCGCCTGCTGCCGCGCGAGTCGCGCTCGCAGCAGCACCCCTTCAGGTCCGCATGTCATAAGGAGCCAGTCTTGGCCGAATCCGTCTTCAATGCCCCCCTGTCCGAGGTCGACCCCGAGATCGCCGAAGTTCTCGAGCTCGAGCTCGGTCGCCAGCGCGACTACCTCGAGATGATCGCGAGCGAGAACTTCGTGCCCGTTTCGGTGCTGCAGTCCCAGGGCTCGGTGCTCACGAACAAGTACGCCGAGGGCTACCCCGGCCGTCGCTACTACGGCGGCTGCGAGTACGTCGACGTCGCCGAGTCGCTCGCCATCGAGCGCGCGAAGAGCCTGTTCGGCGCCGAGTACGCGAACGTGCAGCCGCACTCGGGCGCCACCGCCAACGCCGCCGTCCTGTCGGCGATCGCCACCCCCGGCGACACGATCCTCGGCCTCGAGCTCGCGCACGGCGGCCACCTCACGCACGGCATGAAGCTCAACTTCTCGGGCAAGCTCTACAACGCCGTCTCGTACGGCGTGAACCCCGAGTCGTTCCTCGTCGACATGGACGTGGTGCGCGACAAGGCCCTCGAGCACAAGCCGCAGGTCATCATCGCCGGCTGGTCGGCGTACCCCCGCCACCTCGACTTCGCGGCGTTCCGCGCGATCGCCGACGAGGTCGGCGCGAAGCTCTGGGTCGACATGGCGCACTTCGCCGGCCTCGTGGCCGCGGGCCTGCACCCGAGCCCCGTGCCGCACGCCGACGTCGTGTCGTCGACGGTGCACAAGACGATCGGCGGCCCGCGCTCCGGCTTCATCGTGTCGCGCGACACCGAGCTGGCGAAGAAGCTCAACTCCAACGTGTTCCCGGGCCAGCAGGGCGGACCGCTCATGCACGTGATCGCGGCGAAGGCCACGGCCTTCAAGATCGCGGCATCCGAGGAGTTCAAGGACCGCCAGGCCCGCACGATCCGCGGGGCGCAGATCCTCGCCGACCGCCTCACGGCCGACGACTCGCGCGCCGCCGGTGTGGACGTGCTCACGGGTGGCACCGACGTGCACCTCGTGCTCGCCGACCTCCGCAACTCGAAGATCGACGGCCAGCAGGCCGAAGACCTCCTGCACGACGCGCTCATCACGGTGAACCGCAACGCGGTGCCGTTCGACCCGCGTCCGCCGATGGTCACCTCGGGCCTGCGCATCGGCACGCCCGCCCTCGCCACGCGTGGCTTCGGCGACGCCGAGTTCACCGAGGTCGCCGACGTCATCGCGCTCGCGTTGCAGGGCGAGGCGGATGTCGCGGCGCTGCGCTCGCGGGTCGAGGCCCTCACGGCGGCGTTCCCGCTGTACCCGGGCCTCCAGCAGTAGGGAGCGGCATGACGGCCATCACCCTCGACGGCGTCGCCACGGCGTCCGCCGTCAAGTCCGAGCTCGCGTCGCGCATCGCGCTGCTGCGGGCGCACGGGGTCGTGCCGGGCCTCGGCACGCTCCTCGTGGGCGACGACCCCGGCTCGCGTTCGTACGTGGCGGGAAAGCACCGCGACTGCGCCGAGGTCGGCATCGAGTCGATCCGCGTCGACCTGCCGGCGTCGGCGACCACGCACGACGTGCGGGCGGCGATCCACGACCTGAACTCGGCACGCGAGGTCACCGGGTACATCGTCCAGCTGCCGCTGCCCGCCGGGCACGACGAGAACGCCATGCTCGAGCTCATCGACCCCGACAAGGACGCCGACGGGCTGCACCCGACGAACCTGGGGCGCCTCGTCCTGGGCATCGAGGGCGAGCTGCACTCGCCGCTCCCGTGCACGCCGGCGGGCATCGTCGAGATGCTCCGCCGCTACGACGTGCCGATCCGCGGGCGCCATGTCACGGTCATCGGGCGCGGCCTCACCGTGGGCCGCCCGCTCGGGTTGCTGTTCACCCGCAAGGGTCTCGACGCGACGGTCACGCTGACGCACTCGCGCACCGAGGACCTCGCGGCCGAGGTGCGCCGGGCCGACATCGTGGTGGCGGCCGTGGGCGTGCCGCACCTGGTGCAGCCCGACTGGATCAAGCCGGGCGCGGCGGTGCTCGACGTGGGCATCACGCGCGTGCAGGACGAGGAGACCGGCAAGGGACGGCTCACGGGCGATGTCGACCCTGCGGTCGCCGAGGTCGCCGGGCACCTCTCGCCGAACCCCGGTGGCGTCGGTCCGATGACCCGCGCCATGCTCCTCGCGAACGTGGTGAAGGCCGCCGAGCAGCGCTTGCGCCGGTAGCGCGCGCGACGAGCCAGAGCGAGAACGAACGCGAGCGGATGCCGCGGGCCGGGTGCCCGCGGCATCCGCTCGTTCCGCCTCGAACGCGATCCGAGCGTGCTCGGCACCACCCGTCGACCTGACCGTCGCCCGGCGTTCACCGCCCGTGCACCGCGCCGTCGTCGCGGCTGCATAGGTTCGCGCCATGACCCACGCCGAGCTCCTCGTCACGCCCGGCCGGGTGGCGCGAGCGGAGGGGGCCGACCGCGCCATCCGACCCGACGTGGTCGAGCACGCGGCGGATGCCCCGACCGCGCACGCGACGGCCGTGATCCCCGCCCGTGGCGGCTCGCAGGGCCTGCCGGGCAAGAACGTCGCCCGCGTCGGCGGGATCCCGCTCGTCGCCAGGGCGGTGATGGCCGCGCTCGCTGCGGCGCGGATCGCGCGGGTGGTCGTCACCACGGACGACGACGCGATCGCCGAGGCCGCGCGCGTCGCCGGCGCCGAGGTCGTCATGCGTCCCGCGTCCCTGGCTGGACCGACGGCGTCGAGCGAGTCGGCTGTGCTGCATGCGCTCGAGCAGCTCGACGCCGTCGACCCCGTCACCATCTTCATCCAGGCCACGTCGCCGTTCATCGACCCGGCCGACCTCGACGCCGCGGTCGACCAGGTCGTGCGCGGTCACCGCGACGCCGTGTTCTCGGCCGCGCCGACCCACGTGTTCCTCTGGCGTGAGGATGCCGCTGCCGGGGCGGTCGGCGTGAACCACGACGCCGCGCAGCGGCCGCGCCGCCAGGACCGCGAGCCCGAGTTCGCCGAGACCGGCGCCTTCTACGTGTTCCGCACCGAGGGGTTCCGCGCCGCGGGGCACCGGTTCTTCGGTCGCGTCGGCGTGCAGCCGGTGCATCCCGACCACGCCATCGAGATCGACGACGCCGCCGACCTGGACCGCGCTCGAGCCCTCGCGCCCCACGTCGACGCCGCGCTCGCCGAGGCCGGGCGGGGGATCGCCGGCCCGCGGCATCCGCACGTCGACGTCGACGCGCTCGTCACCGACTTCGATGGCGTGCACACCGACGACACCGTGATGGTCGACCAGCTCGGGCGCGAGACCGTGCGCGTGAGCCGCAGCGACGGGCACGGCGTGGCACGCCTGCGGGCGGCGGGCGTTCCCGTGCTGATCCTGTCGGCCGAGGAGAACCCGGTCGTGGGGCGCCGGGCTGAGAAGCTCGGCGTGGAGTGCGCGCAGGGCGTCGCCGACAAGGGCGCGGTGCTGCGCGACTGGGCGGCGGCACGCGGCATCCGCCTCGACCGCATCGCCTACCTCGGCAACGACCGCGGCGACCTGCCCGCGCTCGCCGAGGTCGGCTGGCCCGTCGCGGTCGCCGACGCGGTGCCCGACGTGCGCGCTGCGGCCAGGCACGTGCTCGAACGCCGCGGCGGGGAGGGCGCGGTGCGAGAGCTCACCGACCTCATCGTCGGAGCGAGGACCAGGGCTGGCGCGACCGGCGCCCGCGACGAGGAGGAGTGAGCGAATGGCAGCTGTGCGCATCGGTCGATCGGTGGTCGGCCCGGGAATGCCCGTCTACGTCATCGGCGAGATCGGCCTGAACCACAACGGCGACGTCGACATCGCCAAGCGGCTCATCGACGTGGCGGTCGAGTCCGGCGCGCAGGCGGTGAAGTTCCAGAAGCGCACGCCCGAGATCGCGACGCCCGAGCACATGCGCGACGTGCCCCGTGAGACGCCGTGGGGCACGATGACCTACCTCGACTACCGCCGACGCGTCGAGTTCGGCGAGGCCGAGTACCTCGAGATCGCCTCCTATGCGCTGCGCGCCGGGGTCGACTGGTTCGCGTCGCCGTGGGACGTGCCCTCGGTCGAGTTCCTCGAACGGCTCGATGTCGTGGCGCACAAGATCGCCTCGGCGTCGGTGACCGACCTCGAGCTGCTCGAGGCCGTCGCCGCCACGGGCAAGCCCGTCATCCTGTCGACCGGCATGTCGACCCTCGACGAGATCGACCGCGCCGTCGAGGCGCTCGGCACCGAGCGGCTCGTGCTCATGCACGCCACGTCGAGCTACCCGATGCCCGCCGAGGAGGCGAACCTGCGCATGATCGGCCGGCTGCAGCACCGGTATCCCGGCGTCCCGATCGGCTACTCGGGGCACGAGCGGGGACTCCAGATCTCGCTCGCGGCCGTCGCGCTCGGCGCCGTGGCCGTCGAGCGGCACATCACGCTCGACCGGGCGATGTGGGGGAGCGACCAGGCGGCCTCGCTCGAGCCGCAGGGCCTCGAGCACCTCGTGCGCGACATCCGCATCATCGGCGAGGCGATGGGCGACGGCGTGAAGCGGGTGTTCCCGGGCGAGGAGGCCCCGCGCGCCAAGCTCCGCAGGGTGCCCGCGTGACCGGTGGCACGCTGCTCGTCGTCGCCGACACCGACTCGTACGTGAAGTGGGGCGCGGCGCTCGCGTCGCAGCTGCCCGACGAGTGGGAGGCGCGGCTCGTCGTCGTCGCGACGCCCGCGCAACCGAGCGCACGCCAGCTGCGGGTCGCGCTCGCCGGCACGCGGTTCGCGCCCGCCGACGTCGCGGTGGTCGAGCTCGACGCGCTGGGCGACCTCGTCGACGGGCTGCGGCCCGATGCCGTGCTGCTCGCGCTGCGGGGTCCGCTCGTGCGCGTCGTCGTGCCGGTCGTCGGCGAACGGGCGGGCCGCCCCGTGATCGCGACCGGATTCCCCGGCCTGACCATTCCCGCGGCACGGAAGGCCGTGATCTACCGCGAGCGCACCGACCTCATCGTGCTGCACAGCCGGCGCGAGGTGCGCGAGTTCCGCGCGATCGCCGACGAGCTCGGGGTGCCCGTCGGACTCGGTCTCGCGACCCTGCCGTTCCTCCGGGTCGCGGCGCGCGAGCTCGAGCCGGCCGCCGCGCGATCGCGGCCGCCCGCGCCCGCTCCGAACGGGCCCGAGCGCATCCGGCCCGAGCGCACCGACCTCGTCTTCGCCGCGCAGGCAAAGGTGCCGTCCGAGCGCGACGACCGGGTGCGCCTGCTCGGCTGGCTCGCGGATGCCGCGCGCCGCCGTCCGAACCGACGCGTGGTCGTGAAGGTGCGCGCCCGCGCCGGCGAGGCCCAGACGCACGCCGAGAGCTGGGATTACGCGGACCTGCTCGCCGACCCGACCGTGCGTGCGCAGCTCGGAGGCTCGATGCCCCCCAACCTCGTCGTCGAGGACGGCCCGATGGCCGAGCACCTGGCGCGCGCGTCAGCGCTCGTCACCGTGAGCTCGACGGCGGTGCTCGAGGCGATCGCCGAGGGGGTGCCGGCGCTCGTCGTCGACGAGTTCGGGGTGGGCCCGAGGCTCATCAACACGGTGTTCGTCGGCAGCGGCCTGTTCGGCGGCGCCGACGACGTGGCGGCCGGGGCCGCGAGGGATCCGGATCCGGCGTGGCTCGACGACAACTACTTCCACGGGCCGGCCGCCGACGACTGGCTCGCCCGACTCGTGGAGCTCGTCGAACGCCGCCGGGTCGAGCCGTTGCCGCTGCCGCCGCGTCGGCACAACCGGGTGGGCGGCGCGGTGCGGCGCGCGTACGAGCGCCGGCGGATGCTGGGACCCCACGACCGGTCGCCGGGAGGCGCCGCCGCGATGGTGGTCGCGCTGCCCGTGCGCTGGGTGGTGCGCCGCATGCATCGAGTGCGTGCCGCGCTCGCGACGCTCAGCGCGAGGCCCTGACACCGGCCGGCGGGGTTTTCGTGCGGCGCCGCCGGCGGCCGGCTCAGTCGACGGGCGCCGTGTGCTCCTCGACGTGACGGAGGTACGCGGTCGCGTTGCGGCGGATGCCGTCGCGCTCGGCCTCGGACAGCTCGCGCCGCACCTTGCCGGGGACCCCGGCCACCAGCGACCCCGGCGGCACCACGGTGCCCTCGAGCACGACCGCGCCGGCCGCGACGAGCGACCCGGCGCCGATCACCGCGCCGTTCAGCACGGTCGCGCCCATGCCGATCAGGCAGTCGTCCTCGACGGTGCAGCCGTGCAGCACCGCACCGTGCCCCACCGAGACGCCGCGGCCGATCGTGAGCGGGAAGCCCGCGTCGACGTGGCCGACCACGGCGTCCTGCAGGTTCGCGTCCTCGCCCAGGCGGATGGGCTCGGCCTCGGCGCGCAGCACCGCGTTGTACCAGACGCTCGAGCCCGCGGCGAGGTGGACGTTCCCCACGATCACGGCACCGGCGGCGACGAACGCGCCGTCGTTCACGACGGGGGCCGGCACGCCGGCGATGGTGAGGATGCGGGCGGAGGGGTCGGCGCTCATGGCGTCAGCCTACGCGCGCCGCGCGTTCAGCCGTCGGCGCGGGGTCGACGCCGGACGGCGGCCGTGATCAGGCGGCCGGCCGCCCCGACCGCGAAGACGACCATCCCCCCGATGACGGCCTGCACCGGGAGCGTGGCGACGAGCACGAGGCATCCGATCGCCCCCGCGATGTTCAGCCAGCGCGGTACCCGGCGTTCGGAGGCAGGCTGGGTGAACGCCGACGCATTGGCGACGAGGTAGTACAGGAGCACGCCGAAGGAGCTGAACCCGATCGCGCCCCGAAGGTCGACGACGAGCACCAGCCCGACGATCGCGACGGCCACCGCGATCTCGGCGACATACGGCACGTGCGATCGCGGATGCACCGCCGCGAGCGGCGCAGGCAGCTCGCGGTCGCGCGCCATCGCGAGGGTGGTGCGGCCGATGCCGGCGATGAGCGCGAGCAGGGCACCGAGCGCCGCGACCGCGGCGCCGACCTGCACGATCGGCACCGCCCAGTCCCAGCCGCCGACCTGGACGAGGTCGGCGAGGGGAGCGTCCACGCCGGCCGCGAGGTATGCCGCGCCCAGGGTGAGCAGGAGCACGATCGCGACGGCCGCGTAGATCGCCACGACGATACCGAGCGCGATGGCGATCGCCTTCGGGATCGTGCGGGCGGGATCGCGCACCTCCTCCCCGAGCGTGGCGATGCGGGCGTAGCCCGCGAAGGCGAAGAAGAGGAGTCCCGCCGACTGCAGCACGCCGTACGGGTCGGCGCCCGCGGCTCCCAGCAGATCCTGCTGCGGCGGGATGCCGTCGCGGGCCAGTCCGGTCGCGCCGGCGACGAGCACGAGCGCGAGCACGGCCAGCACGACGACCACGATGACCGTCGCGGCCCGTGCGGTGCGGGTGATGCCGAGCAGGTTGACCGCCGCAAGCACCACGACGGCCGCCACGGCGACGGGCCGCTCCCAGGCGGTCGGCACGAGGTAGTCGGCGGCCGTGAGCGCCATCGCCGCGCAGCTCGCCGTCTTGCCGACGACGAAGCCCCACCCCGCGAGGAACCCCGGCCACTCGCCGAGCCGCTCCCGCCCGTACCGGTAGGCGCCGCCCGACTCGGGGTAGCGTGCGGCCAACTGCCCCGTCGAGCTCGCGTTCGCATACGCGACGAACGCGGCGATCACGAGGCCTGCGAGCAGCCACGGGCCGGCGGCCGCGGCGGCCGGCTGCCACACCGCGAAGACGCCGGCGCCGATCATCGACGCGAGGCCGATCGCCACGGCGTCGCGGAGTCCGAGGCGGCGGGCCAGGCGCCCGGGGGGCGGGGGCGGAGTCGCGGTCACGCGGGAACCCTACTCCACGGGCGTGAAGTGCTCGTCGCCGAATCGTAGGATCGACGCATGCCCGCCGAGCAGACGTCCACGCCGTCCCACGCCGCCGTCGACCGCGTCACCGCCGCACTCGCTGCGCAGGGCGTCGAGCCGCGCGTCGTCTGGTTCGATGACGCCGTGACCACCGCACAGCTCGCCGCCGACGCCCTCGGTGTCGAGGTCGGGCAGATCGCCAACTCCCTGGTGTTCACGATCGACGACGAGCCGATCCTCGTGCTCACGTCGGGCGCGCACCGCGTCGACACCGAGTGGCTCGGTGAACGTCTCGGCGGCACCATCCGTCGCGCATCGAAGGAAACCGTCAAGGAGGCCACCGGCCAGGTGATCGGCGGCGTCGCGCCCGTCGGTCATCCCGCGCCGGTGCGCACGATCGTCGACGTGCAGCTGGCCGACTACGACGAGGTGTGGGCCGCCGCCGGGCACGCGAAGACGGTCTTCCCGACCACGTTCGACGAGCTCGTGCGCATCACGGGCGGCACGCCGAGCCACGTCGAGGCTTCGGCATGACATCCGACGTGGTCGCCTGGCCGCGCGCCGCCGGCCCGCTGACGCTCCGTCCGCCCACGAGCGACGACCTCGACCAGGTGCTCGTCTGGCGCAACCGGCCCGACGTCATCCGCTGGCTGCTGCGCACCACGGTCGACCCCGAGGCGTTCCGCACGGCGTGGCTGGACACCGTCGACGACCCCGACCAGCATGCCGTGGTCGCCCTGCTCGACGGCGCGGTCGTCGGAACAGGCTCGCTCGACGTGCGCGACGGCATGGGCCAGTTCGACGGCGACGCGTGGCGAGGCGCCGAGGGGCAGCTCGGCTACTGCATCGATCCGACGCACGCCGGCAGGGGGTACGCGACCGAGATCGCGCGCGCCCTGCTCGACCTCGCCTTCGCTGAACTCGGGCTCCACCGGGTGACCGCCGGGTGCTTCGCCGACAACGTCGCCTCGTGGCGGGTCATGGAGAAGCTCGGCATGCGACGGGAGCAGCACGGCGTGCGCGACTCGTGGCACGCCGAGCTCGGCTGGATCGACGGATACACCTACGGCATCCTCGCCGAGGAGTGGCCGCCGGCGTCCTGACGCGCGACGCACGGGGCACCGCGCACCGGGCGCCGGCGCCGGCGCCGGCCGCAGCCTACGCGTCGCGGCGCGCGCCCTGGCTCGGGTGCACGACGAAGACCGACGGCTCGCGGTAGCCCCGCTCGGCGAACGCCGCGAGCACCTCGCGTGTGACGACCGGCACGAGGTCGTCGATCATGAGCGCGATGGCCGAGCCGCCGAAGCCGCCGCCCGTCATGCGCGCGCCGATCGCGCCATGCGCCTGCGCGGTCGCGACCGCGAGGTCGAGCTCGGGCACCGAGATCTCGAAGTCGTCGCGCATGGAGACGTGCGAGGCGTCGAGGAACGGGCCGATCGCGCCCGGTCCCTGTTCGCGCAGTGTGCGCACGGTATCGAGCACGCGCTGGTCCTCGGTCACCACGTGTCGCACCCGACGGAACGTCTCGTCGTCGAGCAGTTCGGCCGCACGGCCGAGGTCGTCGTGGCGCACGTCACGGAGGGACTCGACGCCCATGGCGCGGGCGCCCGCCTCGCAGGATGCGCGTCGCGCGGCGTACCCGCCCGAGGCGTGCGCGTGCTCCACCTTCGTGTCGATGACGAGCAGGGAGAGCCCGTCGGCCGTGAAGCCGAGCGGGATCACGTCGGCGTCGAGGCTGCGGCAGTCGAGGAAGACACCGCCGTCGGCCTCGCCGAGGAGCGACGCCGACTGGTCCATGATTCCCGTCGGCGCCCCCACCACGCGGTTCTCGGCGAGCTGGCCGACCTTCGCGAGCGTGGGCCGGTCGAAGCCGAGGCCCCAGTGCTCGTCGAGCGCGAGCGCCACGGCACTCTCGATCGCGGCCGACGACGAGAGGCCGGCGCCGACCGGCACCGAGCTCGCGACGTAGAGATCGACCCCGCGCACGTGCTCGAGGTCGGCACCCAGCTCCCCGAGCGCCCAGGCGACGCCCAGCGGATACGCCGACCAGCCGCTGATCGCGTCGGGCGCGAGCTCTTCGAGGTGGATCTCGACGGCGTCGGGGGCGAAGCCCGACGCGACGCGAATCACCCGGTCGTCGCGGTCGCCGAGGGCGACGGCCGTGCGCTGGTCGATGGCGAACGGGAAGACGAACCCGTCGTTGTAGTCCGTGTGCTCGCCGATGAGGTTCACGCGTCCGGGAGCGGACCACACGCCGATGGGCTGCCGTCCGTACCATTCGGCGAACCCGTGCATCGCCTCCGTGACCTCGTTCATGCGTCGACCTCGACCTCCCCGATCGCGCGGCGCAGCGCGCCGGCCTGTGACTCGGGCGTGACATCCCCGATCCATGCGCCCATCGCGGCCTCGGAGCCGGCGAGGTACTTGAGCTTGTCGGCGGCCCGGCGCGGGCTCGTGAGCTGGAGCATCAGCCGCACCTCGTCGCGTCGCTCGCTGACGGGGGCCTGGTGCCAGGCGGCGATGTAGGGCGTCGGGGTGTCATAGAGCCGGTCGACGCCGCGGAGCAACGTGAGGTACAGCGAAGCCAGCTCATCGCGCTCGGCGAGGGTCGTTGCCGCGAAGTCGGGCACGTGCCGGTGGGGGAGCAGGTGCACCTCGATCGGCCAGCGAGCGGCGAACGGCACGAACGCGGTCCAGTGCTCGCCGCTCAGCAGCACGCGCGGCCCGTTGCGCTCGCGCTCGAGGATGTCGGCCATGAGCGTGGGGCCGTAGTCGTCGATCGCGGCGAGCAGGCGTTCGGTGCGCGGCGTGACGTACGGGTAGGCGTAGATCTGGCCATGCGGATGCGGCAGCGTGACGCCGATCTCACGTCCGCGGTTCTCGAAGGGGAACACCTCTTCCACTCCGGGCAGCGCCGAGAGCGCGGCGGTGCGCTGCGCCCACGCCTCGATCACGGTGCGCGCCCGCGAGACGCCGAGGGTGCCGAAGGACCCCTCGTGCTCGGGGCTGAAGCAGACGACCTCGCAGCGCCCGACCGACGTGAGCGTGCGCTCGAGCCCGACGCTGCGGAGCGAGGCCAGGGCGTCGGCGGCAGGAGCGGCCGGGTCGGACAGCTCCGGCCCGAACGACGGCGAGCGGTTCTCGAAGACGGCCACGTCGTAGCTGCTCGGGATCTCGGACGGGTTCGTGGCCGTCTGCGGCGCGAGCGGGTCGGCGTCGGCGGGCGGGAGGAACACGCGGTTCTGGCGGGCCGCCGCGATCGAGATCCACTCGCCGGTGAGCGGGTCCTGTCGCATGCGGGCCGTGGCAGGGCGAGGGTCGAGCGTGCGCGCGTCGACGGCGCGCTCGGGCGGCAGCGTCGTGTCGGCGTCGTCGAAGTAGATGAGCTCGCGGCCGTCGGCGAGCGTCGTGGGGCGCACGGCGATGCGCGGGTCGACGATGGCGTCGAGCCCCGCGGTGGCGTCTGGTTCGGTATCGGGCACGCGCACACCCTACGCGACTTTCGTTTCGCAAACAACCGGGGTTTCGTATTGCAAAGGCCGTGCTCGGCGCCGAGAATGCCGGTATGACGGATGCCGCGACGGCCACGCCCGCGCCCCTCGACGCTCCCCGGCGACGCCAGCTCGCCCTGGGCCTCGTCGCCGAGCGCGGATTCGTGCGCGTCGCCGAGCTCAGCGCGGCCTTCGGCGTCACGACGGTGACCGCCCGAGCCGACCTCGATGCGCTCGAACGGCAGGGCGCCATCCGCCGCGTGCACGGCGGAGCGGTGCCCGCCTCGTCGGTGCTCGAGGCCGAGCGCCCCGAACGCGAGCCGAGCTTCGAGGAGGCGCTCGCGGCATCCGTGGAGCCGAAGCGGTCGATCGGCGAGTACGCCGCGTCGCTCGTGCGCAGCGGCCAGAGCGTCATCCTCGACGTCGGCACGACGACCCTCCAGATCGCACGCGCCCTGCGGGCCCGCGCCGACCTCGACGACCTCGTCGTGTTCACGAACGGCCTCTCGATCGCGCTCGAGCTCGAGGACGAGATCCCGCGCTTCACGGTCGTCGTGACGGGCGGCACCCTGCGCCCGAAGCAGCACTCGCTGGTGCATCCGCTGGCCGGGTCGATGCTCGAGGAGGTGCACGCCGACCTCGCCTTCATCGGCTGCAACGGCGTCGACCCGGCACACGGCGTGACGAACGCGAACCTGCCCGAGGCGGCGGTGAAGGCGCTCATGCTGCGCGCCGCGGCCAGGGCCGTCGTGGTTGCCGACGGCTCGAAGCTCGGCGAGGTGCACCTGGGCCGCATCGCCCCGATCGACGCCTTCGACGTGCTGGTGACGGATGCCGCGGCGCCGGCGCCGCTCGTCGCCGAACTCGAGGCGTCGGGGCTCGCGGTGCACCTCGCCCGAGACCCTAAAGTGGATCCATGACTCTTCCCACGGGCGAGCAGTTCGTGCTCGAGACCTCGACGTCGAGCGGCGACCTGCAGGCCACGATCACGGCCGTCGCTGCGGGCATCCGCACCCTCAGCATCAACGGCATCGACCTCGTTCCTCCCTACGCCGAGGACCAGGCGCCCCCCATGGGCGCCGGCATCGTGCTCGCGCCGTGGCCGAACCGCATCCGCGACGGCCGGTGGACCCACGACGGCGTCGAGCACCAGCTCGCCATCACCGAGCCGGCCCGCAACAACGCCATCCACGGCCTGCTGCGGTACACCGAGTACAAGCCGATCGCCCGCGAGCGCGACTCGGTGACCCTCTCGGCGACGATCTACCCGCAGCTCGGCTACCCCTACCTGCTCGGCACCGCCGTGCACTACGAGCTCGTCGCCGACGGCCTCAAGGTCACCCACTACGTGGAGAACCTGGGCGCCGAGGCGGCGCCGGTCGCGCTCGGCTCGCACCCTTACCTGAAGATCGGCGGCGTGCCCACCGGCGACCTCACGCTGCGCCTGGACGCGGCGAGCCACATCGAGGTCGACGACCGCCTGCTGCCCACCGGCGAGGTTCCCGTCGACGACACCGAGTGGGACCTGCGCGACGGCCGGCGTGTGAGCGACCTCCACCTCGACGACGCGTTCGGCGAGGTGGCCAGCGAAGACGGTGTCGTGCTGCACACGCTCACCGCGCCCGACGGGCGAACGGTGTCCATCTGGGCCGACGACGAGTTCGACTACGTGCAGGTCTACACCAGCCGCGAGTTCCCCGGCGAGGACGGCGACGTGGCGATCGCCGTGGAGCCGATGACGGCTCCCGCCGAGGCGTTCAACTCGGGTCGCGGGCTGCGCTGGCTCGACCCGGGTGACGAGTGGCAGGTCAGCTGGGGCATCCGGTTCGAGGGGTTCACGGCCGACTGAGCCGGACGGCGCTGCACCGCTCGGCCGTGTGGCCGATCAGTCGGCGCACGACCCCGAGTCCACCGCGTCGTCCAGCAACGGCGCCTGCTCGGCGAGCGGCGACAGCGTCGACACCGGGATGGCGTAGCCCACGTTCTCGACGGAGTCCGACTTGGCGAACACCACGCCGCCCACGGCGCCGTCACCCGTGAGCACCGGACCGCCCGAGTTGCCGTGGTCGACGTCGGCGGCGACCGTCATGATCTCGCGCGTCGAGGTGCGGCCGCTTTCCTCGATGGTGATCGGCCCGACGGACATCACGCGGGCCGGGCGCAGTTCGAGCGGACCGCCGAACGGGTAACCCGCCACGGCGGCGTCGGAGCCGGTGGCGAGGTCGTCGATCGGCAGCGGCGGGGTCAGCAACCCCGACACGGCGATGACGGCGAGGTCGTTCTCCTGGTCGAAGGCCACCACGCGCCCGGCGAGCGCCGGCTGCCCGGGCGCCTCGACGATCGGCTCGGTGACGCCGGCGACCACATGCGCGTTGGTGACGATCCGGTCGTCGGCGACGACGAAGCCGCTGCCCGACAGGTTGCTGCCGCACTGGAAGGCCGTGCCGGTGACGCGCACCACCGAGGTCGCCGCGCGTGCGAGCTCGGCGTCATCGACGCCGCCCGAGGGCAACTCGGGCGCCTCGGTCGGCGCATCGAGCACCTGCACCAGCCACGGGATGCCCTGGCCGAGCGCCGCGGTGCGGATCTCGGCGAGCAGCGTGCGGGTCGGCGCGGGGGTGACCTGGTCGAGCGTGGTGAGCACGCGGGAGCCGGCGATGGCCGGCGAGAGCACGGGCACGCCCATCGCGGACACGCCGGAGGCGACGAGCGCGACCACGAAGGCCGCGACGAGGAGGTTGCCGATGGCGCCGAGCACGCGGTCGAGCACTCCGAGCTTCACGGCTTGCGCTCCACGGCGGAGTGCACGCCCGACCACGGCCCCGAGCCACGCGCCGAGTGACAGGAGCACCAGCGCCGTCCCGATCGCCGCGGGTGCGCGCCATTCCGGTGCAGGGACCAACCCCGACACCCACGGCATCACGAGGTACGCGGCGAGGCCGCCGAGCACGAGCCCGATGAGGCCGGCGGCGGTGCGCAGGAGGCCCGCGCGGTACCCGTGCACGGCGGCGGCGATGAAGGCCAGCACGAGCAACACGTCGAGCAGCAGGCTCCAGCCCATGGTGCCTCCGTTCCGTCGCGTCGGGTCGCACGTCCGTGGAGGACCAGCTTGCGCCATCCCGCTCGGAGACACCTGCAAGCGCGCGGGCACGGCCTGCGGCCCGACGCGCGAGAACGGCTCCGACGCCGGATCGTCGGAGCCGTTCGCACGGTGGGTGCTACATGGGGGGCATGAGCACCGTGTCGATGAGGTACACGGTCGCGTTCGCCGTGTGCACGCCACCGCAGATCACCTTGGCGTCGTTGACCATGAGGTCGTCACCCGAGCCGGTCACCTCGACGGTGCCGCCCTGCACGGTGGTCTGGGTGCCGACCACCTCATCGGGCGACAGCTGGCCGGGCACCACGTGGTACGTGAGGATGCTCGTGAGCGTCGCGGAATCCGTCTTCAGCGCCTCGATCGTCGCCGGGTCGATCTTCGCGAACGCGTCGTCGACCGGAGCGAACACGGTGAACTCGTCGCCGTTGAGCGTGTCGACGAGGTTCACGTCGGGGTTCAGCTGCCCCGAGACGGCCGCGGTCAGCGTCGTGAGGATCGGGTTGTTGGAGGCCGCAACGGCCACGGGGTCGGTCGACATGCCCTCGACCGATCCGGCGCCGTCGGGCACCTGCTCGGCGTAGGCGGCGCAGCCGGCGCCGACGAGGTCGGCCGCCGGGTCCATCTCCATGGCCTCCTCGGTCGGCTCAGCCGACTCGGACGTCATGGGCTCTTCGCTCTCGGTGGTCGTTGCGTTCGCGCTGCAGCCGGCGAGCCCGAGGGTCGCGAGTGCGACGATCGAGAGGGCGGCGATGGCGGTGCGAGTGCTGCGTGACGAGGATCGCATCGGTGTACTCCTTCGTGGAAGTCGGCCTCGTTCGGGGCCGATGCGAGGGGTTCGGCGTGGGCTCGGGAACGGATTGGACCGATCGCGAATCGGCGCGTCCCGGCATCCGGCCACCGATCGTGGCGGCGTCCGACCAATCGGTTCTGCCTTCGGCTGCGAATCACCGACGACCCGAGAGAGCAGGATCCCCCGTGACCACCCCAGCCCCCGCCGAGGAATGAGCCGTGCACTCGCCTATCCTCCGGCGCGCGCCGCAACCGGTGCCGCGCCGCAGCAGCGATCTGTCATGCTTGACGCAATGGCAGACGACGGTGATCGCACGTCGGCGTCGCGCCCGACCATCGACGAGTTGCTCGCGTCCGTCGGGCGCGGTGACCGCGTCGCGTTCAGTGCGCTCTACGACGCGACGGCCCCGCGCCTGTTCGGCCTCATCCGCCGCCTGGTCGTCGATCCCGCGCAGGCCGAGGAGGTGACGCAGGACGTGTACCTCGAGATCTGGCAGTCCGCCGCCCGCTTCGATGCCCACAAGGGCAACGCGCTCTCGTGGATGTTCACCATGGCGCATCGCCGGGCCGTCGACCGCATCCGCTCCGCCCAGGCGTCTCGCGATCGCGACCTTCGCATCGGCGTGCGCGATCTCGACGTTCCCGTCGACACGGTGGCCGAGGCCGCCGAGACGAGCGTCGAGCACGAGCGGGTGCAGGGCGCGCTCGGCGAGCTGAGCGACCTGCAGCGCGAGTGCGTGCGGCTCGCCTACTACGGCGGCCTCACCCAGAGCGAGATCGCCGAACGACTCCAGGTGCCCCTCGGCACCGTCAAGACCCGGTTGCGAGACGGCATGATCCGGCTCCGCACGGCATTGGGGGTGACGACATGAGCGACGACCAGGAGCGACCCGACGACGGCTCGGATCGCCGGCCCGCCTCCGTCGAGGCGTACCGGGGGCTCGCGGCGGCCTATGCGCTCGACGCGCTCGACCCCGACGAGCGCGTCGCGTTCGAGCGCGTGCTCGCCGACTCCGCCGAACTGCGCGAGGAGGTCGACGCCTACGCGCGATCGGCGTCGCATCTCGCCGAGCAGACCGAAGCGGTGACGCCGCCGCCGTCGCTGAAGGCCGGCCTCATGGCCGCGCTGGATCGCACGCCGCAGCAGTCGCCCGGGCAGCCGAGGGCGCACGTCGCCTCCGCTCCCGTCACGGCTGCCGCGTCGGTCCCGGATGCCGCGCCGGTTCCGGATGCCGCAGCCGTCGATGCTTCGACGCCCGCGCCGGCAGCCCCGCCCTCCGTCGCGGGCCCGGTCGAGTCCGCCGCGCACCGCCGCTGGTTCCAGCGGCCCGTCGCGCTCATCGCCTCGGCCGCCGCGGCCGTCGTGCTCATCACCGGCATCGTGCTCGGCGTCGGATGGTCGGGCCCGAACGGCTGGGGCGCCCAGCGCGAGATGGCCGCCATCGCTTCAGCGCCCGACGCCCAGTCGCAGACCCACGAGGTTCCGGGCGGCGGCGAGATCACGCTCGTGACCTCGGCCGCGAAGGGCCGGTCGGGCGTCGTCGTCGATGGACTGCCGCCACTCGAGGCCGGCCAGACCTACGAGCTCTGGTACATCGACGACTCGGGCGCCGCGGCCGCCGGCACGTTCGACGCGAACGGCGGCGAGACGTGGCGCGTGCTCGACGGTTCCTTCAGCCCGGGTGTCGCCGTGGGGGTCACGGTCGAGCCCGAGGGCGGCTCAGCGCAACCCACCACCGATCCGATCGTCGTCATCGCCACGTAGTCGGGTCCCCACAACCGACGCGGCCGCGCGCCGGTCCTCGGTTATGGTCTGAGGTGCCCGTCGACACCACGCCGGGCCACAGCACACGACGAGGAGTGATGGATGCGCGTCGGCATGTTCCTGAGCTACGCAGGCGGATTCCGCGAGGTCGCCGACGAGGTCGCCGAGCTCGAGCGGGCGGGCGTCGACCTCGTCGCCGTGCCGGAGGCCTACTCGTTCGACGCGGTGAGCCAGCTCGGCTTCCTCGCGGCGCGCACGTCGACCATCACGCTCGCGTCGGGCATCCTGCAGCTCTACACGCGCACCCCCACGCTCACGGCGATGACGGCGGCGGGCCTGGACTACGTCTCCGGCGGACGCTTCGAGCTCGGCATCGGGGCATCCGGACCCCAGGTGATCGAGGGATTCCACGGGGTGCGCTACGACGCGCCGCTCGGCCGCACCCGCGAGATCGTCGACATCTGCCGCATGACCTGGCGGCGCGAGCCGGTGGTGCACGACGGTGCGAAGTACCGCATCCCGCTGCCCGCCGGCGAGGGCACGGGGCTCGGCAAGCCGCTGAAGCTCATCAACCACCCGGTGCGCGAGCGCATCCCGATCACGATCGCCTCCCTGGGCCCCAAGTCCGTCGAGCAGACGGCGGAGATCGCCGACGGCTGGCTGCCGATGTTCTTCCACCCCGAACGGGCGGCCGACGTGTGGGGCGACGCGCTGGCGGCCGGCACCGCCAAGCGGTCCGCCGACCTGGCCCCGCTCGACGTGTTCGCCAGCCCGGCGCTCGCCATCACCGATCATCCCGAGGCGGTGCTGCCGCTCGTGAAGCCGCAGCTGGCGCTCTACGTCGGCGGCATGGGTGCCCGCGGCAAGAACTTCTACAACGACCTCATCTCGAGCTACGGCTTCGAGGCGGAGGCGGCGCGCATCCAGGACCTCTACCTCGAGGGCCGTCGTGACGAGGCCATCGCGGCGGTGCCCGATGAGCTCGTGCGCGCGGTGTCGCTCATCGGTCCGGCTTCGTACGTCGCCGAACGGGTCGAGGCGTTCCGTGCCGCGGGCGTCACCACGCTGTCGGTCACCCCGCTGGCTCGCGACTCGGCCGAGCGCGTCGCACTGATGTCGGGGTTCCGGGCGCTCGTCGGCTGACCTGCGCTCGGGCACATCGCTTCGACGGTTTCGACTGCGGGGGTCCACAACCGCTCCCGGATTCCCGCATTCCGCGCACGGTCGATCGGCGGATGCCCCTTCCGGCCGCGAGCTTGCGGGGCTACCGTGTTGTCACCCGCTCGACGCCGTGCGGGAAGGGGAACCTGGGGAGGAGCTGCCGTGACGGGGATGTCCGAGTCCTCCGCGTGACCCGGACTCCCGTCGGGCGGTGCCCATGGCGACGGGTCGCTGACGGCAAGGCGGGTCGGCTCGTCAGTCGGGGTCCGAGGTGAGTTCGAGCCGAGCGGTGATCGCCGTCACTGCGGCATCCATCGTCGCGTACCGGTAGACCACTCCCGGGCGAGGACGCATCCACAGCATCTCGTACCCGTCGTCGATGGTCTGGAGGTAGCCGACCACGCGCCTGAGGTCGCCGTCGGCGTAGCGATCGTTGCACACACGCCACGTCGTCGGACTCAGCGGCATGAGCTCCACGCGGGAGCGGGCCTGCGTTTCCTGTCGCGCGAGCATCTCGCACCATTCCCCATCGAATTGCGTTCGTTCATGGCGGACCGGCACCGGCCGACGCGTCCTGGGATGCGCGTGGTCGATTGCGCTGCGCCGGTCGGCCCGGCCCGCCTGTCCGGGTCTTGCGACCCGTGACATCAGTTCTACGCGGGGCTGCGGGGCGTCGATAGGCCCTTGACATGCCTCAGGCGAGATGCAATATGGCGGTGCCCCCACAGGGACTCGAACCCTGGACCCACGGATTAACCTGCTGCACTGGGTTTCCCCAGCCACCGCCGTGGCGGCTTGCAGTCTGGACTATATCTTCACCTTCGACCGGATCGTTCAGGTGCGCCGCGTGTAGTCTCTGAGGTTCCCTTGCGGTTACCTGCTGATTACCCAATCCGGTCCGATTGTCACTGCCTCGCGCGAACGAGGCGAGTACGGCCGGCTCTCAGGGCGTTCCAGCATATAGCGGCGGTCATCCAGCGCATTTCGGCGCTGGCGCTCCATTGTTGTGTTGAAGTCCGTTGCTCTAACCAACTGAGCTATAGGGGCATCGACCACCCTAACAGGAGCCGCATGCCGGTCCCTCGTCCAGCCGGGGCGAGTAGCCTTGCCGTAATGGCTTCCGACTTCCATCGACCCACTCGCTTTCCGAACGGCATGTTCGAGGGTTACCTCGGCGCCGAGGATCCGGCTCACGTGAGCCGGGTCGCCCACGACACCGCGGCCGCGATCCTGTCCCGGGTGCGTGCCGATCCCGACCCGACGGTCGTCGAGCGACTCGTCACCTACACCGACGAGCACGGCATCGACGCGATCGCCGAGCTCTGGTCCCACGCGTCGGCGAAGAGCCTGCCGGGGGCGCTCTGGCGGGTCTACCTGCTGCGCACCCTGATCCGACAGGACCCGCTGGGCATCAGCCTGGCCTTCCAGCGCGGCACGGAGGTCTCGCACACGATCGACCAGGTCGTCGCGGGCGCACCGGTGCCGGCCGGTCCCGACGAGGTGCGCGAGCTCGCCGACCGCATCCTGCACGGGCTCTTCGCCGGCGACTTCGCGGTGGCGCTCGACCGTGCCGCCGCCTTCTCGCGGGTCGTCGCGGCGGGCTTCACGAGCCTCGCCGACGATGCGGATGCCGCGGACGCGGTGCACCCCGATCGCCCCGGCGAGCTGACCCAGCGGGCGCTGCGCCTCACCCAGCTGGCCGACGAGCTCTCCTCGTGCGCCCGGCTCTGGCGTCGCGACGCCCTGGACTGAGTCGGCGGGTGCCCTGCGGGCCCCGGGTGCCCCAGGCTGCCCCGGGTGCCCCGGAGCGAAGCGGATGCCGCGACGGCCCCGCTCCCGGGAATGAACCACCCCCCGACCTCGTTTACACTTGATGTGCCGGGCCGCAGTAACCCCGGGCTCCAATATTCGCCGCTCCGAGCGGCCTCGCGCCGAGAGGCGTTCTGCGGCCCGGCATTTCCATGCCCCGGCGCGGACGACGCCCGGTCGTCGACCCTGCCGGTCGGCTCGTCCGCGTAGCATCGGAGCATGCCCGACACGCTCACCCTGCTCATCGAACCGCTGCCCGCCGACGCCCCCGCGACCGATCTCGACGGCACGTTCCGCGAGGTCGATGCGTCGGCTCCCGCGCTCCGCGTGGGCGAGCTCTCGACGCAGCGCGGCGACGGCATCTTCGAGACCATCGGCGTGGTCGACGGCCACCCGCAGGAGGCGCGGCCGCACCTCGAGCGGCTGCGCAACTCAGCGCGCATCTGCGAGCTGCCCGAGCCGAACCTCCCGCAGTGGGAGGCGGCCATCGCGCGGGCCGTCGCGGGCCTGCCGGTGACGGGCGAGTTCGCGCTCAAGCTCGTGCTGAGCCGTGGCGTCGAGCACGGGCCTGCGCCCACCGCGTGGTTGCACGTGGCGCCCGCGGCCGACTTCAGCGCGGTGCGCGAGCGCGGCATCCGCGTCGTCACGCTCGATCGCGGCTACGACCGCGGCACCGCGGAACGCGCACCCTGGCTGCTCCTCGGGGCGAAGACGCTGAGCTACGCCGTCAACATGGCGGCGCTCCGCGAGGCGCGCCGCCGTGGCGCGGACGACACGATCTTCGTCACGAGCGACGGCTACGTCATGGAGGGCCCGACCTCGAGCGTCATCCTCCGGCACGGCGAGGTCTGGTCCACCCCCGCGCCCTCGGGCGCGATCCTGCACGGCACGACCCAGCTGAGCCTCTTCGAGCACCTCGAGGCATCCGGTCGGCGCACCGAGTACCGCGACATCCCCGTCGACGAGCTCAGGTCGGCGGATGCCGCGTGGCTCGTGTCGAGCGTGCGACTGGCTGCGGGCATCACCGAGCTCGACGGCCGGCCGATGCCCTATGACGTGGAGGAGACGCGCGACCTCAACGCGTACCTGCTGAGCCCGCGCGACTGACGGTCGCCGTCGGCGAATCGGACGGTGATCAGCCGAAGCGGCCCGACACGTAGTCCTCGGTGGCCTGCACGGTCGGGTTCGAGAAGATCGTGGTGGTGTCCGCGTACTCGATGAGGTTGCCCGGCTTGCCGGTGCCGGCGATGTTGAAGAACGCCGTCTTGTCGGAGACGCGGCTGGCCTGCTGCATGTTGTGCGTCACGATGACGATCGTGTACTGCAGCTTGAGCTCCTCGATGAGGTCCTCGATCGCGAGCGTGGAGATCGGGTCGAGCGCCGAGCACGGCTCGTCCATGAGGATGACCTCGGGCGACACCGCGATGGCGCGGGCGATGCAGAGGCGCTGCTGCTGGCCGCCCGAGAGGCCCGATCCGGGGCGGTCGAGGCGGTCCTTGACCTCGTTCCAGAGGTTGGCGCCGCGCAGGGACTTCTCGACGAGGTCGTCGGCATCCGTCTTGGAGATGCGCCGGTTGTTGAGCTTCACTCCCGCGAGCACGTTCTCCTTGATGGACATCGTGGGGAACGGGTTGGGTCGCTGGAACACCATGCCCACCTGGCGCCGCACGAGCACCGGGTCGACGTCGGGGTCGTACAGGTTGTTGCCGTCGACGAGCACCTCGCCCTCGACGCGCGCGCCGGGGATCACCTCGTGCATGCGGTTGAGCGTGCGGAGGAAGGTCGACTTGCCGCAGCCCGACGGGCCGATGAAGGCGGTGACGCTGCGGGGCTCGATCTCGAGGCTCACGCCCTCCACGGCAAGGAACTTGCTGTAGTAGACGTTGAGGTCGCGGACTTCGATGCGCTTTGACACGGATTTCCTTACTGGGGGAGGGTCAGCGGCCGAACTTCGGTGCGAAGAACTTGGCGACGAGACGGGCGATGAGGTTCAGCGCCATGACGATGAGGATGAGGGTGAGCGCGGCGGCCCACGCGCGGTCGAGGTACGCCTCGGGTGGGTTGCCCTGATTGGCGTACTGCGTGTAGACGAAGACGGGCAGCGACGACATGCGCCCGTCGAACAGGTTCCAGTTCATGCTCTGGGTGAACCCCGCCGCGATGAGGAGCGGGGCGGTCTCGCCGATGACCCGCGAGATCGAGAGCATGATGCCGGTCGTGATGCCGGCGATCGAGGTCGGGAGCACCACCTTCACGATGGTCAGCCACTTCGGCACGCCGAGGGCGAAGGCCGCCTCGCGCAGCTCGTTCGGCACGAGGCGCAGCATCTCCTCGCTCGACCGCACGACCACGGGGATCATCAGCACCGACAGGGCCACGGCGCCGGCGATGCCCGTGCGGGTGCCCGGCCCCAGGAAGATCGAGAACAGGGCGTAGGCGAACAGGCCGGCGACGATCGACGGGATGCCGGTCATGACGTCGACGAGGAACGTGATGCCCCGCGCGAGGCGGCCGCGGCCGTACTCGACGAGGTAGATCGAGGTCATCAGGCCGATGGGGATGGAGATGATCGCCGCGGTGCCCGTCATGAGCACCGTGCCGACGATCGCGTGCAGCACGCCGCCGCCCTCGCCGGTCACGTTGCGCATCGACATCGTGAAGAAGTCGGCGTCGAACCGGTTGAGCCCGAACGTGATGACGGTGATGGTGAGCGAGATGAGCGGGATCATCGCGAGCACGAATGCACCGGTCACGAGCGCCGTGACGAGGCGGTCCATGGCCCGCCGGCGGCCCTCGACGAGCATCGAGAAGAGCCAGATCGACGGGATGTAGAGCACGGCGCCGACGAGCAGCGCGCCGCCCCAGTTGAATCCGCTGCCGTCGGCGAGGGCCAGGACGCCGAAGATCGCGGCGGCGACGAGGATGGCTGCGCCGAGGATCATCCACGGTGCGGGGGTGGGCAGGCGCCCGGCGGTGAGGGAGTTCTCGATGGGCACCGCGACGGCGGTGGGCTCGGGCTTCGTCGTGACGGACATCAGTTGGCTCCCGAGAATTCCTTGCGGCGGCTGACGATCCAGCGTGCGATGGCGTTGACCACGAAGGTCACGATGAAGAGGATGAGGCCCGTCGCGATGAGCACGTTGACGTTCATGCCGTAGGCCTCGGGGAACGTCAGGGCGATGTTCGCCGCGATCGTCGACGGGTTCACCGAGGTGAGCAGCTTGAACGTGACGGCGCCGCTGGCGGAGAGCACCATGGCCACCGCCATCGTCTCGCCGAGCGCCCGGCCGAGGCCGAGCACGGCGGCCGAGACGATGCCCGAGCGGCCGAAGGGCAGCACGGCGGTGCGGATCATCTCCCACCGGGTGGCGCCGAGGGCGAGTGCGGCCTCCTCGTGGAGGACCGGGGTCTGCAGGAACACCTCGCGGCAGATCGCGGTCATGATCGGCAGCACCATCACGGCGAGCACGATCGCGGCGGTGAGGATCGTGCGGCCGGTGCCCGAGACGGGGCCGGCGAAGAGGGGGAACCAGCCGAAGTTGTCGACGAGCCAGGAGTACACCGGCTGCACCGCCGGGGCGAGCACGCCGATGCCCCAGAGGCCGAACACCACGGACGGCACCGCGGCGAGCAGGTCGACGATGTAGCCCAGGACCGAGGCGAGACGGCGCGGCGCGTAGTGCGAGATGAAGAGGGCGATGCCGATCGAGACGGGGATCGCCATGAGCAGGGCGAGCGCGGCGGCCCAGACCGTGCCGAAGAGCAGGGGACCGACGTAGTTCCAGAAGTTGTCGGTGAGGATCGACGCATCCTCGTGGCTCGCGATGAGCGCGGGAAGGCTCTGCACGATCAGGAAGACGGCGACGGCGGCGAGCGTGACGAGGATCATCGATCCCGCGAAGACCGCGGAGCCCGAGAAGACCCGGTCGCCCGGTCGCTGCTTCGCCTTGATGGCGGTGGTGGCGGTGCTCATCTGGCGTGATCCTCGAGTTCAGGTGGTGGTGGATCGTGGGACATGACCGTGCCCGACCCCGTCGCGTTCATGAGGAAACGTCGGGGTCGGGCACGAACCTACTACTGGATCGAGTCGATCGCAGCCGTGATCTGCTCGCGCAGGGTGTCCGAGATCGGCGCAGAGCCGGCGGCGTCAGCCGCCACGTTCTGGCCCTCGGGGCTGGCCATGTACGAGAAGTACGACTTCACGAGCTCGACGTTCTCGTCGTCCTCGTAGTCCTGGCAGCCGATGATGTAGCTCACCAGCACGATCGGGTAGACGCCGGCCTCCTCGGAGGTGCGGTCGATCTCGATGGCGATGTCGCCGTCGGCGCGACCCTCGGCCTCGGGCGAGGCGTCGACGATGGCCGCGGCGGCCTCGGGCGAGAACTCGACGAAGTCGTCGCCGACCTGCACCGCGACGGTGCCCAGGTCGCCGGCGCGCGAGGCGTCGGCGTAGCCGATGGTGCCGGTGCCGTTGGTCACCGCGTCGACGACGCCCGAGGTGCCCTGTGCGGCCTCGCCGCCCTCGAACGGCCAGACGCCGTCGGCCTCGTACGTCCACACGTCGGGGGCCGCGGCGCCGAGGTAGTCGGTGAAGTTCTCGGTGGTGCCCGAGTCGTCGGAGCGGTGCACGGGCGTGATCGCCAGGTCGGGCAGCGTCGCGTCGGGGTTCAGCGCGACGATGGCCTCGTCGTTCCACTTCGTGATGTTGCCGGCGAAGATGCCCGCGATGGTCGCGGCGTCGAGGTTGAGCGTGTCGACGCCCTCGACGTTGAAGATCACCGCGATGGGGGAGATGTACATGGGCAGCTCGACCACCGACGTGTCGGCGGCGCACTTGGCGAAGCCGCCCGCGGCGATCTCCTCGTCCTTGAATGCGCGGTCCGAGCCGGCGAAGTCGCTCGCACCCTCGAGGAAGGTCTCGCGGCCTGCGCCCGAGCCCGAGGGGTCGTAGTCGATCGTCACGTCGGGGTTGGCCGTCTGGAAGCCGGCGATCCACGCCTGCTGTGCGGCATCCTGCGAGGACGCGCCGGCGCCGACGAGGTTGCCCGAGAGCGACGAGGCCGACTCCGGGGCGGCGGCGCCGCCCTCGTTCGCGGCGCAGGAGCTGAGCGCGATCGCCGCGGTGATGGCGACGACGACGGGCACGCCGAAACGCTTGAGGTTCACGTGATTCCCTTCCGGGGTTCTTGATTGCAGGGGATGGGCCGGGTGCCGGCCCGCCTGCGACGCTAGGCCGCGCGCCTTACGAGCTTCCGCCACGACGGTAAACGGCAGGTGAACGAGCCCTGTCGCACGGATGCCGCGGGCTGGGAGTTCCCCGGAAGCCGCCCTCGGGACGGCGTCAGGCGCGGGGCGCGTGCGTCTCGATGGCGACGATGCCCGAGCCGGAATTCGTGGCCGAGAGGTGCACCACGCTGAAGGCGCCGGGCTCGAGCCCCGCGGCATCCGTCACGTACGAACCGAGCGGCGTGGCCGTCGCCAAGGCGATCTCGCGCACCATCTCGGGCAGCACGGGACCGTGTCCGCAGATCACGGCCGGCTTGCCAGCGCGCACGCGCTTGCCGACGACGCGGCGCACCTCGTCGTTGCCCGACTCCCAGGCGTCCTGGCTGATGCCCTCGTCGCGCTTGATCGGGATGCCGGTGGCGGCGGCGAGGGGCGCGACCGTGGTGACGCAGCGCACCGCGGGCGAGGTGACGATGCGCCGGGGCGCCCACGCGGTGATCGTGTCGACGAGCGCGGCCGCCTGCTGCACGCCGCGCTCGGCGAGGGGGCGCGCGGCATCCGTGCCCTTCCATCCGCCCCGTGAGACGGCCTTGCCGTGGCGCACCAGAAGGAGCGGGAAGGTGCTCGTGACGCCCTGGTCGAGCAGCTTCGCGAACGTGTCGAGGATCTCGACGTCGGGTTGGTGGCTGAGGTAGCCGCGGGCGCGCTTCACCGTGACCCACTCGAGGGCGGCGATCTCGGAGTTCGGCTTGAACGTCGATCGCTGGACGGCGCGATCGCTCACCTCGGCGGCCCAGTAGTGCACGATCTTCTCGCGCCCGCTGGGCAGCGGGTAGCGCGAGACGCCGAGCGGCACGCCGAGCGCGACGTCGAGGCCGGTCTCCTCGGCGATCTCGCGCACGGCCGTGCGGGGGAGCGACTCGCCGGGGTCGACCTTGCCCTTGGGGATGGTCACGTCACCGTACGCGGTGCGGTGCACGACGAGCACGTGGATCCGGCCGTCGATGACGCGCCAGCACACGGCGCCGGCCGCGTAGATGGCCGTGGCGGTCAACGCCGCTTCCCCGGACGGGTACGCTGGCCGATCTGCTGCATCAGCTTCGACTGCATGTCCTCCAGCGGATGCCCGGCGTCGTCGATCCAATGCCGCACCCACTCGCCGTCGCCCGACAGGTGCCACGCGCTCGTGCGGTCGTCCATGGCGCGGTCGAACAGGGATGCGATCTCGGTGAGGTGCTCGGGGTCGACGAGCCGCACCAGCGCCTCGACGCGACGATCGAGGTTGCGGTGCATCATGTCGGCCGAGCCGATGAACACCTGCGGGTCGCCGTCGTTCAGGAACGAGAAGATGCGCGAGTGCTCGAGGTAGCGCCCGAGGATGGAGCGCACCCGGATGTTCTCGCTGAGCCCGGGGATGCCCGGGCGCAGGCTGCAGATGCCGCGCACCCAGACGTCGACGGGCACGCCGGCGTTCGACGCCCGGTAGAGCGCGTCGATGATGGCCTCGTCGACGATCGAGTTCACCTTGATCCGGATGCCGCTGGGCCGGCCGGCCTCGGCGTTGCGCGTCTCGGCGGCGATGAGCTTGAGCAGGCCCTTGCGCAGGTGCAGGGGTGCCACGAGCAGGCGCTTGAACTTCTTCTCGATCGCGTAGCCCGAGAGCTCGTTGAAGAGGCGGGTGAGGTCCTTGCCGACCTGGTCGTCGGCGGTCAGCAGGCCGAGGTCCTCGTAGATGCGGCTCGTCTTGGGGTTGTAGTTGCCCGTGCCGATGTGGCTGTAGTGGCGGAGTCCCCCCTTCTCCTGCCGGATCACGAGGGCGAGCTTGCAGTGGGTCTTCAGCCCGACGAGGCCGTAGACGACGTGCACGCCCGCCTTCTCGAGCTTGCGGGCCCACGAGATGTTCGCCTGCTCGTCGAAGCGTGCCTTGATCTCGACGAGGGCGAGCACCTGCTTGCCGGACTCGGCCGCGTCGATGAGCGCCTCGACGATGGGGCTGTCGCCCGACGTCCGGTAGAGCGTCTGCTTGATGGCGAGCACGTCGGGGTCGGCGGCCGCCTGTTCGAGGAAGGCCTGCACGCTCGTCGCGAACGACTCGTAGGGGTGGTGGAGGAGCACGTCCTGTCGCGAGACGGCCTTGAAGATGTCTGCCTGGCGGTTCGGCTCCGACGGCAGCAGGTGCGCGTTCGTCGTGGGCACGTGGGTGGGGTAGTGCAGTTCGGGACGGTCGAGCCTGGCCAGGTCGAACAACCCGCCGAGGTCGAGCGGCGCGGGAAGGCGGAAGACCTCCTGCTCGGTGACGTCGAGCTCGCGCACGAGGAGGCCCAGCGTCACGTCGTCCATGTCCTCGGTGATCTCGAGGCGGATGGGCGGACCGAAGCGGCGCCGGAGGAGCTCCTTCTCGAGCGCCTTGATGAGGTTCTCGGTCTCGTCCTCCTCGATCTCGACGTCCTCGTTGCGGGTGATGCGGAACACGTGGTGCTCGACGATCTCCATGCCCGGGAACAGGTCGCCGAGGTGGTTGGCGATGAGGTCCTCGAGGGTGACGTACCTGGCCTGCTCGATCGACTCGTCGGGGTCGACGCGCACGAAGCGCGGCAGCATCTGCGGCACCTTGACGCGGGCGAACTCCTGCCGGCCCGTGCGGCTGTTGCGCACGCGCACCGACAGGTTCAGCGAGAGGCCCGAGATGTAGGGGAACGGATGCGCCGGATCCACCGCGAGCGGCATGAGCACTGGGAAGATCTGGGCCGAGAAGTAGGCGCGCAGGTGGGCCGTCTCGCGCTCGCCCAGGTCGGACCAGGCGACGACGCGGATGCCGGCCTCGGCGAGGGCGGGCTTCACGAGCTCCTGGTACGCGGCGGCGTGCCGCTCCTGCAGTTCGTGCGCCTTCCTCGAGATGTCGCTCAGTACGTCCTGCGGGGCGCGACCCACGTTCGTGGGCACCGCGAGACCCGTGACGATGCGGCGCTTCAGGCCCGCGACCCGCACCATGAAGAACTCGTCGAGGTTCGACGCGAAGATCGCGAGGAAGTTGGCGCGCTCCAGCACGGGGAGCAGCGGATCCTCGGCGAGCTCCAGCACGCGCTGGTTGAACGCGAGCCAGCTGAGCTCGCGGTCGAGGTAGCGTTCGGCGGGAAGTTCGGGCGCGCCCTCGATGTCGAACGGCTCGAAGTCGTCGTCGAAGTCGCTGGCGGTGCGGTCTTCGTCGAGGGCGCTGTCGGTCATCCACTCATCATGCCACCCGGCCCGCCGCAGGCGAGGGGTGCGACGTTAACGTGCGGTGACGGTCGGCGCGCCCTGGTCGTCTTCCTCGTGCACGTTGAAGCGGTAGCCCACGTTGCGGACGGTGCCGATGAGGCTGTCGAGGTCGCCGAGCTTGGCCCGGAGGCGCCGCACGTGCACGTCCACCGTCCGAGTGCCGCCGAAGTAGTCGTAGCCCCACACCTCGCTGAGCAGCTGCTCGCGGGTGAACACGCGCGAGGGGTGCGCGGCCAGGAAGCGGAGCAGCTCGAACTCCTTGTAGGTGAGGTCGAGCGTGCGGCCGTGCACCTTCGCCGAGTAGCTGGCCTCGTCGATGACGACTCCGGAGGTCTGGATGCGCTCCGACGGCTGCGCGGACTGTGCCCGGCCCAGGGCGAGGCGGATGCGCGCATCGACCTCCGCCGGCCCGGCGTCCATGAGCACCACGTCGTCGACGCCCCAGTCGGGCGTGACCGCGGTGAGGCCGCCCTCCGTGACGATGAGCAGGAGCGGGACCGACAGCCCAGTCGTGCGAAGGATCTGCGACAGCGCCTTCGCGCCCGCGAGGTTCGTGCGGGCGTCGAGGAACACGAGATCGGATTCTGGCGCTCTGACCAGCTGCTCAGGCGAAGCGGGGATGACCCTCGTTCGGTGAGTCAGGAGTGACAACGCCGGGAGAACCTCATCGTTTGCCGCCGGCGACAGGATCAGTAACTGCGCCACGCACACCCTCCAGTAGTAAGGTGCGGTCAATACTACGTGACGCCGGACACCGGCTGTGCGACGCGAACGGGGGGAACATGCGAGCGGGCTCTGAGACACGGGGCGGCTGGCCGCGGATCGTGCTCGTCTGGGCCATCGCGGCGGTCGGGGCGGTCCTCGTCGTCTCCGGCGCGTACTCGGGCACCGGTGCGTGGTTCGGCGACGCGTCGTCGCTCGGGGTCTACGGCGCGCTGTGCGTCGCGTTCGCGGCATCCGTGCTGGCCGCGCTCATCGTCGAACTCGCGTCGCGGAAGCCCGGCGGCTTCGTCACGCGCACCAGCACGAGCATCGCCGGTGCGGCCGTGGTGATGCTCATCGCGGCGATCGCCGTGGCGCCCGTCGCCTTCGGGTGAGCGGGTAGACTCGACGCCATGTCGCAGCTGCTCGCCCTCGAACTCCTCTTCATCGGCCTGCTCGGGCTCGCGAGCCTCGCCATCGCGTGGATCAGCGGCGTCGTCGTGTACAAGCTCTTCAAGGGCCAGCGCTGATCCGATGATCGAGCTTCCCGTCGACCTTCCGGCCGAGCTCGTGCCGCTCTCCTGGCTCATCGGGGTCTGGGAGGGCTCGGGCGTCATCGACTACAAGGTGGGCGACGAGTCGATCACCCATGAGTTCGGCCAGCGCGTGAGCTTCAGCCATGACGGCCTGCCGCACCTGAACTACACGTCGTACACGTGGCTCTTCCCCGAGGAGCCCGACGGCGACCCGAGGCCGCTCGCGACCGAGACGGGCTACTGGCGCATCGAGCGCCCGCTGGGGGAGGGCGACCCCGGCCCCGCGCTGCTGCCCGCCGTGGGCGAGAACCGCTATCCCGACGCGGAGTCCGTCGAAACGTTGCGCAATGCGACCGGCGGGTTCGACCTCGAGGTCTCGCTCGTGCACCCCGGAGGTGTCGCCGAGCTCTACCTCGGGCAGGTCAAGGGGCCGCGCATCGACCTCGCCACGGACGCCGTCATGCGCACCGCCGGCGCGAAGGACTACGCGGCCGCCACCCGCCTCTACGGCCTCGTCGAGGGCCACCTGCTGTGGGCCTGGGACATCGCCGCCCTCGGGCAGGACCTGCGCACGCACGCGTCCGCCCGACTCGCGAAGGTCGACTGATGACCGGATCGCCCTTCCTCGCGCTGCCCGGTGCCGTGCCCGCCGAGGGCGTCGACGTCGGCGTGCCCGGCCACTACGGCAACCCCATCGTCGAGCAGCGCCGCCTCGAGGGCGGGCAGGCGATCGTCGACCTCTCCGACCGTGGGGTGCTCTCGGTCACGGGGCCCGACCGACTCAGCTGGCTGCACTCGATGGCGAGCCAGGCGCTCGACCGGCTCTCGCCCGGCGTCGCCGCTGAGGCGCTCTTCCTCGACGCGTCCGGTCGCATCGAGCACGTGGTGCACGTCGTCGACGACGGCGAGACCGCGTGGCTCATCGTCGAGGGCACGGATGCCGCCCCGCTGGCCGCCTTCCTCGACCGCATGCGGTTCATGCTGCGCGTCGAGGTCGCCGACCGATCGGGCGAGCTGGCGGTCGTCGCCGCGATGTCGTCGTCGGCCCTCGATGCCGCGGTGCCGGCGTACGCGCCGGCGGGGGTGCCGCTCGACTGGGCCGACCCGTGGTCGTCGCCGGCCCCGAACGCGCACCGCTACGCGGCCGACGCCGGCCACCCGGCGTCCGACTGGCACTGGATCGAACGCATCGTGCCGCGCTCCGCGCTCGCCGAGGCGGCCGCCGCCGTACGGGCCGGTCGCGTGGCCGTGGCCGGCTCGCTCGCGGCCGAGGCGCTGCGCATCGCGGCGTGGCGGCCGAGGCTGGCGACCGAGGTCGACGAGCGGTCCATCCCGCACGAGCTCGACTGGCTGCGCAGCGCGGTCGACCTCGGCAAGGGCTGCTACAAGGGGCAGGAGACCGTGGCCAAGGTGCTGAACCTCGGCCGGCCGCCGCGCCGCCTCGTGCTCCTGCACCTCGACGGCAGCGACACGGTGCTTCCCGCCCCGGGCGACGTCGTGGTGGGCGAGAAGGTGCGGCCCGAGCCCGCCGAGGGCGAGGCGCCCGAGCGACGCGAGGTCGGCCACGTCACCTCGAGCGCCATGCACCACGAGCTCGGCCCGGTGGCGCTCGCGGTCGTGAAGCGCGCGGTGCCCGCGGACCTGCCCCTCATCGTCGAGAGCCACGGCATCGACGTCGCCGCCGCACAGGTCGAGATCGTCCCCGCCGACGCCGGTGCCGCCGTCGACGTGCCCAGACTGCCGAGGCTCGGCATCCGCAAGTGAGCGCCTCGGGCCGGGTCGGCGCGCGCCTCGCGGCGGGCTCGATCCGGGTCCGCGACTCCCTTCCCGCGATCCTGCAGATCACGGTCACGGCCGTCGCGGCATACGCCTTCGCCTCACTCGTGCTCGGCCATGCGCAGCCGCTGATCGCGGCGATCGTCGCGATCACCGCGCTCGGCTTCGTGCGCGACGCGCGCCCGGTGCGGGTGCTCGAGACCGTGGTCGCGATGACGCTCGGCATCGTGCTCGCCGAGGTGCTGCTGCTCGCGTTCGGCGCCGGCATCTGGCAGTACGCGCTGGCACTGGCCCTCACGCTCGCGCTCGCGCGGCTGGTGTCGGCGAACGCGGCCTTCGCCATCGCGGCCGCCGTGCAGTGCTCGCTCGTCATGCTCGTGCCCGCGCCCGCCGGTGGCCCGTTCGTGCGCACGGTCGACGCCATCGTGGGCGGGGCGTTCGCGCTCGCCGCCACGGCGATCATCCCGCGCGACCCCTACCGCGCGGCCACGCGTGAGGGGCGTCGCCTCATCGACGAGCACGTGGCGGTGCTCGGCGAGCTCGCCGAAGCGCTGCGGTCGGGGAGCACGGATGTGGCGGGCCGGGCGCTCTCGCGGGCCAGGGCGACGCAGCCGCTCGTCGAGGCGTGGATGGCGTCGGTCGACTCGGGACTCGCGATCGCGCGCGTCTCGCCGATCGTGCACCGGGCGAAGTTCGACCTCGAGCGCCAGCGGGTGATGCTCGGCGGGCTCGACCTCGCGACGAGGAACCTGCGCATCATCGCGCGCCGGATCGAATGGGTGCTGCGCGACGGACGAGCCCGGCCCGAGGTCGCCGACGTGCACGCTCGCGTCGCGGTGGCGCTGGGACCCCTCGCCGACTCGATGCGCGACGTGTCGGCGCAGCCGGTCGCGCGGCAGTCGTTCGCCGAGATCGCGCGCCATCTGGATCCCGTGGCGATCCTGCCCGACGGTCCGGTCGGCGACCGGAACACGATCACCGCGCTGCGGCCCTACCTCGTCGACCTGTTGACCGCGACCGGGCTCGACCTCGACGGGGCGCGGGAGCTGCTCCCCGCCGACTGAGGCGGGAGGTCGGCGTTCAGACGGGCGCGACGGCGTCCCACGGCAAGGTGAGCTCCCCGAGGCGTGAGCGACGCGGCCCGCCGATCACGGGCCAGCCCTCGTGCCGGAGGGTGGCCACGGCGGCGATCCACCGCTGCGAACCGCCGTAGACCGACATCGGCGCGTGCACCCGCCAGGCGCGGTCGAGGGTCGCGAGCAGCTCGTGGATGCGCTCGCCGGGCACGTTGCGGTGGATGAGCGCCTTCGGCAGCCGCTCGGCGACGATCGAGGGCCGCTCGAGGCCCGACCGGCGCAGGCTGATCGTGAAGGTGCGCGGCCCCTCGGCCGTGACGCCCACCCAGCTCGACACCCGGCCGAGTTCGTCGCAGGTGCCCTCGACCACGAGACCGCCGGGCGCGAGGCGCGCCGACATGCGCCGCCAGGCCTCGTCGACCTGGGCCTCGTCGTACTGCCGGAGCACGTTGAACGCGCGGATCACCGCGGGGCGGCGTGCGTCTGGCGTCGGCACCTCGAAGCCGCCGAGGCCGAACGTGACGGGCAGGCCGGCGGGGAAGTGCCCGTCGCCGGCGCGCGTGCGGTCGAGCTGCTCGCGCGCGGTGCGGACCCGTGCCGGGTCGATCTCGAGCCCGAGCACCTCCACGTCGGGGCGCGACCGGATGAGGCGTGCGGCGAGCTCGAACGTCGTCACGGCGCTCGCGCCGAAACCGAGGTCGACGACGAAGGGGTCGGCGGCATGGCGGAGGGCGGGCTGCTCGGCGATCCACCGGTCGACGCGGCGCAGCCGGTTGGTGTTCGTCGTGCCGCGCGTGATCGATCCGACGGGCATGCCCCCAAGTCTCGCAGCACGACGCCGGAGGTCTCGCAGGAGGGGTCGGGGATGCGCCGCGGCTAGGCTGTTCCCCATGCCTCACACGCTCGTGCTGCTGCGCCACGGCAACAGCGAATGGAACCAGAAGAACCTGTTCACCGGATGGGTCGACGTGCGACTCAGCGAACTCGGCCTCCAGGAGGCGAAGCGTGCCGGCGAGCTCCTCGTCGAGCAGGGGGTGCTGCCCGACGTGCAGCACACCTCGGTGCTCACCCGCGCCATCCAGACCGCGAACATCGCCCTCGACGTCGCCGACCGCGCCTGGATCGACGTACGCCGATCCTGGCGGCTCAACGAGCGTCACTACGGCGCGCTGCAGGGGCTCGACAAGGCCGAGACGCTGGAGAAGTACGGTCCCGAGCAGTTCCAGCTCTGGCGTCGATCCTTCGACGTCCCGCCGCCGGTGCTCGCCGACGATGCCGAGTGGTCGCAGGTCGGCGACCCGCGCTACGCCGACCTCGCCGACGACGAGCTGCCGCGCACCGAGTGCCTGAAGGACGTCATCGCGCGAATGCTCCCGTACTGGGAGTCGGACATCATCCCCGACCTCGCCACCGGGAAGACGGTGCTGGTCACCGCCCACGGCAACTCGCTCCGCGCCCTCGTGAAGCACCTCGACGGGATCTCCGACGACGACATCGCCGAGCTCAACATCCCCACCGGCATCCCGCTGGTCTACGACCTGGGCGACGACTACATGCCGCTCGAGCCCGGCCGCTACCTCGACCCCGAGGCCGCCGCGGCGGGCGCGGCCGCCGTCGCCGCCCAAGGCAAGAAGTAGCCGCACCGGCACACGACGAAGGGCGGGGGATGCGACATCCCCCGCCCTTCGTCATGCGCGTCTCGGCTCAGAGCGACGAGGCCGCCGACTTCTCGGGGTCCCAGTCGCCGGTCGCGAGGTACTGCACCATCTTCGCGATGGCCACCGCGTGGTCGGCGAACCGCTCGTGATACCGGCTCGCCAGCGTGGCGTCGACGGTGTCGACGGCCTCGCCCTTCCACTTCTCGCCCAGCACCCGGTCGAAGACCGAGAGGTGCAGCGCGTCGACCTTGTCGTCCTCGTTGCGGATCTCCTCGGCGAGGTTGACGTCCTCGCTGCGCAGGAGCTCGGCGAGCTTCTGCGAGATCTCGACGTCGAGCGCGCCCATCTCGGCGAAGGTGCCGCGGAGCGACTTGGGCACCACCTTGTCGGGGAACCGGTAGCGGGCGAGCTGCGAGATGTGCGTCGCCAGGTCGCCCATGCGCTCGAGCGAGGCGCTGATGCGAAGCGCACTCACGACGATGCGGAGATCTCGGGCGACGGGCTGCTGCCGCGCGAGGATGGTGACCGCGTGCTCGTCGAGCGCCAACGTGGCCTGGTCGATGCGCGGGTCCTCGGCGATCACCTCTTCGGCCAGGCTCACGTCGGACTCGTTGAACGCCCGCGTGGCCTTCTCGATCGAGATGGCCACGAGCTCGGCGATCTCGACGAGTCGGTCCTGCACCTCGCGCAGTTCCTGCTGGAACACCTCACGCATGTGGAAATCCTTGTCTGTTCGGTCCGGCGCCGAAGCGCGCGCGGACGCACCGGTCTCATCCGGCCCCGGACATCATCCCCGCGACGGGTGAACAACAGGTACCGGGAGCCTGAACACTCGTTAACCTACCGCCGGGGGGCCGGGCGCAGCGGGCGGAGCAGCCGATCGCACTGGTTAGGGTGAACCCATGGACTCCATGTGGCTGGTGCTCACGGCGCTGGCCTTCGGCGTCTTCATCGGCGCCGCCTTCATGATCGTTCTGCACATCGCCGAACGGCGCGGATCGAGTGCGGCGCGGGTGGTCGCGCCCACCATCCCCGACGGCATCGACCAGGTGCTCGAGGTGCTCGAGTCGGCGGGCGTCGTCCTCGATCCGTCGAACAACGTGCTCAGGGCCTCGCCCGGTGCCCTGGCCATGGGCCTCGTGCGCCAGCAGGCGCTCGTGCATCCCGAGCTCCTCGACCTCGTCGCCGGCGTGCGACGCACGGGTGAGGCCGTGGTCGAGGAGATCGACGTCGCGCGAGGTCCCTACGGCGAGGGCACCATCAGGCTGCGCGTCCGCGTGGCGCGCCTCGGCACCCGATTCGTCCTCCTCCTCGCCGAGGACCGCACCGAGGCGCACCGGCTCGACGAGGTGCGACGCGACTTCGTCGCGAACATCAGCCACGAGCTGAAGACGCCGATCGCGTCGGTGAGCCTGCTCGCCGAGGCGCTCGACCAGGCGGCCGACGAGCCCGAGCAGGTGCGGCGCTTCGCCGGCCGGCTGACGGTCGAGGCGAGCCGCCTCGCGCACATCACGAGCGAGGTCATCGAGCTGTCGCGGCTGCAGGCGCGCGACGCCCTCCGACCCGACGTCCGCGTGCGCGTCGACGACGTGGTGGCGGCGGCGGTCGACCAGAACCGCGTGGTCGCGACGGCGAAGCACGTGGAGATCGCCGTGCGCACCTCCAACAAGGCCATCGTCTACGGCGACCGCTCGCTCATGATCGTGGCGGTGCACAACCTCATCGCCAACGCCATCGCGTACTCGAACGAGGGCGGCCGGGTGGGCGTCGGGGCGAAGGTGGTCGGCGACACGGTGGAGATCGCCGTCACCGACCAGGGCATCGGCATCGAGGGCGACGACCTCGAGCGCGTCTTCGAGCGCTTCTACCGCGTCGACCAGGCCCGTTCGCGCAACACCGGCGGCACCGGGCTCGGACTCAGCATCGTGAAGCACACCGTGCAGAACCACGGCGGCGACGTGCGCGTGTGGTCGACGCCGGGTCGCGGCTCGACCTTCATCATCCGGCTGCCACGCGCCGAGGACGCGCTGCCCGCCGACGGCCCCGAGCGAGTCCCCTCGCAGCCGAAGCAGCAGCCCGACCAGCCGCGCCCCGCGAGCTCGGGCAAGACCAGCGACCGCGCTGCCCGGAAGGGCGCCGACCGCGCCGCCCGTGTGGCCACCCCCGACCGAGGAGAACCGAGTTGACCCGCATCCTGCTCGTCGAAGACGAGATCGCCCTCAGCGACCCGCTGAGCTTCCTACTGGAGCGCGAGGGCTACGAGGTGGTCGTCGCCGCGGACGGCCCGTCGGCCATCGCGGCGTTCGACCAGGACGGCGCGGACCTCGTGCTGCTCGACCTGATGCTGCCCGGGCTGCCGGGCACCGAGGTGTGCCGGGAGCTGCGCACCCGCTCGACCGTGCCGATCATCATGGTCACCGCGAAGGACTCCGAGATCGACATCGTGGTGGGCCTCGAGCTCGGCGCCGACGACTACGTGACCAAGCCGTACTCGACGCGGGAGCTGCTCGCCCGGATTAGGGCCGTGCTCCGGCGCCGCATCGAGGTGGAGGACTTCGACGAGGCGATCCTCGAGGGCGGGCGCGTGCGCATGGACGTCGACCGGCACACGGTCGAGGTGGACGGCGACCCCGTGCCCATGCCGCTGAAGGAATTCGAGCTGCTCGAGCTGCTCATGCGCAATCCCGGCCGCGTGCTGACCCGCGGCCAGCTGATCGACCGGGTCTGGGGCTCCGACTACTTCGGCGACACCAAGACGCTCGACGTGCACATCAAGCGCATCCGCTCGAAGATCGAGGCGGAGCCCTCGGAGCCCGTTCAGCTCGTCACCGTGCGGGGACTGGGCTACCGCTTCGAGGCCTGAGCGACTGGGCGCCTCAGCGCCGACACGACGAAGGGGCGGATGCCGCGGCATCCGCCCCTTCGGAAGTCGGAGACCTACTTGGAGGAGAGGTGGTTGTACTCGGCCAGGCGGGCGTCGAGGACGGGCACCTGCTTCTGGATGCCCTCGTTGTCGCCGTACTGGAAGTACATGGGGAGGAGCGCGCCGGGCATCGTGTCGATGCCCTCGAGCACGATCGGGTCGAGCACGTCGATGCCCTCGACCTCGTCGACGCCGAATGCCGCGGTGCCGCCGGCCTCGATCTCGACGGTCTGGGTGTCGCCCCCGCCCTCGCCGAACTGCACACCGAGCTCGACGTCGTCGTCGCCGTTGTTCACGACGGTCATCACGAGGATGCCGTCCTCCCCGTCTTCGCTGACCACGAGCACGTTGCGCAGGTCGAGGTCGCCCACATCGACCGAGACGCCGTCGCTCGCGTCGTACTTCTCGGTCGTCGCCTGGTAGGTGAGCATCGAGCAGCCGCTCGCGCCCAGTGCGAGACCGAGGGCCAGAGCAGCGGATGCCGCGAGACGCGCCTTCACAGAACCTCCAAGTGCGAGCGTGCGCGCGAACGGATGCGAGCCCGCGCGAAGGGAATCGATCCGAGTGTAGCCTACGGCGGGAGCCCGTCCGGGGAGGGGTGGCGAACCTTAGCACGATCCGGAATGTGATATCCTGATAGTTGCCGAAAGGACATTCATTCATGCTTTTTGAGGTTGGCGAAACCGTCGTTTACCCCCACCACGGAGCCGCAACGATCACCGAGGTGAAGAAACGGATCATCAAGGGTGAAGAGAAGCTCTACCTCAAGCTGAACGTCACGCAGGGTGACCTCGTCATCGAGGTTCCCGCCGAGAACGTCGACCTCGTCGGCGTTCGTGACGTCATCGGCAAGGAAGGCCTCGACCGGGTCTTCGAGGTGCTGCGCGCACCCTTCACCGAAGAGCCGACCAACTGGTCGCGCCGCTACAAGGCGAACCTCGAGAAGCTCGCCTCGGGCGACGTGATCAAGGTCTCCGAGGTCGTACGCGACCTGTGGCGTCGTGACCAGGACCGCGGCCTGTCCGCTGGTGAGAAGCGGATGCTGGCCAAGGCTCGCCAGATCCTCATCTCCGAGCTCGCGCTCGCCGAGAAGACCGACGAGGAGCAGGCGTCGACCGTGCTCGACGAGGTCCTCGCCTCCTAGGCTCGAACCCCGCGACGCCGTCGGCCCCAGGCCGGCGGCGTTCGCGCGCTCGTGGCCCGGTGACGCGCGCTACGCTCGTGCCATGAGCGCGTCAAGGGTCGCCGTTATCGTCGTCGCCGCGGGCAGCGGCACCCGCCTGGGGCACTCGGAGCCCAAGGCGTTCGTGCCCCTCGGCGACGACACGATGCTGGGCGTCGCCCTCGATGCCGTGCTCGGCATGCGGGAGACGCCGCACGTCGTCATCGTGGCGCCCGCCGACCGCGTCGGCGAGACGCGAGAGCGCTTCGCCGGGGCCGCCGCCGCGGCATCCGCCCCGCTCGACGTGGTCGCCGGCGGGGCCACACGCCAGGCCTCGGTCGCCGCAGGGCTGGCGCTCGTGCCGCACGTCGTCGACACCGTGCTCGTGCACGATGCCGCCCGCCCGCTCACCCCGTCCATCGTCTTCGACGAGGTCGTCGCGGCGGTTCGCGCCCGCGGTCACGGGGTGGTTCCCGGCCTCGACGTGGTCGACACCATCAAGCGCGTCGGGCCGCACGGCCGGGTGGTGGAGACGGTCGACCGATCCGAGCTCGCCGCCGTGCAGACCCCGCAGGGGTTCCCGCGCTCCGCGCTGCAGGCCGCGTACGCCCGGGCCACCGAGGAGTACACAGATGACGCGGCGCTCGCGGCATCCGCCGGCATCGCCGTCGACGTGGTGCCGGGCGACGCCCGCTCGTTCAAGGTGACCCTGCCCGCCGACCTCCGTCGTGCCGAGTCGATCGTCGCCGAGCGGGCTGCCGGTCGTTCACGGGCGGGGTCGGCGACGCCGGCGCGGGAGGCCGCCCAGCCCGCCGCCTCCGTCGACGCGGCGCGTCCACCGGTCGTGCGCACCGGCACGGGCGTCGACGTGCACGCCTTCGCCGACGACCCGACCACGCCCATGTGGCTTGCCGGCCTCGCCTGGCCCGGGGAGCGCGGGCTCGCCGGGCACAGCGACGGCGACGCGGCCAGCCACGCCATCTGCGACGCACTGCTCGCGGCGGCCGGCCTCGGCGACGTGGGCACCGTCTTCGGGACGAGCGACCCGCGATTCGACGGCGCGCACGGCGAGGTCTTTCTCGCCGAGGTCGTGCGGCTGCTCCGCGGCGCCGGGTTCGCCGTCGGCAACGTGTCGGTGCAGGTCATCGGCAACCGCCCCAAGCTCGCACCCCGCAGGGCCGAGGCCGAGGCGATGCTCTCGGGCATCCTCGGTGCGCCGGTGAGCCTGTCGGCCACGACCACCGACGGGCTCGGCTTCACCGGCCGGGGCGAGGGCATCGCGGCGATCGCGACCGCCCTCATCGTTCCCGCCTGAGGCCGCGCTCCGGCACGTGGCGTCCCCGACGTCGTCGGCGGGGGCTCGCCGGTAGGCTTGGCGGGTGACCGTGCGATTCTACGACTCGAAGGCCCAGGCCCTGCGTGACTTCGTGCCCCTCCGCGAGGGGCGCGTCGGCATGTACGTCTGCGGGCCGACGGTGCAGTCGAGCCCGCACATCGGGCACCTGCGCAGCGCCCTCGCCTACGACCTCATGCGGCGGTGGCTCGGGTACCGCGGGTACGACGTCGTGTTCGTCCGCAACGTCACCGACATCGACGACAAGATCCTCGCCGCCTCCGACGAGGAGCGCGCCGACGGCGTCGGCGAGGAGTGGTGGGCGCTCGCCTACCGCGTCGAGCTCGAGTTCACCGCCGCGTACGCCTCGCTCGGCATCCTCGCCCCGACCTACGAGCCCCGGGCGACGGCGAGCGTGCAGCAGATGCAGCAGCTCATCGCCCGCCTGATCGAGCGCGGACACGCCTACGCGGCACCCGACGGCTCGGGCGACGTCTACTTCGACACCGCGAGCTGGCCATCCTACGGCGAGCTCACCCGGCAGGCCCGCGACAACATGGAGGCAGCGGCCGACGCCGACCCGCGCGGCAAGCGGGATCCCCGCGACTTCGCGCTCTGGAAGGGCCGTAAGCCGGCCGAGCCCGAGTCGGCGTCGTGGGAGTCGCCGTGGGGCCCGGGGCGGCCGGGCTGGCACATCGAGTGCTCCGCCATGGCCACGCGCTACCTCGGCACCGAGTTCGACATCCACGGCGGCGGCCTCGACCTGCGCTTCCCGCACCACGAGAACGAGCTCGCGCAGTCGACGGCGGCGGGCGACGCGTACGCGCGGTACTGGGTGCACAACGGGCTCGTGAACATCGGCGGCCAGAAGATGTCGAAGTCGCTCGGCAACTCCGTCTACGCCGGCGAGCTCCTCGAGCTCGCGTCGCCGCTCGCCGTGCGCTACCTGCTCGGCGCCGCGCACTACCGCTCCACGCTCGACTACGCGCCCACCTCCCTGGCCGAGGCCGAGGCGGCCGTCGACCGCATCCGGGCGTTCCTGGTGCGCGTCGAGCGCCGCCTCGCCGGCACCCGGTTCGCCGGGGTGGGCAGCCCGCTCATCCCCGACGCGTTCGCCGAGGCGATGGACGACGACCTCAGCGTGCCGCAGGCGCTCGCCGTGCTCCATGAGACCGTGCGGGCCGGCAACCAGGCGCTCGACGCCGAGGAGTTGCACGACGCCGCCTCCCTGCACGGCCAGGTCGTCGCGATGGTCGAGGTGCTCGGCATCGACCCGCGCGACACCCATTGGGCTCCGGATGCCGCGCCCGCGGCATCCGCGCTCGACGCCCTCGTCACCCGCCTCATCGAAGACCGACAGGCCGCTCGCGCGGCCAAGGACTTCGCCGCGGCCGACCTCATCCGCGCCGAGCTCTCGGCCGCGGGCATCACCATCGAAGACAGCCAGACCGGCACGCATTGGAGCTTGGGATCATGAAGGGCAGCAGCAAGCCGCGCGCCGGAGCCGTGCGCAAGAGCAAGGGCAAGCAGGTCGGGTCCGGCGGGCAGGGCCGGCAGGCGCTCGAGGGCAAGGGTCCCACGCCCAAGGCGGAGGACCGTGCCTGGCACCCCGCCGGCAAGCGCAAGGCCGCCGAGGAGCGGTATCGCGCGGCGGGCGGCAAGGGGAAGGCTCCCGGGAAGGTGGCCGGCCAGGGCCAGCGAGCCGGCGCGCCTCGCGGGGCATCCGGCGCAGCACGACGGTCGAAATCGGGCGACGAGTCCGAGATCGTGACCGGCCGCAACTCCGTCGTCGAGGCGCTGCGGGCCCGCATCCCCGCCACGACCCTCTACGTCGCCGCGCGCGTCGAGATGGACGACCGGGTGAAGGAGGCGATGAAGATCGCCACTAACCGCGGCATCCCCATGCTCGAGGTCATGCGGCCCGAGCTCGACCGCCTCGCCGGCGAGGGCGGCGTGCACCAGGGCCTCGCGCTCAAGGTGCCGCCCTACGAGTACGCGCACCCGATCGAGCTGCTCGACGAGGTGCTCGCCCGCGACGAGACCCCCCTCTTCGTCGCGCTCGACGGCATCACCGACCCCCGCAATCTCGGCGCGATCCTCCGCTCCACGGGCGCGTTCGGCGGCCAGGGCGTCATCGTGCCGCAGCGTCGCTCGGTCGGCGTGAACTCCGCCGCATGGAAGACCTCGGCCGGCGCAGCCGCTCGCGTGCCCGTCGCGATGGCGGCGAACCTCACGCAGACGCTCAAGGCGCTGAAGGAGCGCGGCGTGTTCGTGCTCGGACTCGACGGCGACGGCGACGTGTCGCTTCCCGGCCTCTCGTGGGCCGAGCGCCCGATCGTGGTGGTGGTCGGCAGCGAGGGCAAGGGCCTCTCACGGCTCGTGGCCGAGACCTGCGATGCCATCGTGTCGATCCCCATCGAGTCGTCGACCGAATCGCTGAACGCCGGCATCGCGGCATCCGTCACCCTCTACGAGATCTCGAAGCTGCGGGCCGAGTCGCCCGTCTGACGCTGTCAAGGCCTCGCTCGCCATCACGCCGACACGTAGCGTCAGGGACATGACGCAGAACATCGACGAGCACCGAGACGACGACACGCGGCCGACCGACGCGCCAGGCACTGCCGAGACGCCGCCCGATCCCGCCGAGGAGCGCGAACGCATCGCGAAGCTCGTGACCGGCGCCGACACGGCGCTGCTCACCAGCCGAGGAGCCGACGGAACGCTGCACGCGCGCCCCCTCGCGGTGCTGCAGGACGACTTCGACGGCGTCATCCGGTTCCTCGTACAGGATCCGAGCGAGAAGACCCGCGAGATCATCGCGGATCCCGTCGTGAACGTGTCGTTCGCCTCGAAGAACGGCTACCTGTCGGTCGCGGGCCACGCGCGCGTGGTGCGCGACGACGCCCTCATCGACGAGCTGTGGAACCCGGCCGCCCAGGCGTGGTTCGAGCAGGGCCGCGAGGACCCGACGATCGCGGTGCTCGAGGTGACCGGCGACGGGGCCGAGTACTGGGCGAAGACGGAGCCGGGCGTGTTCTCGCTCGTGAAGGCGGCCGCGGCGATCTTCACGCGCAAGACGCCCGACATCGGGGAGAACCGCAGCGTCGCACTCTGAGCCGGGCTCAGGCGCCGGCCGGGCTCCGGCGCGGGCCGGGCCGGCCTCAGACCTTGAGGCGCCAGTCGTTCTCGTCGTCGGGGTCGACCACCGCGATGGCCGACGTCTCGGGAACGACCTCGATCGTCGAGGTCGAACCCGTGGGCGGCCCCAGCACGGTCGCCTCGTCACGACGGTGGCGGAGCACCTGGTTGACGTAGGACGTGACCGCCTCGGCGAGCGGGATGTCGTGCCCCGCCTGCTGCGCCATGAACCAGCGGTGCTCGAGGAGCTGGTGGAAGATCTCGGCCGGCTCGAGCTTGCCCCGCAGGTCGAGGGGGATCGCGCGCACGACGGGCTCGAACACGCGCATCAGCCACTCGTGGGCGACCATCTCCTCATCGAGGTCGGCCTTGCCGTAGGCGGCGCGATAGGAGTCGAGGTCGTTGAGCAGGCGACGTGCCTGGTTCTCGCCGGCATCGAGCCCGGTCAGGCGGAGCAGCCGACGCTGGTGGTGCCCCGCGTCGACGACCTTCGGCTGGATCCGCAGCGTCGTGCCCGTGTCGTCCGTGCGGATCGCGAGCTCCTCGATGTCGAAGCCGAGGTCGTTCAGGCGGTTCACGCGTTCGTTGATGCGCCAGCGTTCGGCGGTCGAGAACGACTCGGAGCCCGTGAGCTCCTTCCACAGGCTGCGGTACGCCTCGACGATGCCGTTGGAGATGCGCACCGGGTCGAGCTCGTCGGCGACGCGGCCACCCGCTTCGAGGTCGAGGAGCTCGCCGGCGATGTTCACCCGGGCGATCTCGAGGTCGTTCTCGCGCTGGCCGTTCGACAGGCCGCCCTCGTAGAGCTTGCCGGTCTCGGCGTCGACGAGGTAGGCCGCGAAGGCGCCCGCATCCCGCCGGAACAGGGTGTTCGACAGCGACACGTCGCCCCAGAAGAACCCGACGATGTGCAGTCGCACGAGCAGCACCGCGAGGGCGTCGATGAGCCGGGTCGCGGTGTCGGGCCGGAGCGTCTGGGAGAAGAGCGCGCGGTAGGGGAGGGAGAACCGGAGATGCCGGGTGACGAGCACCGGCTTCAGGGGCTCGCCCTCGGCATCCGTTCGGTTCGTGATGACCGCGACGGGCTCGACGCAGGGGATCTCGGTACGCTGCAGCAGTCGCAGCATCTCGTACTCGCCCTTGGCCATGTCGGCCGTGGTCTCCTTGATCGCCACGACATGGCCGCCCAGGTGGGCGAACCGCACGAGGTGGCGTGAGATGCCCTTCGGCAGCGCGGCGATGGTGTCGCTCGGCCAGGACTCCAGCGGGAGGTCCCAGGGGAGGTCGAGCAGTGCCGGATCGGCCATGGCCGAGGTGATCGAAAGTGAGCCGCTCATCGTGGTTCAGCGTAGTCGTCGGTGGTGGCGGCCGCAGACGGGGTGACGCCGGCCGCGGCCACGGCGAGGCCGGCCGGGGACACGGCGATGCCGGCCGGGCCGAAGCCCGACCGGCATCCCGGTGCTGCGTGGAACGTCAGGCGACGATCGGCTTCTTGCTGAGGCGGAGGCCCGACTCGGAGTCGAAGATGTGCACGTGGCCCGGCGTGGCGGTGAGGTACACGCGGTCGCCGGCGTTCGGGTGCACGCGGCCGTCGACGCGCGCGACGATGTCGGTGCGCTTGCCCTCGACCGTCGAGTGCCCGTAGAGGTAGCCGTCGGCGCCGAGCTCCTCGACGAGGTCGACGTCGACCGCGAGGCCCTCGCCCTCGTTCGGCGAGACGACGATGTCCTCGGGGCGCACGCCGATCGTGGCGACCTTGCTGCTCGCGTCGGCGAGCGCCTCACGCTCGACCGGCACGTTGGCGGTGCCGAACATGATCCCGCCCTCGACGAGGTCGGCGTGGAACAGGTTCATCGCAGGCGAGCCGATGAAGCCGGCCACGAACACGTTGTTCGGCGCCTCGTACAGGTCGCGCGGAGTGCCGACCTGCTGCAGGATGCCGTCCTTCAGGACCGCGATGCGGTCGCCCATGGTCAGGGCCTCGGTCTGGTCGTGGGTGACGTAGACCGTGGTGACGCCGAGACGGCGCTGCAGCGAGGCGATCTGGGTGCGGGTCTGCACGCGGAGCTTGGCGTCGAGGTTCGACAGCGGCTCGTCCATGAGGAACACCTGCGGCTGGCGCACGATCGCGCGGCCCATGGCGACGCGCTGACGCTGGCCGCCCGAGAGCGCCTTCGGCTTGCGAGCCAGGTAGGGCTCGAGGTCGAGCAGCTTCGCGGCCTCGAGGACGCGAGCGGCGCGCTCGTCCTTGCCGACGCCGGCGATCTTGAGCGCGAAGCCCATGTTCTCGGCGACGGTCATGTGGGGGTAGAGCGCGTAGTTCTGGAAGACCATCGCGATGTCGCGGTCCTTCGGCGGCACGTCGGTGACGTTGCGGTCGCCGATGAAGATGTTGCCCTCGTTGACCTCTTCGAGGCCGGCGAGCATGCGGAGCGACGTGGACTTGCCGCAACCGGAAGGGCCGACGAGGACGAGGAACTCGCCGTCTGCGACGTCCAGGTCGAGCTTGTCGACCGCCGGGCGGGTGCCACCGGGGTAGAGCCGGGTGGCCTTGTCGAACGTGACTGATGCCATGGTTCTTCTGTCTCCTTCACCGGCAGGTACGTGCCGGACGATCCGTAGTGAATGGAAGCGCGTCGACGTCGACGCCTCATCAGTATCGCATGCGCGCGGGGTGCGGCCGAATCGGGCCCCGACGCCTTGCGCTCGGCGCTCGGGTGATTCCCATGCCGGGAACGGCACGCATCCGGCATCCGCTTGGGTGATTCCCAGACATGCTTCCTACTATCGTGGGTGCGTTCGCATGCATACGCGCGCGCACCCACAGCGACCGGAGTGACCATCGATGACCTACGGCGGATCGAATCAGCCACGCCCATCCCGAAATGAACGCAGAGAGGCGGCCCGAGAGAAGGCCAGGCTTCTCCGCGAGGAGCAGAAGAAGCGGGAGCGCCGCAACAAGATCCTGATCCAGGGCGGCATCATCGTGGCGGTCGTCGCCATCGCCGCGCTCGTCGGCACCCTCATCTTCCAGAGCGTGAAGCCCGAGGGACCCGGTCCGCAGAACATGGCGAGCGACGGCATCCTGCTGACCGCCGGTGACGACGGCGGCATCGTCGCCGTCTCGACCCCGGCGCTCGCGGCGGGCGAGACGCCCACGCCGACCGTGCCCGACGACAGCGGCGAGGTCGCCAACATCGTCATCTACGTCGACTACCTGTGCCCCTTCTGCGGCCAGTTCGAGGCCACGAACTCGGAGTCGATGCGCACCATGGTCGAGTCGGGCGCCGCCACCCTCGAGGTGCACCCGATCGCGATCCTCACGAACAAGTCGGCAGGAACGCAGTACTCGCTGCGTGCCGCCAACGCGGCGGCGTGCGTCGCCGAGTCGTCGCCCGACTCGTTCTTCGACTACAACGCGATCCTCTTCGAGAACCAGCCCGAGGAGGGCTCCACCGGCCTCACCGACGACGAGCTCAAGTCGCTCGCCGAGGAGGTCGGGGTGAGCAACCAGTCGACGATCGAGAAGTGCATCGACGACGTGCAGTTCAAGGCCTGGGTCCAGGACTCGACGAACCGCGCCCTGACCGAGCCGATCCCGAACACCAACCCCGAGCTGCCCTCCGTCACCGGCACCCCGACGGTGCTCGTGAACGGCCAGCAGTACGGCGGCTCGCTCGACGACCCGCAGGAGTTCCAGGCGTTCGTGCTGCAGGCGACGAGCCAGACGTTCAACGACTCTGAGTCCACCCCCACGCCGACGCCCACGCCCACCCCGGCGCAGTAGTCGTCATCCGTCCGACCGCGAAGGCCCGGCCCGCGCCGGGCCTTCGTGCCGTCGGTAGGATGTCGGGGAGGCATCGCCTCTCGCCGGCTTGGCGCAATTGGTAGCGCACCGCTCTTGTAAAGCGGTGGTTGCGGGTTCGAGTCCCGCAGCCGGCTCTTGACCGAGAATCCCAGCACGGATGCCGCGGCGCCCGTCGCACCGTCCGAGCACCCGCATCGGCATGCCCACGTCGAACGGACGCGGTTGCCGATGTGGCTCGCGATCGTGTTCGCGCTCGCGTGCGGCGCGCTGACGGCGCTCCAGTCGCGCATCAACGGACAGCTCGCCCACGCGCTCGACGACCCGTTCACGGCGGCGGCGATCTCGTTCGGGAGCGGCCTCGTGATCCTCCTCGTCGTACTCGCGGCGTGGCGGCCGGGCCGTGTCGGCATCGGCCGGGTGGTCGTCGCGCTCCGCGAGCGCCGGATCGCCTGGTGGATGCTCTTCGGCGGCATCGCCGGCGCCTGGTTCGTGACGACCCAGGGCCTCTCGGTCGCGGTCGTCGGCGTGGCCCTCTTCACCGTGGCGATCGTGGCGGGCCAGACCCTCGGCGGCATCGTCTTCGACCTGCTCGGGCTCGGCCCCGGCGGCCGGCGTCCGCTCACCGTCACCCGAGTGGTCGGCGCCGTGCTGGCGCTCGCAGCCGTCGGCTGGGCGGTCTCGGCCCAGCTCGGCGGCGACGTGCCCGTGCTGCTGATGCTGCTGCCGTTCACCGCCGGCCTGGGGGCCGCCTGGCAGCAGGCCGTGAACGGGCGGGTGCGCAGCGCGGCCGAGAGCGCGCTGACGGCGACCGTCGGGAACTTCGCGGTCGGCACCGCGGCCCTCGTCGTCGTGATGCTCGTGCACGCGGCATCCGTCGGCTGGCCCGAGTCGATGCCCACCGAGCCGTGGCTGTACGCGGGCGGCGCGATCGGCTGCATCTTCATCGCCGGCCAGGCGGTGCTCGTGCGCATCGTGGGCGTGCTCGTGCTCGCGCTGTGCGGTGTCGCCGGGCAGCTCGCGGCGGCGCTGTCGCTCGACCTGCTCGCGCCGGCGGCCGGACGCCCGGTCGACGCCGCCACGATCGGCGGAACCCTGCTGGCGCTGGTGGCCGTGGTGATCGCGAGCGTCGGGTGGACGCGCCGGCGCCATGCGGCACCGCCCGGGCCGATGCACGACGCGGCACCCGCCGAAGGGGCTAGTCGAGCGTCGTGAGTCGCGCCGCGGCGAGGGGGTCGGTGCGACCCTCGGGCCGGCGCGCCTCCGTGCGGCCGCCGACATAGAGCCAGCCGAGCAGTCGCTCGTTCGGCGCCAGGCCGTGCATCGCGGCGACGAGCGGATGCCGCGTGAACGGGCCGGTGCGCCACATCACGCCCCACCCCGCGTCGTCGAGCAGCAGGCTCAAGAGGTGCGCGACGCCGGCCGCGGAGGCCTCCTGCTCCCACTCGGGCACCTTCGGGTGGTCGGGCGTCGTCACCGCGACCACCGCCAGGAGCAGTGGCGCGCGCAGGGGCTTTCCCGCGAGCTTCGCCGCGGCCTCGCCCTCGGCGCCGGCCGCAGCGGCAAGCGCGGCACCGAGCCGCTCACGCGCGGGTCCGCGCAACGCGATGACCCGCCACGGCCGGAGCGCGGCGTGGTCGGCGACTCGGCCCGCCGCGTCGAGCAGCGCGACGAGCGCCGCATCGTCGGGCGCGGCATCCGTCACCTTCGGCGACGACCGCCGGGCGAGGGCCGCGTCGAGCACCGACGCCACCCTTCAGGACTCCGCGGTGAAGTCGAGGGCGATCGAGTTCATGCAGTAACGGTCGCCGGTCGGCGTGCCGAATCCGTCGGGGAAGACGTGACCGAGGTGCGAGCCGCAGGCGGCGCAGCGCACCTCGGTGCGCACCATGCCGAGGGAGGTGTCCTCGATGAGCTGCACGGCCTCGGGCCGCACCGACTCGTAGAAGCTGGGCCAGCCGCAGCCGGAGTCGAACTTGGTGCCGCTCTTGAAGAGCTCGGCTCCGCAGGCCGCGCACGCATACACGCCCGCCCGCTCCTCGTCGAGCAGCTCGCCCGTCCACGGGCGCTCCGTCGCGGCCTCGCGCAGCACGGAGTAGCGCTCCTCGCCGAGCTCCGCGCGCCATTCCTCGTCGCTCTTGTTCACGCGGTACTCCACGCGTGCTCCTTCCGGTCGGGTGCCATGATGGCAGGCACCAATGCTCGCAGGTCTTCCTGCACGAGGTGCAACGCGTGACGGATGCCACGTGTTCCGGGCGCCCGGGATGCACACGCCGCGGTCGCTCGGCGTGCGCACGGCGGCGGTTCCCTAGGATGTGCTGCAACGGCGAGCGGCCGGGAGCGACGGGAGGACCCATGGGCGTTGAGCACGTGCCCTCCCGCGGCGACGGCGACGCCGTGCTCGACGACCGGGCGATCCGCGTGCTGGCCTTCGAGGGCCGTGCGTGGCAGCAGCCGGGCCTCAAGGCGCAGGCCATCCGCGACGAGTTCGGCATCTCCGCCGCCCGGTACTATCGGATCCTCGGAGAGCTCATCGATTCACCCGCTGCGCTCCGTCACGACCCGATGCTCGTCAAGCGCCTGCAACGGATGCGTGAGGCGCGCGCAGCGATGCGAGCCCGTCGCTCGCTCTCGATCGGCCGCGCGCTCGACTGAGCGCGGCCCCCGACCCCGACGACTGGACCTCATGGCGCAGAAGTTCCCCCGCGATCGTTTCGACTCCATTCCGCACGGCATCGAGCGGGTCGGAGCGCACCGCGCGCCCGCGCGGCGCGGCGCCGGCTGGGTGGCGTTCGGCTGGGCCGCGCTCGTCACCGTCGTGCTTGTCGCGGTCGGCATCGGCGGCGTCGTGCTCTTCAACGACCGGCTGAACTTCGGCGACACCGGCGTGGCCACGCCCACACCCACCCCCGCGGTGACCGCGCCGCCGACGGTCGCTCCCGACATCCCCGTCACGGTGCTGAACGGCACGACGACCGCCGGCCTCGCCGCCCGGGCGGCCGAGACGTTGACGGCCGCGGGCATCCCCGTCGGCACGACCGCCAACGCGAGTGAGAACGACCTGACCGAGACGGTCGTCTACTACGCCACCCCCGATCTCGAGGGCGCCGCTCGCGGTGTCGCCGCCGCGATCCCCGAGGCCGACGTGCGCCTCTCCGAGCAGTTCGCCCAGATCGGCACCCCGCTCGTGCTCGTGGTCGGATCCGACTACGCGACGGCCACCGGCGGGTGATCCGCAGCGAATCGTTGCCATTCCGCGACATTTTCTTGCGCCGAACCCCTTGTGCCGCGAAACCACGTCGTTAGTATCTGGAATTGGTCGCTCTCTCCCGTGTCACGCCCGGCGCCGCCTCGGTGCCATGCCGGCACGTTCCGAGGGCCCCGGTACAGGCGACAGGCACGTGCTGATCGACGAACGGCAACATGGGAGCAACGCATGGCGAACGGAACCGTGAAGTGGTTCAACGCTGAAAAGGGTTATGGATTCATCACCGTCGACGACGGGGGCCAGGACGTGTTCGTCCACTACTCCGCGATCGACATGTCCGGCTACAAGGTGCTCGAAGAGGGCCAGCAGGTCGTCTTCGAGGTCGGCACGGGGTCCAAGGGGCCGCAGGCCGAGGGCGTGCGTCCCGCCTAGCCCGAGAGCTCGAACGCGCCGCCGGCTCGCCGGCGGCGCGTTCCTCGTCGTCCTCCCGACGCGCGTGGCCTGACGGCGCGACTCGTCGCCGGACGAGATCCGGGCGCGCCGGGGCGCTCCTCGCGTGCGGCGCATCGGTAGCATGACCGCATGGCGTGGCCCGCTCGCTCGGCCGCCGCGTTCCGTGGTGCAGCGCTCACCGTGGTCGCGGTCTCCGTCCTGCTCGTCACCGGATGCAGCGGCCCGCCGGTCCTCGTGCCGGTGGCGACGCCCTCGCCGACCGCTCGACCGGCCGGCGACAGCGGACCGCCGGTCACCGTCGCGTTCAGCCCGCTGCGGGGCACGCGACTCGAGGAGCCGGCGGCGCCGCATCCGTCGATCGCCGTCAAGATCGACAACCATGAGGAGGCGCGTCCGCAGATCGCCCTCAACCGGAGCGACATCGCGTTCGAGGAGCTCGTCGAGGGCGGGCTCACCCGGTACCTCGTGGTCTGGCATTCCGACGTGCCCGAGTCCGTCGGCCCGGTGCGATCGGTGCGCCCCATGGACCCCGACATCGCCTCGCCGTTCGGCGGTATCATGTCGTACTCGGGCGGGCAGGAGCAGTTCGTCGAGATGATGATGGCGACGCCCCTCGTCAACATCGTCTTCGACTTCGACGACACCGGGCTCTTCGAGCGCGCCGATGAGCGCCCGAGTCCGCACGACGTCATCCTCGCCGCCGCCGAGGCGGTCTCGCGCAACGCCTCGCTCGCGCCGCCGCCCGTGCAGTTCTCCTACGGGACGAGGGATCCCCTCGCCGCACCGGCACTCGCCGCGACGCCGACCTCGCGCATCGACCTCGTCTTCTCGGAGGCGCGATTCCCGTCGTGGGAGTGGGACGCGACCTCCGGCGCATGGCTCCGTTCCCAGGAGGGGGCACCCGACTCCGAGGCATCGGGCGACCGGGTGCGCGCGACCAACGTCGTCACCCTGCGGGTCGGCATCGACTGGAGCTACGGCGAGGTGCCGCGCACGGTCATGGTGGGCTCGGGCGAGGCATGGGCCTCGGTCGCCGGCAGGACGGTGCACGGGACGTGGACGAAGGATGCCGCGGCCGCGCCGATCGTCCTCACGGCCGACGACGGCAGCCGGATCCGGCTCGCGCCGGGCAACACGTGGGTCGAGCTCGTGCCCGACGAGGGCTCGGCGACGTTCGTGCCCTGAGCCGCGGCGCGCGGCATCCGTGCTCGCTTGCACTCGTGACGGTCGAGTGCCAGAATCGTCTTAGCACTCACTCGATTTGAGTGCTAACCAACGAATCTTTGAGACGTCCGAGAAGGGACGAGAGACACACATGGCAAAGATCATTGCTTTCAACGAGGAGGCCCGCCGCGGGCTCGAGCGTGGACTCAACCAGCTCGCCGACGCGGTCAAGGTGACCCTCGGCCCGCGCGGTCGCAACGTCGTGCTCGAGAAGAAGTGGGGCGCCCCCACGATCACGAACGACGGCGTGTCGATCGCCAAGGAGATCGAGCTCGACGACCCGTACGAGAAGATCGGCGCCGAGCTCGTCAAGGAGGTCGCCAAGAAGACCGATGACGTCGCCGGCGACGGCACCACGACCTCGGTCGTGCTCGCCCAGGCGCTCGTGCGCGAGGGCCTCCGCAACGTGGCCGCAGGCGCCGACCCCATCTCGCTGAAGCGCGGCATCGAGAAGGCCGTCGCGGCCGTCTCCGAGGAGCTCCTCGCCGCTGCGAAGGAGATCGAGACCAAGGAAGAGATCGCCGCGACCGCGTCGATCTCCGCCGCCGACCCCCAGATCGGCGAGATCATCGCCGAGGCGATCGACAAGGTCGGCAAGGAGGGCGTCGTCACCGTCGAGGAGTCGAACACCTTCGGCACCGAGCTGGAGCTGACCGAGGGCATGCGCTTCGACAAGGGCTACCTGTCGGCGTACTTCGTCACGGACCCCGAGCGCCAGGAGGCGGTCTTCGAGGACCCGTACATCCTCATCGTCAACAGCAAGGTCTCGAACATCAAGGACCTGCTCCCCATCGTCGACAAGGTCATCCAGACCGGCAAGCAGCTCCTCATCATCGCTGAGGACGTCGACGGCGAGGCGCTCGCGACCCTGATCGTGAACAAGATCCGCGGCATCTTCAAGTCGGTCGCCGTGAAGGCTCCCGGCTTCGGCGACCGTCGCAAGGCGCAGCTGCAGGACATCGCGATCCTCACCGGCGGCCAGGTCATCTCCGAGGAGGTCGGCCTCAAGCTCGAGAACGTCACCCTCGATCTGCTCGGCCAGGCCCGCAAGGTCGTCATCACCAAGGACGAGACGACCATCGTCGAGGGCGCGGGCGACCCCGAGGCCATCGCCGGCCGCGTGGCGCAGATCCGTGCCGAGATCGAGAACACCGACTCGGACTACGACCGCGAGAAGCTCCAGGAGCGCCTCGCGAAGCTCGCCGGCGGCGTCGCCGTCATCAAGGCGGGCGCGGCCACCGAGGTCGAGCTCAAGGAGCGCAAGCACCGCATCGAGGACGCCGTCCGCAACGCGAAGGCCGCCGTCGAGGAGGGCATCGTCGCCGGTGGTGGCGTGGCCCTCATCCAGGCCGGCGCGAAGGCGTTCGCGAAGCTCTCGCTCACGGGCGACGAGGCGACCGGCGCGAACATCGTCAAGGTCGCCATCGAGGCGCCGCTCAAGCAGATCGCACTCAACGCGGGCCTCGAGCCCGGCGTCGTGGCGAACCGCGTCGCGGAGCTGCCCGACGGCCACGGCCTCAACGCCGCGACCGGCGAGTACGGCGACCTGCTCGCGCAGGGCATCATCGACCCCGCCAAGGTGACGCGTTCGGCGCTGCAGAATGCCGCATCGATCGCCGGCCTCTTCCTCACCACGGAGGCCGTCGTCGCCGAGAAGCCCGAGAAGAACCCGGTTCCGGCCGGCGACCCCACGGGCGGCATGGACTTCTAGTCCGAATCGATCCACGGCCCGCGGGCCCGATCAACGCGAAGGGCGTCTCCTCCGGGAGACGCCCTTCGTCGTGCGCGGGAGCCGTGCGGCGGTGCCCCCTGCGCGCGTCGCCCCGCCCGTCGCGGTCAGCGCAGGAACAGCCTCGCGTTGGCCTGCTCCGCGTCGGCGTACTGCGTGGCGGCCATGCCGAGCGCCTGGTTGAGGTGCGCGAGGCTCTGCTCGACCTGCAGCTGCGTGGCCCGCCAGTCGGAGACGGCGCCCTGGAACGCCGTGGCGGCCTGCCCCGACCACGACGACTGCAGCCCGGTCAGCTGGCCGAGGAGCGACGACACCTCCGCCTGGATGCGGCCGATGGTGCCCTGGACGGTCTGCGTCGCCGCGGAGACCTGTGCGGCGTCGACGTGATACGTGGTCATGGAAGTGCGTCCTCTCGGTCGGTGTGCGTACCACGGTAGGGGCCGCCCGAGCCCGGCGGACGGCGCGGGAACGGGCACGCCGAGGCATCCGATCGCCCTCGGCTGGTGAGGACGAGTCGTCGAGGAACCGCGCGGCGTCAGCCGGCGGTGACCGACTGCGGAGCCGCGGCCGAGCCCGCGAGCGGGAGGGAGACGCGGAACGTCGCGCCGCCGCCGGGCGTCTCCACCACGTCCACCGTGCCGTTGTGCGCGGCCACGATGGACGAGACGATGGCGAGCCCGAGGCCCGAGCCGCCGGTCTCGCGGGTGCGCGACGTGTCGGCGCGCCAGAAGCGCTGGAAGATCTTCTCGCGGATCTGCGGCGGGATGCCCTCGCCGTGATCGATGACCTCGATCATCGCGCGTTCGGCGGGATCGTCGATCGACACGCGGATGTCGATCGGGCTGTCGTCGGACGTGAACCGGATGGCGTTCGCCATGAGGTTCGTGATGACCTGCCGGATCTTGTTCTCCTCGGCGAGCACCACCGCGCGCCGCACCGGTGCGGTCACCACGGCGCCGCCCTGGGCGGACCGACTCGTCGCCTCCGCGGGCGAGGCGGAAGCCGTCGACCGGCCCGTGCCGGACGCCATGGCGGCGGTCTCCGCGACCGTTGCGGACGCGGCATCCGTCGCCGCAGCACGAGATCGCGCCGACTGCCGGCGCGACCCGCCGGATGCCGAGCCGGTGGACTTCGGGCCACCCGGTCGTCGCGGGGCTCCGGCGTGCGTCACCTCGCCGCGTGGTCGACGGCCCCGAAGCCGCGCGAGGGTCGCGCCGGCGAAGGAGATGGCGCCGGTCGCCGGTCGCTCGGCCTCGAGCTCCACCTCGAGCTCGGGCGCCGGAGTCGCGGCATCCGTGGTGCCGAGCTCCTCGGGCGCGATCACTGTCACCGTGCGGGCGGGGTTCGCCGCCATCGCGTCGAGCGCGGCATCGCGCGCGAGCGGCACCAGGTCGACCTCGGCGAGCTCGAGCGGCTTGGCCTCATCGAGCCGGGCCAGGGCCAGGAGGTCCTCGACCAGGCCGCCCATGCGGATGGCCTCCTTCTCGATGCGGTCCATGGCCTGCGCGACCTCTTCGGGGCTCTGCAGGGCGCCCATGCGGTAGAGCTCCGCGTAGCCGCGCACCGAGACGAGGGGCGTGCGCAGCTCATGCGAGGCGTCGCCGACGAAGCGGCGCATCTGCTCGATGGTGCGTGCGCGGTCCCGGAACGCGCGGTCGATGCGGTTGAGCATCGTGTTGAGCGAGCGGTTGAGCCGGCCGACCTCGGTGTTGGGCGTGGCCCCGCCGAGGCGCTGGCTGAAGTCGCCGTCGGCGATCGCGGCGGCCGTGCGCTCCACCTCGCGCAGCGGCGTGAACGTCGAGGTCACGAGCATGCGGGTCAGCAGGGCGCCGATGAGGACGACGCCGAGCCCGAAGCCCAGGAAGATGGTGAGGTAGACGGCGAGCAGCTGCTCGGTCGCCTTCGACGACACGGCGATGATGATCGGCGCGTAGGTGCCGTGCTGGTCGGCCGTCATGAGCGCGGCCACGGCCCGGAAGGTCGAGTTGCCGTCGGAGTCCCGCAACGGGAACACCTGGTAGCCGCCGGCGTTCTTCTCGTTGACCATCGCGGGCGTCAGCATGGCGGGCAGCTGCGGCAGCTCGGCGCGGTCGCGGTCGCCCCAGTTGTGCGCCCACTTGCCCGTCTGCTCGTCGTAGACGGCGACGAACACGTCTTCGGCGGGCCGGAACGCGAGGTCGTCGAGGTTGGTGCCCGGATCGGCGTCGCCGCCCTCGTCGGTGAAGTACTTCATGAGGTCGCCCGAAGCGATGGCCGCGAGCTTGCCCTTCGTCTGCTCCTCGACGTAGGAGCGGAGCATGGCGGCCGTGCCGATGCCGGAGACGAGCAGCCCGAGGGTCAGCATCAGGACCGTCACACCCGTGATCTTGGTGCGCAGGGAGATGCGGTTCCACCGCTCGTTGATCGTCTGATGCATGGCTGCCCGAGTCTAGGCGGCGAAGCCTGAGTCAGGGCTTGGAGGACTTCAGCATGTACCCGAATCCCCGCTTCGTCTGGATCAGCGGCTCGTTCGAGTGCTGGTCGAGCTTGCGGCGGAGGTAGGAGATGTAGCTCTCGACGATGCCGGCGTCCCCGTTGAAGTCGTACTCCCACACGTGGTCGAGGATCTGGGCCTTCGAGAGCACGCGGTTCGGGTTCAGCATGAGGTAGCGGAGCAGCTTGAACTCGGTGGGGGAGAGTTCGACGGGCACGTCGCCGACGAGCACCTCGTGAGTGTCCTGGTCCATGGTCAACTCGCCGGTGCGGATGACCGCGTCCTCCTCGGCGTGCATGGTGCGCCGCAGGATCGCCTTGATGCGCGCCACGATCTCGTCGAGGCTGAACGGCTTGGTGACGTAGTCGTCGCCGCCGACCGTGAGGCCGGTGATCTTGTCCTCGGTGTCGTCCTTCGCGGTGAGGAACAGGATGGGGGCGGTGTAGCCCGCCGAGCGGAGTCGCTTGGTGACGCCGAACCCGTTCATGTCGGGCAGCATGACGTCGAGGATGATCAGGTCGGGCTCCTCCTCGAGCACGGCCGAGATGGTCTGCGCGCCGTTGCCGACGGCGCGCACGGCAAAGCCGGCGAACCGGAGGCTCGTGGTGAGGAGATCGCGGATATTGGGCTCGTCATCGACGATGAGAATGCGTGGTCCATCGCTCATGGGGTCATTCTCTTGACGTTCGCTGTGATCTGCCTGTGAGTCACTTGGATGCTACGGATGCCGCGGAGATCCGCAGGCAGCATCCGCCGGCGCCGGGGTCGAGGTGCACCCGACCGGCGTCATCGCCGACCTCCTGCGCCATGGCGCAGACCAGGGCGTGGTTGAGGTCGCAGACGACCTCGGGATGCTGCGCCGCGAGCTTGTGGAAGGGGCAGGTGCCGAGCACGGTGTCCCCGCCGTCGGGCCGGGGTTCGAACCCCGATCGCTCGAGGGCGACGTCGAGCGCCGGTGCGCCGAGGGCGAGGCGACGGCCGGCACGATCGGCCGCGTCGTGCAGCGCGGCTTTCGGAGAGGCGCCCGTCATCGCCTGCTGGATGGCGTCGGCCATGACGCCGCCGGCGACGGCGTACAGGCGCCGGGGCAGGTCGAGCGCGAACTCCCGGTCGCTGCGCCGGTAGAGCTTCGACGGCCGCCCCGCCCCCGGCCCGGAGCGGCCGTTGAGGCGGCGGAACTCCACGGCGAGGAGGCCCGCTGCGGCCAGGCGTTCGAGGTGGAACGCGGCGGTGGACCGAGGCAGGTCGAGCTCGCGGGCGACGACGTCTCGACTGACGGCCTCGTCGTGCTCGACGACGGCGGCGTAGACGCGTCGCCGCAGCGGATCGGCCAGGACCGCCGCCGCCGACCAGCGGTCGTCGTCGGAGCCGCCGCCTTGGGATGCCATGATCCGCAGCCTACTCTAAAAACAGGAAGCATTGACAGAAGAATGCCGTCGACCTAGCGTCGGTGGAAAGCGCGGAATGGGCCGCCCGGCCCCGCCGAACGAGACGCTGGAGGTGCTGCATGAGCCCCGATGGAACGCCCGCCCTCGTGCCGCTGCACGCCGTCGCCGACGACGAGGCGCCCCCGATCGACCGCGATCGCGCGCAGCGCGCGATGGCCGACCTGCTCGCCGCCCTCGGCCAGGACCTCGGGTCGCCGCACCTCGCCGACACGCCGCGGCGCGCGACCGACGCGCTCATCGAACTGCTGTCGCCCGAGCCCTTCCGGGTCACCACGTTCCCGAACGACGAGGGATACGGCGACCTCGTGCTCCTCACCGAGATCCCGTTCCACTCGCTCTGCGAGCACCACCTGCTCCCGTTCCGCGGCGTCGCCCACGTCGGCTACCTGCCGGGGGACCGCCTGGTCGGCCTGTCGAAGCTCGCGCGGATCGTCGAGCACGTGTCGAGGGCGCTCCAGGTGCAGGAGCGGATGACGGAGCAGATCGCCGAGTGGCTCGACGTCGAGCTCGCCCCGCGCGGCGTGGGCGTCGTGCTCGAGGCCGAACACCTCTGCATGTCACTGCGCGGGCCACGTATCGTGGGCAGCGTGACCACGACGAGCAGGTTCTCCGGACTCCTCACCGAGGATCCGCGCCTCCGACAGGCATTCGAGTCGCGGTGCGCGACCCGGGGAACGGGGCGGGCCTCATGAACGGCGAGCGGAGCATCCTGATCATCGGCGGCGGCCTGGCAGGCGCTCGCGCGGCGGAGGGGGCGCGGGCGGCGGGCTACGACGGGCTGGTGCGCCTCGTCGCGGCGGAGGACGAGATGCCGTACATCCGTCCACCGCTCTCGAAGGAGTTCCTGAACGGCGGCGGCTCCCGCGACGACCTCGACGTGCATCCCGCGGAATGGTACCCCGAGCACCGGGTCGACGTGCTCCGCGGCATCCGTGCCACCGCGCTCGACGTCGGGGGACACCGGGTGCGGCTCGACGACGGCCGTGACCTCGGCTACGACCGCCTGCTGCTCGCGACCGGGTCGGAGCCGCGTCGGTGGCCGGGCGCGGGCGCCGACCTCGCCGGCGTCCACACCCTGCGTACGGTGGGCGACTCGGTGGCGCTCCGCGAGCTGCTCTCGCCCGGGGGTCGTCGCATCGCGCTCATCGGCAGCGGTTGGATCGGGCTCGAGGTCGCGGCGGCCGCGCGCGGCTACGGCAACGACGTCACGGTCGTCGCGCCCGACGCGGTGCCGCTCGAGGGAGCGATCGGCCGCGCAGCGGGCGAGGTGTTCGCGCGCCTGCACCGCGACCACGGGGTCGACCTCCGCATGTCGACGAAGGTCCACGGGATCGCCGGCGATGACGGCCGCGCGACCGGCGTGGCACTCGAGGGCGGCGAGGTGGTGCCCGCAGATGCGGTGATCGTCGCCATCGGCGCCTCGCCCGCGACCGCACTCGCCGAGGCGGCCGGCATCGAGGTCGACGACGGCGTCATGACGGATGCCGCGTTCCGCACGAGCGCTGAGGACGTCTTCGCCGTGGGCGACGTCGCGAACGTGTACCAGCCCTTCCTCGGCCGGCACCTGCGCACGGAGCATTGGGCGACCGCGGAGCACCACGGCCCCGCGGCCGGCCGCTCGATGGCCGGCGAGCACGTCGAGTTCGACGAGCCGCCCTACTTCTACACGGACCAGTACGATCTCGGCATGGAGTTCTCGGGCTACGGTCCTCTCATGGCGGGCGTCGAGCCCGTGTTCCGCGGCGACGTGCCGGGGCGCGAGTTCATCGCCTTCTGGCTGGCAGACGACCGGGTCGTCGCAGGCATGAACGTCAACGTCTGGGACGTCAACGAGCAGGTGCAGCAGCTCATCCGCTCACGGGCCCGCATCGATGGCGCCCGGATCGTCGACCCGGCCGTGCCCCTCGAGCGCCTCGTCGCCGAGGCGACGGCATGACCTCCCCCTGCCGCGCGAGCGCCGCCCAGGTCACCGCGTGAGCGGCCCGCTCGGCTGGGTCGAGCCCGCGTTCGCCCATCCGGTGCGTCGCATCGCGGGTCGCGAGGTCGACTTCCGACGTTCCATCGCCGTGATGGCCGTGGTCAACCGCACCCCCGACTCGTTCTACGACCGCGGCGCGACCTTCGGCCTCGACGCCGCCGTCGACGCCGGCAAGCGCGCCATCGCGCAGGGCGCCGCGTGGATCGACATCGGCGGCGCGAAGTTCGGGCCGGGTCCCGCGATCCCCGTCGGCGAGGAGATCGATCGCGTGGTGCCGGTCGTGGCGGCGCTCGCGGGTGCGGGGGCCGCGCTCTCCGTCGACACGTTCCACGCCGAGGTCGCCGCCGCGGCCATCGCCGCCGGCGCCGACGTCATCAACGACACCACGGGCGTGCACGATCCGGCGATCGCGGAGGTGGTCGCGGCATCCGCTGCCACGCTCGTCATCACGCACAGCCGTGCCGAACCCCGCCAGTGGTTCCCGCGGCCCGAGTACGACGACGTCGTGGGCGAGGTCGCCGCGTTCCTCGAGGAGCGCACCGCACTCGCCGTCGCGCACGGCGTGCCCGAGGAGCGGATCGTGCTCGACCCGGGGCACGACCTGAACAAGAACACACGCCACAGCCTCGAGCTGACCCGACGGTTCGGCGAGCTCACACGGCTCGGGTTCCCGCTCGTCGCCGCGGTGTCGAACAAGGACTTCATCGGCGAGACGCTCGACCGCGCGCGCGACGCTCGACTCGCCGGTTCCCTCGCGGCGGCGGTCTTCTGCGTCACCCAGGGCGCCCGCATCCTGCGCATGCACAACGTCGCCGAATCGGTCGACGCGGCGCGGATGATCGAGGCCGTCATGGGATGGCGCGAACCGACCCATCTCAGGCACAACATGGGCGACGGCCCGAACGAGGAGCCATGACCGCGCCGACGAGGGAAGAGCTCCTCGAGGCCTACGCGATCGCCGACCGCGAGATGCCCGCGGTGCGGATGAACTTCGTCACCAGCCTCGACGGGGCGGTGACCCTCGAGGGGCGAAGCGGGAGCCTCGGCGACGAGCACGACCGCCTCGCCATGCAGGTGCTGCGCACGCTCGCCGACGTGGTGCTGGTCGGCGCGGGCACGGTGCGGGTCGAGGGATACGGCGGCCTGCAGGTCGGCGAAGCGGATGCCGCGTGGCGGCGGTCGCGCGGGCTCCCGCCGCAGCCCCGGCTGGCCGTGGTCTCGTCGCGTCTCGACCTCGGTCCCGAGCATCCGGTGTTCGCGCGCGCGGTGGAGCGGCCGATCGTCGTGACGCGCGACGCGGCGCCCGCCGACCGACGCGACGCGCTCGCCGAGGTCGCCGATGTGCTGGTGTGCGGCGACGACACCGTCGACCTCGCGGCGATGCTCGACGCCTTCGCCCGCCTCGGCCTGCGGCAGGTGCTCTGCGAGGGCGGCCCGCACCTGTTCGGCTCGCTGGTCGAGTCGGATCTCGTCGACGAGCTCTGCCTCAGCCTGAGTCCGCTCCTGGTCGCGGGCGGCGCCGGCCGCATCGTGCGCGGGGCGCCCGAGGTCGAGCAACGGATGCGGCTCGTGCATGCGATCCCCGCCGGCGACCTGCTGCTGCTGCGGTACTCACGGGCGCGCTGACTCGGTCGAACGCGCGCGCGTGACGCGGTCGAACGCTCCGCGTCGAGCGAGCCCGGCGGCCGCGGGTCAGCGCACCGGCCGGTACGCGAGGTGCGTGACGAGCGAGGTCCCCCGTGACGAGACCTGCTCGAACGCCGCCGGCGGCACCCCGTCGAAGAGGCGAGGGCCCGCCCCGATGATCGTGGGCGTCACGTGCACGCGGACCTCGTCGACGAGCCCGGCGGCGAGGAACTGGTTGACCGTCGCGGCGCCACCGACGATCACGACGTCGCGGTCGCCGGCGGCCGCCCTGGCCCGCTCGAGCGCCGAGTGGAGTCCCGCCGTCACGAAGTGGAACGTGGTGCCGCCCGCCATCGCGAGGTCGGGTCGTTCCCGGTGCGCGAGGACGAACACCGGCGCGTGGTAGAGCGGCTCGTCGCCCCACCACCCGCTCCAGTCGAGGTCCCACTCGCCCCGGTCGGGGCCGAACATGTTGCGCCCCATGATGAAGGCGCCGGCGTCGAGCATGGCGTCGAACTCGTCCCGGTTCTCCGCGCCGTCCTCGATCATCCAGTCGTAGAGGCGGTTGTGCTCGATCCTCCCGAAGGGCAGGTCGCGGGTCTGGCCGGGTCCGGCCATGTAGCCGTCCATCGAGACGGCGACGTCGCAGACGACGTTGGACATGGGTGTCTCCTCCCTGCAAAACCGATTGCGAAGTGCAATCGGTATGTCCAGAGGGTAGCCACTCCGCTTGCAGTCTGCAATCGGTTTTTCGCCCATGCCGGAGACATGGCGGTTCGCACGGGTGCGGTGGTTACGCCGCGAGCCCGTGCGCGTCGAGGATCGTGTAGCTGTAGCCCTGCTCGGCCAGGAACCGCTGTCGGTTCTGCGCGAAGTCCTGGTCGACGGTGTCGCGGGCGACGAGGGTGTAGAAGTTCGCCGAGAGTCCCGACTCCTTCGGCCGCAGCAGGCGGCCGAGGCGCTGGGCCTCCTCCTGGCGCGAGCCGAACGAGCCCGACACCTGGATCGCCACGGTCGCCTCGGGGAGGTCGACCGAGAAGTTCGCGACCTTCGACACGACGAGCACCGGGGTGCGCCCGTCACGGAACTCCTGGAAGAGCCGCTCTCGCTCGTCGACCGGCGTCGCGCCCGTGAGCTGCGGGGCGCCGAGGGTCTCGGCGAGCTCGTCGATCTGGTCGAGGTACTGGCCGATCACGAGGATCCGCTCGCCGGCGTGCTTCGCCACGAGCTCCTTCACCACGCCGAGCTTCGCGGGTGCGGTCGCCGCGAGCCGGTACCGCTCGTCGTCGGCGGATGCCGCGTACGCGAGCCGCTCCGACTGGGGCAGGTCGATGCGCACCTCGTAGCAGGCCGCGGGGGAGATGAAGCCCTGCGCCTCGATCTCCTTCCACGGCGCGTCGAACCGCTTGGGACCGATGAGGGAGAACACGTCGCCCTCCCGCCCGTCCTCACGCACGAGCGTCGCGGTGAGGCCGAGGCGACGGCGCGCCTGCAGCTCGGCGGTGAGCTTGAAGACGGGCGCGGGCAGCAGGTGCACCTCGTCATAGACGACGAGGCCCCAGTCGAGCGCGTCGAGCAGCGCCAGATGGGCGTACTCGCCCTTCCGCTTCGCGGTGAGGATCTGGTACGTGGCGATGGTGACGGGCTTGACCTCCTTCACCTGCCCCGAGTACTCGCCGATCTCCTCGGCGGTGAGGCTCGTGCGCTTCAGCAGTTCGTCGCGCCACTGCCTGGCCGACACCGTGTTGGTCACGAGGATGAGCGTGGTGGTCTTCGCCGTGGCCATGGCGCCGGCGCCGACGAGGGTCTTGCCCGCGCCGCACGGCAGCACGACCACGCCCGAGCCGCCGTCGAAGAAGTTGTCGACGGCCTTCTGCTGGTAGTCGCGCAGGTGCCAGCTCGTCTGGTCGAGGTCGATCGGATGCGGCGTGCCGGGCGTGTACCCGGCGAGGTCCTCGGCCGGCCAGCCCAGCTTCACGAGCTCCTGCTTGAGGGCGCCGCGCGCCCACGCCGCGACGAGGAAGCTCTCGTCATCGATCCGCTCGGTGAGCAGCGGCGCGATGCGCTTGGCGTTCGCCACCTCGGTGAGCACGGCGATGTCGGTGGAGTACAGGCGCAGGGCGCCGTCGTCGGTGCGGTCGACGATGAGCCGGCCGTAGCGGCCGACGGTCTCGCGCATGTCGACGGCCACGGTCTGCGGCACGGGGAACTTGGCGTACCGCTCGAGCGTGCCGAGCATGTCCTCGGCTCCGTGGCCGGCGGCGCGGGCGTTCCACAGCCCGAGACGGGTGATGCGATAGGTGTGCACGTGCTCGGGGGCGCGCTCGAGCTCGGCGAAGACCGCGAGGTCGTGCCGCGCGTCCTCCGCGAGCGGATGGGCGACTTCGAGGAGCACGGTGCGGTCGCTCTGCACGATGAGTGGGCCGTCTGACATAGCGTTCGAGTCTACGCCCGCTTCGGGGGACGACGGCCGCCACGCGGCATCCGTCGCCCGCGCCTCAGACGTTGGTGGGCGCCGGGGAGACCGCGGCGATCGCGGAGAGGGGCAGCGTGCGCTCGATGTCGGCCTTGCGATCGCGGGCGCGGAGTCGTCCGTTCGCGACGCTCGCGGGAGCGAGCAGGTAGTCGGCGGTCTGGCCCCCTGGCATGCGCACGGTGACGGTGAGGGTCTCCTTCGCGCGGGCCGCGGCCTCGAGCTGGCGGGCGAGCCACGCCTGCTCGGTGGCGCCGGCGTCGCCGGTCGCGAGCACGCGGTCGAGCAGGGCGGCGACCGGGTCGGTCTTCGGCGGCGGCGGGGGTGCCGTGGCGAGGCGGTGCCGACGCAGCCGGATGATCTCGCCGTTCCCGTCTTCGGCGGCCACCGGATACCTCGCATCGGACAGCGCCCAGAACACGACGTCGGGCGTGAACCGGGAGAGGAGCCGGTGCGGGCCGGTCTGGCGCAGCCCGATCGACGACAGCGACTGGTCGACCGCGAGCGTGCGCACGAGCTGCTCGTCATCGGAGCGGATCGCGGCGCGCGCCGGCGCATCGGCATCGTCGGCAGCGGCCACGCGCACCGAGCCGAACCGCGACGCCGCTTCTCCCACGAGATAGGCGAGCGGCTGCGGGATGCCGGTCAGCGACAGGCCGTGCAGGAACGCGAGGATCGACTCCGACGTCTCGCCCGCCGCGAGCCCCCGGTTCACGGATGCCGCGCTCACGCGATAGGTCGATGCGAGGTCGCGGCCCTCGACGTCGGCGAAGCCCCTCAGCCTCGCGTCGAGCGCGGGCTCGAGCGGACCGGGCGACACGATGGAGAGGTCGTGCTGCACGTAGACCTTGTCGACCTGTGCGGGGAAGTGCGCGGCGAGCAGCCGCGCGGCGCGATCGATGTCGCCGGCGAGCACGAGCCGACCGGTCTCGACGGGTTCGCCCGCGACGGCGAGGCCGAGCGACTCGGCGTCGCCGACGAGGCGGTCGAGGCCCTCCTCGATCCAGCGGCCACCGGCCGGGTAGAACCAGTGCACATCGTCGCGAAGGTCGGTCGCCGTGAGGTGCTCGCTGCGGCGCGCGACGAGCTCGCGGAGCGGAGCGGGCACGCGGTCGCGCCAGCACTGCGCGAGCCGGCGCCACCGGGCTGCTGCGCTCTGCTGCGTCCACTCCGCACCGAGGTCGGACTCGAGCCAGAACGCGCCGTCGCGCACCACCAGGCCCGCCTCGTCGGCGCGGTGGAAGAGGCGGGGCAGCGCCTCGAGGGCGATGCCGCTGGACTCGGCGAGGCGCTTCGAGTCGGGCAGCGCGAGCCCGCCCTTCGCGAGCTCCCGCGCGGGCTGGAGCCCCAGTTCGGCGAGCAGTTCGGCGGTCGCGGCGACGGTGGCGTAGGCCGCCTCGGCGGCGTGGCGCTCGAGCAGGCTGCGGTCGACCTGGTCGACGCTCACGAGCACGGGAGGCGCCGGTGCCGCGAGGTCGGCCGCCGTCGGGATGTCCCTGGGCGTGTGCGCGGCCAGTCGTGCCGAGACCGCGGTGGGCACGTGGACGCGCTTCGGGGTCTCGACGACCAGGAGGAGCGTGCCCAGCCGCGCCAGCAGGGCCGGCGCGGCATCCGCCAGTTCGTCGGATGCCCCGAGCTCGACGAGCTGGTCGTGCACCGACGCCGCCGTGGCGTCGCCGTGCTCGTCGGCGACGGCCGATGCGGCGGCGAGCACCGCGAGGTGGCGGCGATCGAGCCGGCTCAGCGCGTGGTCGATCGAGTCAGGGGCGAGCAGCACCTCGGCAAGGTCGAAGAGGTCGCGCACGCCCACGGGGTCGAACTCGCGCGACTGCAACGCCGACGCGAGATCTGTTCGCGACAGCTCGCGGAGACGTGCGGCGAGCTCCAGCACGGCGGCGGGTCAGCTCGATCCGGTGCGACCGGCGCGCGATCGTCGCACGCCGTTCACGATGAGGAGCGCGATGAGCAGGAGGAAGGCGATCGGCAGCCCGAACAGCGGCAGCGTGAGCACCAGGGGCCAGACGCCTTGGCTGAAGCCGTCGTCGGCTCCTGCGCCGTTGGCGGTGCCGATCATGACCGCGATGAACGCGAGGATCGAGATGGCCACGATGGCGACGAACATGTAGGCGAGGATGCGCTCGGCACGGTGCTGGGTGATGGGGCCTGAGTCGCTCACCTCACCAGAATAGGGCAGCGGGCGGACGCAGGGCTCCCGGGCTTCTAGACTGGACCGAGGACGGAAGCCCGATTCGGCCCGTCCATCCCCACGCGAGCGAGGTTCACACGATGCCCACCGGCAAGGTCAAGTTCTACGACGAGGAGAAGGGGTTCGGCTTCATCAGCTCCGATGACGGCCAGGAGGTCTTCCTCCACGCATCCGCTCTTCCCGCCGGCGCGACCGTGCGTGCGGGCACCCGTCTGGAGTTCGGCGTCGCTCAGGGCAAGCGCGGGGCGCAGGCGCTCTCGGTGCGGGTGCTCGAGGCGCCGGTCAGCCTCGCGAAGATCAATCGCAAGCCCGCCGACGACATGGCCATCATCGTGGAGGACGTCGTGAAGGTGCTCGACGGCATCGGCGCAGACCTCCGGCGCGGCCGCTACCCCGACAAGTCGAAGTCGCGCACGGTCGCGGCGGTGCTGCGCAAGGTCGCAGACGATCTCGATGCCTGAGCAGCAGGGGCCCGTCGACGAGGTCGACGCCACCCCGATCGACCAGCCGGCGGATGCCGCGCCCGTGTCGACCGATGAGCCGGCGGATGCCGTGGCGGTGACCCTCGACGAGCCTGCGGATGTCGCTGTGCCGGTGTTCGAGCCCGACGTGATCCTCCTCGACGCCGTCGACCTCGCCCGTCGTGCGCTCCTCGAGGTGACCCCGCCCGAGACCGTCGGATCCGTCATCGGGCACGTCGCCGAGGGCGAGCACGTGCTCACCATGCTGTTCGCTGCCGACCTCGCGGGCTACCCGGGGTGGCGGTGGAGTGTCACGATCGCCCGGGTCGACGACGGCGAGCCGACGGTGCTCGAGACCGAGCTGATGCCCGGCGACACCGCGCTCCTGGCGCCCGAGTGGATCCCGTGGTCCGAGCGGCTCGCCGACTACCGCGCGGCACAGCAGGCGGCTGCGGCCGCCGCCGCGGAGGCCGCCGGTTCGGACGACGAGCACGACGATGAGGAGCACGACGACGGCGACGACGAGCACGACGACGACTTCGACGAGGACGACGACCTCGACGAGGACGACGACTCGGATCTCGACGAGGACGACGACTCGGATCTCGACGATGACGACGATGCGGAACTCGACGCGGCGTTCGGGCACGACGACGGCGACGACGAGTTCGACGGCATCGACATCGACGCCCTCGACGAATCAGGCGACGACGAGCCGACCGAGGGTGACGAGGGTCAGCTGGCCGAGCCGGTCTCCTGACGGGCGATCCGCCGACGGATCACCTGCACGACCACCAGCCCCACGAGTCCCAGCACGACGCCGGTGACGCACGCCCAGACGAGCCAGCCCAGGTCGGCCGCCTCGAGCTGGGCACGGAACACCAGGGTGACGACGAGGGCCACGAGCCATGAGACCGTGCCCGCCAGCACGGCCTTGCGTGCGTCGGCCCGCGCCGGCGCCGGATCGGGGCGCCGCTCGGAGTCGTTCAGCCAGAGTCGCACCGGACCTCAGCCCAGTCGCTCGAGCACGTAGTCGATCGACGACGTCAGCGCGCGCACGTCGTCGGGCTCGATCGCCGTGAAGGTGGCGACGCGCAGCTGGTTGCGTCCGAGCTTGCGGTAGGGCTCGGTGTCGACGATGCCGTTCTCGCGGAGCACCGACGCGATGCGCGCGGCATCCGTCGACTCGTCGAAGTCGATCGTGACGACGACCTGCGAGCGGTCGGCGGGTTCGGCCACGAAGGGCGTGGTCACCTCGGTGCGCTCGGCCCAGTCGTAGAGCGCCGACGAGGAATCGCGGGTGCGGGCATCGGCCCAGGCGAGGCCGCCCGAGCCGTTCATCCACTCGAGCTGGTTCTCGAGGAGGAGCAGGGTCGCGAGCGCCGGGGTGTTGAGCGTCTGGTCGAGCCGCGAGTTGTCGACGGCGTTCTTCAACGAGAGGAACTCGGGGATGTAACGGCCGCTCGCGGCGATGCGCTCCACCCGCTCGATCGCGGCGGGGGAGAAGAGCGCGAACCAGAGCCCTCCGTCGGAGGCGAAGTTCTTCTGCGGCGCGAAGTAGTAGACGTCGAACTCGGCCGGGTCGACGGCGACGCCGCCCGCGGCGCTCGTCGCGTCGATCACGGTCAGCGCACCGTCGTCGCCCTCGACGCGGGTCACCGGGGCCATGACGCCGGTCGACGTCTCGTTGTGCGGCCAGGCGTACACGTCGACGCCCTCGACCGCCTCGGGATTCGATCGGCCGCCCGGCGCGGCCTTGCGCACGTCGGGCGCCTCGAGCCAGGGCGCCGCGGCGGCGCCGGCGAACTTCTGGCCGAACTCGCCGAAGGCGCAGAGCTGCGCGCGCCGCTCGATGAGGCCGGATGCCGCGGCGTCCCAGAACGCGGTCGAGCCGCCGTTGCCGAGCACCACCTCGTACCCGTCGGGCAGGTCGAACAGTTCGGAGATGCCCTGGCGCACCCGGCCGACGAGCTGCTTCACGGGCGCCTGCCGATGCGAGGTCCCGAGGAGCCGCGGGCCCTCGGCGGCGAGATGCGCCAGCTGCTCGGGGCGGACCTTGGACGGACCGCAGCCGAACCGACCGTCGGCGGGCAGGAGGTCACTGGGGATGACGAGGCTGGGCATGCGCACGAGTCTAGCGAGGGGGCGGCGGCCGCTAGGCTGGATGACGGGCTGCGACAGGGAGGGCTTCTGGTGACGGATCTCATCGACACGACGGAGATGTACCTCCGCACCATCCTCGATCTCGAGGAGGAGGACATCGTGCCCCTCCGTGCACGCATCTCCGAGCGCCTCGGTCACTCCGGGCCCACCGTCTCGCAGACCGTCGCCCGCATGGAGCGCGACGGGCTCGTCGTCGTGTCGGGCGACCGCCACCTCGAGCTGACCCCCGACGGGCGAAGCAAGGCCGTGCACGTGATGCGCAAGCACCGCCTGGCCGAGCGCCTCCTCGCCGACGTGATCGGCCTCGAGTGGGAGTACGTCCACGACGAGGCATGCCGGTGGGAGCATGTCATGAGCGAGCAGGTCGAGCGCCGCCTGATCGAGCTGCTCGGCGGGCCCCGCGAGTCGCCGTACGGCAATCCCATCCCGGGTCTCGAAGAGCTGGGCCTTCCCGCAGCCGATCCGTTCATGCAGGGCGTGGTGCGCGTGCTCGACGCGGTCTCCGCGAGCGACGAGCCGGTGCGCGGCGTCGTGCGCCGCCTCGGAGAGCCCGTGCAGTTCGATCCCGAGCTGCTCGCCCAGCTCAAGCACGCCGGCGTGATGCCGGGCGCACGTGCCTCGTTCAGCGCGGCCGGGCCGTACATCCTGGTCGAGGTCGACGGCGTCGACGGTGGTCTCGAACTGCCGAGCGAGGTCGCCGGTCACATCTTCGTCGGAGAATAATCCCTGATCACGGCCACTCCGTGATCAGAATGTGACATTCGACCAACCCTCGCGTATCCTCGATCGAGTCCGCCGGCGCCAAAGCCAGCCGGTGGAACAGGATCGAGATCGCCCCCCGGCGCCCACCGCTCGATCCGGAACCCGTGACTGCGCAGCTTGCGCTCCAGGTGGGACGGCCGCACCGGTCGTGGGGCGGCGGAGGTACACGTTTTGGCTCGATTCCCGCAGCGACGTCCGACCCGGAAGACGACGCGAGGGGCCGCTTCGAAGGCGATGGTCGCCACGAAGTCCCCGACCACCCCACCACCCACTGAACTCGCAGCGAAGGTCGCCGCGGCACCGTTGCCGTCGACCCGCCGACTGCGGCGCGGCGGCCTCGCGAACGTCCTCGTGATGACGGTCGCCGCCGGCATCGTCGGCACCCTCGCGATCCCCGCCTACGCGTTCACCCCCGGCAGCGAGGGCCCGCAGTTCGGCACCTCGGCCGAGACGGCGTTGACGAAGGCGCAGGCGCAGTCCGTCGAGGTCACCGACGACGTGATCGCGGCGCCGGTCACGACCGACGCGTATGCGGCCACGACGGCCGAGGAGATCAAGGCCGCCGCCGACGCGGCAGCTGCCGCCGCCGCCGCCGAGGCCGCGCGCCAGGCCGCGGAGTCGCAGATGACCTCGTACGCGGCGTCCTACTCGGGCCCCTCGGTCGGCGACTTCCTCGCGAACCCGCCGTACCCGAACTTCGACCTCGGGAGCGTCTACGGCGTCGCCACGCAGTACATCGGCACGCCCTACGTCTACGGCGGCGCAACGCCGGCCGGCTTCGACTGCTCGGGCTTCGTGATGTACGTCTACGCGCAGTTCGGCGTGAGCATGCCGCACTCCTCGGCCGGGCAGGGAGCCATGGGCACCCGCATCTCCGAGGCGGACGCGCAGCCGGGCGATCTCGTGATCATGGACGGCCACGACGGCTTCTACGCCGGCAACGGCATGATCCTGCACGCACCGTATGAGGGCGCCTCGGTGCGAGTGCAGCCGATCTGGACGAGCGACTACTACATCGTGCGCATCGGCATCTGATTCGTGAACATCTCGTGACACCGCACACGAATGGCGCGCCAGGAAGCCCTGGCGCGCCATTCGTGCTTTACCCTTGAAGCCTGACGATCCGAGAACCGGGCAGGGGAAGCCGATGGTCGCGACGCGCAGCATCCATTCCACGGATGCGCGCGCGCAGTTCCGCCAACGGCGCAGCAGTCAGCCGAGCACGATCCGGGCGAACGCCGCAACGGGCACTGTCTTCATGACGGTGCCCGTTCTTCGTTCTCCGGGCGGATCGCGTTCCTCGGCGACGGCCCTCCCTCCGGCACGCCTTCGTGCGCTCGGCGCGTCAGTCCGTTCACGCGGCTGGAAGCCATCCAGCACCGATCGAAAGGCACTTCATGCGCACCCTCGTGCTCAACGCCGGATATGAGCCGCTCGCCGTCGTCTCGTTCAAGCGAGCGCTGCTCCTCGTCATGAACGAGAAGGCCACCGTCATCCTCCACGACGAGGGCAATCCCGTCTGCGCCGCGAGCGGCTCCTGGGAACGTCCGAGCGTCATCCTGCTCACCCGGTACGTGCGCACCCCACGGGTGCACGCGGTCCCGGTCAGCCGCCGGGGCGTACTGCGCCGGGACGAGCACCGGTGCGCCTACTGCGGCCGGTCGGCCGCGACGATCGACCACGTGTTCCCGCGATCCCGCGGCGGTCGTGACACCTGGGAGAACCTCGTGGCGTGCTGCCTCCGCTGCAACAACACCAAGGGCGACCACACGCCGGCCGAGATGGGCTGGGAGCTCCGGTTCACGCCGGGCATGCCCCAGGGGCGCAGTTGGGTCGTGCGCGGATTCGAGCGCCCGCTCCCGCAGTGGGACGAGTACCTCGCCACCGCCGCCTGATCCCGCCGTGACATCCATGCGGACGTGCCCTATGGTGGTACGAGTCCGGAGACCCCCGACCTCCGAGATCTCACGAGAAGCCAACCCACTCCGGGCCGCAGTGCGGCCTCGAGCGGGATCCGGAGGTTCCACACTTGCACGGTGACGATGAGAACGACGCCCACGAGCGCACGCGCTCTGAGCGGCGAGCGGCCGATCGCGGTCGCATCCGTCGCACCGCGCCGAAGGCCCCTCGCCGCGCACGCTCGGCCCGCGAGGCCACGGTGTCCGCCGTTCCCGCGCCGACGGCCCGTCAGGCCCCCGCCGGGGATGCAGCCCGCCCCGTGATGGGCTCGTCGCGCACGGTGCGCCGCAACCGGCCGGTGCGCGTGTTCGCCACGATGCTGGTCGTCCCCGCCATCGTCGGCACCGTCGCCCTGCCCGCCTACGCGATCATGCCCGGCATCGGCGGCTTCGCGGCATCCGGCGCCTTCAGCCTCTCCCGCGCCGAGGCGCAGGACGTCGACGTGTCGGCACTCGCGAGCGGTGCCCCGTTGTCGTCCGACACCTACGCGGTGACCACCAAGGCCGAGATCGAACAGGCCCGCATCGATGCCGAGGAGGCGCAGCAGTCCGCATGGGCGGCCGAGCTCGCGTCACGCGGCTCCGGCAGCTACGCGATCTACACGGTCAAGGCCGAGGGCGACGACTACCCGTGGTGGGACCAGGTGCCCGACGACTACGGCGGCGGCCTGTCTCCGCTGCGCTACTACTACCGCGAGTGCGTCGACTTCGTCGCGTGGCGCCTCAACCGCGACGCAGGAGTGACCAGCGCCCCGTGGAAGTGGGACTGGGGCAACCTCGCATCGGGCAGTGCGTACGCGTGGGCCGACGCATGGGCCGCCAAGGGGTGGCCGACCTCGAGCGAGCCGGTGATCGGGGCCGTCGCCTGGTTCCCCTACAACCACGTCGCCTACGTGCAGTCGATCAACGCCGATGGCTCGGTCAACATCGAGGAGTACAACCAGAACTCCGACCACTCCTACCACCGGCGCACCATCCCGGCCGGCTCGGCGCTGTACCTCTACCCGCCCGGCTGACCCAACGCGCCGCGCCATTGTCGACGCCATGGCGATATCCGCTCGATTTGTTGGACGCCCTGGACAGTGATCTCGTCGAGCGGCCTCGGTAACGTTGGGCCTCATTCCACGGTGAGGCAGGTGATGGCGATGACGCAGGACTTGGATGAGGCGCGACTCGACGAGATCGCGTGGGTCGACGAGCTCGCGCCATCCACCTCGGCGATCGTGATCCTCGGCTACAACTGACCGCAGCCCGGGCCTGCTCGGCTCAGGGCAGGCGGGCCAGGCAGGCCGGGGCCGGCGTCTGCAGCGTGGCCCTTACCTCGGTCGGAACGCCCTCGTCGAGTGCGATGACAGCGATCGAGTCCGAGGCCTGGTCGGCGACGAGGGCGAACCGCTCGTCGTGCGACACGTGCAGGTCACGGGGATGCCGCCCGCCCGTCGGCACCGAGGCGAGGCGTTCGAGCGTGCGCGCGTCGCGGTCGAACCGCATCGCGACGAGGGCATCCGCGTCGCGGTCGCCGATGAGCACCGTGCCGGCCCTCGTCAGGCGGATCGCCGAGAGCCCGAGCCCGCGCGGCGCGACCCGGTCGTCGACGTCGAACCAGGCCAGCTCGCGACCGCCCTGCAGGTCGAGGACGCTCGCCGTGCGGTCGAGTTCGTTCGCGACGACGGCGAGGTCGCCGGCGATCACGAGGTGACGCGGCCCGGCACCCGCATGGATCTCGAGGTCGCGCGACTCGTCATGCCGGAGCGCCTCGGGCAGCGCGTCCAGCGCGAGCACGCGAATGCGGTCGGACCCGAGGTCGGCCACCAGCAGCCGGTCGCGTGCGGAGTCCACGACCGCCTGGTGGGCGTGGGGCGCGGTCTGGCGCTCGGGGTTCGGCCCGCTGCCCGAGAACGGAACGGCGTGCACGGCGTCGGCCGCGGCATCCGGAGCCGACGGGTGGGCGGTGAGGCGGCCGCCCGAGTAGTTCGCCGCGAAGATCCAGTCGCCCGACTCGTCGAAGGCGAGGTGGCACGGGTCGGCGGCGCCGGTGCGGCCGGGTTCGCCGAACGCTCGAAGCTCGTCGCCCTCGACCGTCCACGTCGAGACGAGCCCGTCGGCGAGCTCGTGCACGATGCCCAGAACGCCCGTCGCCGCCGAGACCGCGAGGTACATCGGATTCGGTCCGACCTCGACGACGTCGCCGAGCGTCACGGTGCCGTCGGCGGCGATGTCGAGCGGTCGAATGCCGCGTGCCGCCGATCCGAGCGCCCCGAGCGTCGAGGCGCCCACCCAGAACCTCGTGGCCTCCGCACCGGTCATCACGACTCCTCGTCTCACGGCCGGGCCGCGCTCTCGGGCGCCACGGGCGCCGCAGAACACGCTATCGCGAGCCGGTAGACTCGTGCGGTCAGCCTCTGTAGCTCAATGGAAGAGCAGTTCCGTCCTAAGGAAAGGGTTGGGGGTTCGAGTCCCTCCAGGGGCACTCTTGCACCACGTGCGGGGTCACCCCCCCCCCCCCCCCCCGATGCTCAGCCTCGTCCGATGCTCAACCACCCGTCGGGGGCGTCGCCGGGGGAGCGCCCGCTCGAGGCCGAACCTGCCGGCGCCGCTCCGGCGTTGCGCAGCGCCTCGAGCTGGCGATCCACGTCCGCCTTCGCCGTCACGGCGGCGAGCTGCTGCTCGATGTCCGCGTCGGGTGTGGCAGTGAGGTCCTGCAGCGCACCGCTCGCCAGCAGCTCGTCGGTCGCGGCGGCACGCGCCTGCATCTGGGCCACGCGGTCGCGAGCGCGGTCGAGGCTCGTGCCGACGTCGCTCATGGCGTTGCCGACGCCCGCGACCGCCTCGTTCGCCCGGACCTGCGCCTCGGACGCGGTGTAGGTGGCCTTGATGGTCTCCTTCTCGATGCGGAACGCGGCGACCTGCTCGGTGAGCCGGCGCTCGCGCTCCTGGAGCTGCGCGGTCTGCGTGTCGAGGGCCATGAACTGCTGCTGCAGCTTGCCCACCTGGTTCTCGAGCAGCGCGCGGCGTTCGAGGGCGGCACGGGCGAGGTCCTCCCGACCGTGGGCGACGGCGTCGCGGGCCTGCGTGCCGAGGCGGGCGTACCTCGTGCCCAGCTCCTGCCCCTGCAGCTCGAGCCGCTTCTTCGCGGTCGCGACCTCTGCAACCGCCTGCCGGACCTGCTGCAGGAGCTTCACCTGCTGGTCGTAGCTGTCGTCGAGGGTGTCGCGGGGGTCCTCGATCTTGTCGAGGGCCTTCGTGGTCTTGCTGCGGAAGATGGTGCGCATCCGCGCGGTGTTGCTGCTCATGGTCAGATCCCTTGTGTCGAGCGGTCGGAGCGGGCGATGGTCGGCTGTCGGATCGGTTCTGGGGCCTCGTGGCCGTCGAGCCGGCGCAGTTCCTGCACGCCCGCATGCAGTGCGGCGATCTCGCGATCGACATCGCCGTCGAGCGTGGTGAGCACGTCGTCGGTGGAGCCGGCGAGCACGGCGGCGACGGTCGTGCGCATCCGGCCCACGAGGCCCGTCACCTGTTCGACGCGGTGCCGCGCCGCAGGCAGGGACTCGCCGAGGACGGCGGAGTCCGTCTCGCTCTCCATGAGCCGCAGCTGGAGGTCGAGCGCGGCGCTCTCCTCCTGGATGCGCCGGAACAGCCGCGGCAGGTCGCCACGAGGCCCGTGGCCGCTCGCGAGCAGATCGATCGCGGACTGCCCGCTGGCGAGCGTCTCGGCGAGGCGCACGCGAAGCGCGAGGACGCTCCGCTGGGGTCCGTGGCTGAGCGCGGCGCGCGTCCGCAGGACGGTTCCGCCCACCGCGCGGCTGCGACGGACGCGTCGGTACAGCGCCCGCAGCACGAGGACGACCGTCACGATCGAGGCGATCCCGATCGCGATCACGATCCCGAGCGCCGCCAGCACCCATTCGAGGCCGCTCATGACGGCCGCTCCAGCTCTTCCATGTCCCCGCCTTCGTCCCGTCATCGCCACGGCGCGTCCCCGACGTCGGGCGATCGACCCGTGCCGGCAGGAACGCGATATAGCGCGATCAAACGCGATATAACGCGAGCGTACGCCGGGAGCGGCCCGAACGTTAGTCCTCCGGTCGAATTCGCAGGGAGCGCATCCGACCGATCAGCCGACGCCCTGCGCCTCGGCGGCCGCCACCGACTCCGTCTCGGGCGGCTCCGGCACCACGATCAGCCCGCCGGCCGAGTTCGCGATGAGGGCGAGGTCCTCGAGCCAGGCGCGGTTGAGCCGCGGGCGCCGGTTGCCGTGGTAGACGAACGCCACCGGGGTGTGCGGGCTCAGCCAGATGGTCATCGAGCGGCGTTCGTCGCTCCACGTGAACGGGAAGCTCTCCCGCCGCCGCAGCTTGTTCACGATGATCACCTGCAGGTGCGCGAGGGTCCGGTCATCGAACTCCGCCGCGTGGTCGGCGTCGTACAGCAGAGAGCCCATTCCACTCCGTTCCGGGCGCGCCGGCGGGGAACTGCGCGGATGCGCCGGCCGGATCGGATCGATCATTCCGGGCGCAACCGGATCGCGGGAGGGTCTTGACTTCGGGCCGTCCCTTCCGGCACGTGCCGGCGGCGTGTCTACGCGCTCGACCCGGTGGGGGGATCGAGATCGTCGCGACGACGGATGCCGCGTGCTGCGGCATCCTCGGCCACGATGCGGGCCACCCGCCTCGATGACCACAGGCCGACGAGCGGGTTGACCACGACGAGCAGTGCCCAGGTCCAGCGCCCGGCGTCGGCGCCGAACGCGTATGCGATGGGGATGGAGGCGAGGAAGATCGCCGGAGTGGTCATCGTGTCGATGAAGTTCACCCGGTCGGCGCGCCGGGGCAGTGGCGCGATGAGCACGCCGTCCCGGCGGGCGACGGCGAAGACCGCCGACTGCGCGAACACGGCGCAGCTGATGTTCACGGCGTAGACGGCCACCGCGAGGGGAGCATCCGCCGAGCCCTCGTCGCTGATGCCCTGCGTGGAGAACGGGATGAGCACCACGAAGGCGATGGCGACGAGGTTCGCGACGATGGTGCCCGGCGTGACGGCGCGGAACCCCGAGACGATGCGGTGGTTCACCCGCCAGAACACCGCGATCACCGCGAAGCTCACCGCGAAGCCGAACAGCTGCCATTCCAGGCCGCTGGCGAGCAGGGCGGGAAGGCTGGTCCAGTCGACCGCACCGGGGGGATCGATGTTGACGACGAGCAGGGTCAGCGCGAACGCATACACCGCGTCGAAGAAGGTGAAGGCGCGCGCGAACTCCACGGTGTCGCGCTCGTAGCGCGGCCGATCGACGACCGCCCGTTCACTGCCCACGTCAGGAGTGTGCCCGCCGTCGGCCCGGCCGAGGCATCCGACGCGCCGTCAGTCCCAGCGGTCAGTCCCAGTCGACCGCGTGCATCCAGCCGGCGATGTAGGCGCGCTCGTTCACGCCGAGGCGCACGCCGCCGCGGGGCAGGGGCTCGTGGTCGAGTTCGCAGAGGTCGAAGATGCGGCGCACGATGACGCCGCGCAGGGGGGCATCGAGGTTCTCGAGCACCTCGCGCTGCAGGGGACGTTCGAGCATCGGCCACCAGAGGCCGATGGGCGGGAGTCCGTGGCCGGTTCTCGGGCGGTCGTCGTGCGCCGGCTCGATGGTGGAGGTCATTGCGCCGGCTCCTCGCTCAGGTGACCCGTGTCCGGGTCGCGGACGACGACGTGCTCATCGGGGTCGGCGTCGTGCTCGGCCTGCTGGTGCTGTTCGACGGCCTCGACCGCCTCGTCGAGCTCCTCCGCCGCGTTCGGATCGGTGGGGGCGGGATCGGTCATCGCTCACTCCTCGCTCACGGCTGACCGCGACTGCGAGGTCCGCCGACTTCGACGGTACGCGCGCGCGCGAGGCGGGCACAGGGGATTGACCCGCCCGTGGGGCGGTGCTACCCGACCTCCTTCGCCTTCGGGGCTGCGGTCCGTCGCCGGGCGGACCAAGATGGACGGATGGACCTCCCGGTGATGCCGCCCCTCGCGCCCATGCTCGCCAAGTCGGTGAAGGAGATCCCCGACGCCGGCCATGTGGAACCGAAGTGGGACGGCTTCCGCACCATCGTCTTCAAGGACGGCGACGAGATCGAGCTGGGGAGCCGCAACGAGCGCCCCATGACGCGGTACTTCCCCGAGCTGGTGGCGGCCCTTCGCGAGAACCTGCCCGCCCGGTGCGTGATCGACGGCGAGATCATCCTCACCGCCGACGGGCGGCTGGACTTCGACGCACTGCAGCAGCGCATCCACCCGGCCGCGAGCCGGGTCGCCATGCTGGCCGAGACCACGCCGGCCTCGTTCGTCGGGTTCGACCTCCTCGCCGTCGGCGACGAGCGCCTGATGGAGGAGCCGTTCGCCGACCGGCGCCGCGGCTTGGAGGAGGCGCTCGCCGCGGCATCCGACCCCGTCTTCATCACCCCGGCCACCGCCGACCTCGCCGAGGCACGCGACTGGTTCACGCGGTTCGAGGGCGCCGGGCTCGACGGGGTGGTGGCCAAGCCGCTCGACGGCACGTACCAGCCCGACAAGCGCACGATGTTCAAGATCAAGCACGAGCGCACCGCCGACTGCGTGGTCGCGGGCTTCCGGTGGCACAAGACCGGCGGGATCGTCGGGTCGCTGCTCCTCGGGCTGTACGACGGAGAGGGACGGCTGCACCACGTGGGGGTCGCCGCGTCCTTCCCGATGGCTCGCCGGGCGAGCCTCGTCGCGGAGCTCGAGCCGCTCGTCGCCGACGATCTCTCGGTGCATCCGTGGGGCGAGTGGGCCGACCAGGAGGCGCACCAGTCGGCACGGCTGCCGGGGGCGGTGAGCCGGTGGAACGCGGGCAAGAACCTCTCGTTCGTGCCGCTCCGCCCCGAGCTGGTCGTCGAGGTGGCGTACGACCACATGGAGGGCGACCGGTTCCGTCACACGGCGCAGTTCCGCAGGTGGCGCCCCGATCGCACCCCCGAGAGCTGCACCTACGAGCAGCTCGAGTCGCCCGACGGGCTGGACCTCTCGGAGATCCTGCCCATCTCGCGGTAGCGCTCAGAGCACCGCGCGCAGTCCGGCGGACAGTGCCGTGTGGTGCTCGAACACCAGGTTCGTCTCGGTGAGCGCCACGGCCGGGTTGGCCGAGAGGTTCTTCAGCACGAACTGCCGCACGTGCTCGCTGTCGCGCACGCGCACGTGGATGAGGAAGTCCTCGGTGCCGCCGAGGAAGAAGAGCTGCGCGACCTCGGGCTCCTGCCGCAGCTCGTCGGAGATCTGCTCCATCAGGTGCCTGGCACCCGGCCGGATGCGCACGCTCACGAGCGCCTGCAGCGTGAACCCGAGCGCGAGCGGGTTGATCTCGGCGGTATAGCGCACGATGACCCCGCGCTCGCGGAGCGACCGCACGCGGGCGAGGCACGTCGAGGGTGAGACGCCGACCGCGCGGGCGAGGTCGACGTTCGGGATGCGCGCGTTCTCGTGCAGCAGGGCGATGATCTGCCGATCGACCTGGTCGAGGGCCAGTGGCCCGGATGCCGCACCGGCGACGCCGGCGCCCGGCTCGCTGATCTGCGGTGCATCGGCCATGAGCCACCTCTCACTCGAATGAATGGGACGAATTCGACCATGGTACCGAATTCTGTGCGGCCACCCTTCCCAGACGGCGAACGAGCGGCGACCATGGAGGTACTCATCCACACAGCATTCGGAGTCCCCATGCGCATCGGCGTGCCTGCAGAGATCAAGAACAACGAATTCCGCGTCGCGATGACGCCCGCGGGCGTGCACGCTCTGGCGCAGCGCGGCCACGAGGTGGCCATCCAGTCGGGCGCGGGCATCGGCGCGGGCTACCACGACGCCGAGTACCTGGCGGCAGGGGCGCTCATCGTCGAGACGGCTGCCGAGGCGTGGTCGGCCGAGCTGGTCATGAAGGTGAAGGAGCCCATCGCGGCCGAGTACGGCTTCCTCCGCGAGGACCTCACCCTCTTCACCTACCTCCACCTCGCGGCGGACCTGCCGCTCACCCGGGCCATCCTCGACTCGGGCGTCACCGCGATCGCCTATGAGACGGTGCAGCTGCCCGACCGCTCGCTGCCCCTGCTCACCCCGATGAGCGAGGTCGCCGGCCGGCTCGCCCCGCAGGTCGGCGCGGCGTCGCTGCACGCGTCGCAGGGCGGCCGTGGGGTGCTCCTCGGCGGCGTTCCGGGAACCGCGCCGGCGAAGGTCGTCGTCATCGGCGGCGGTGTCGCCGGTGAGCAGGCCGCGGCGACGGCGCTCGGCCTCGGGGCCGACGTCACCGTCTTCGACATCTCGCTGCCGAAGCTGCGCGAACTCGATGCCCGCTACGACCACCGCATCAAGACCCTGGCCTCATCGCCCTACGAGATCGCCCGGCAGTTGAAGGACGCCGACCTCGTGGTCGGCGCGGTGCTCGTGCCGGGCGCGGCGGCGCCGAAGGTCGTCACCGACGACATGGTCGCCGGCATGAAGCCGGGTGCCGTGCTCGTCGACATCGCGATCGACCAGGGCGGATGCTTCGAGGGCTCGCATCCGACCACGCACGCCGAGCCGACCTACCGGGTGCACGACGCCATCTTCTACTGCGTCGCCAACATGCCTGGCGCGGTGCCCGCGACCTCGACGCCGGCCCTCACCAACGCCACGCTGCCGTACGCGCTGAGGATCGCCGACCTCGGCTGGGAGGCCGCACTCGCCGCGGACCCCGCGCTGGCCCTCGGCCTGAACGCCACCGCCGGACGGCTCGTCAACGAGGGCGTCGCCGCCGCGCACGGGCTGGAGCTGCAGACCGCACGCTGAGCTCCCGGCTCAGTCGCCGTCGCCGAGGGTGACCGGAAGACCGGCCCGATACCACCCGACGATCCCGCCCGTGACGTTGACCGCGTCGAAGCCCTCGGACTCGAGGTACTGCGTGGCCTGGGCGCTCCGCCCACCGACGTGGCACAGCACGTAGACCGTACGGTCGCGCGGCACCTCGGCCAGGCGCTCGACGAGCGAGCCGAGCGGGATGTGCTGAGCGCCCTCGATGCGTGCCTGGGCCACCTCGTCGGGTTCGCGCACGTCGAGGATGTGGGCGCCGTCGACGGTGTGCACCTCGGCGGGGGTGGCGGTCTGCATCGGGACTCCTTCGAGCGGCTGCGCCAGTGGTGATGGTTCGTCGGGGCATCCGGATACAGCAGCATACCCGCGGCCGTCGAAACGCCGCCGGAACCGGCGATGCTCCCTCGATTCCGCGCGAAGCCACGTATGGTGTCCGTGTGTGGCGGCTCGATCGGAACCATGACGAGGAGGACCTCCTCGGGTCCGAGCCGGACGCCGCCGCGGAGCAACTCACCCCGGATCCCATGCGACACGACACCACGAGCCCTGACGGAGTCAGCCTCGGCGACCCCGAACTCGTCGCCGGCAATGTGGCTGAGCCCGCGTGGCACCGCTGGCGCGGCGAGCTCGCGGAGGTCGGCGGCCGGTCGCCGCTCGTGCGCTTCGTCGACACGCCGCGCACCCGCATCGAGCTGTCCACGACGCATCCCGGCGGTCTGCCGCAGTTCATCACGGGCAAGTCGACCCTGCTCTCGAGCCTCATCCGCGACGAGCTCGCGCTGCGCAACGCGCGGCTCGCGGCCGCGGAGATCACCCAGAAGGGCATCGAGCTCCGGTCGGTGCGCGGCATCGAGTCGGTGCACCTGGCGATCGGACTCGCGTCGTGGCGCAATGCCGGCGAGGAGTACCTCGCGCCGGTGCTGCTCCGCCCCCTCGCCATCCGCCGCTACGGCCGCGACTTCGAGCTGAAGCTCAAGGGCCAGCCGTTCCTCAACCCGGCCCTCGCCCGCGAGCTGCGCGAGCAGTTCCAGATCACCCTCGATGCCGACGCCTTCGTCGCCCTCGCGATCACCAACGGGGTCTTCAAGCCCCAGCCCGTGATCGACCGCCTGCGCGGTCTCACCTCGCACCTGCCGTGGTTCCACGTCGCGCCGCGACTCGTCGTGTCGGCCTTCGCGGAGGTCGGTCCGGCCATGGCCGATGACGTGCGACGGCTCGACCACCCCGTCATCGACGCCATCGCCGGCAACGCCGCCGCGCGCGCGTCGCTCGCCGAGCAGGGGGAGCGTGCCCGGCCGGTGCCGCAGGACCAGCGTCCGCCGTCGACCGACCACCTCCTCCTCGATGCGGATCCCGAGCAGGAGCAGGTCGTCGCCGAGATCGAGTCGGGATCGTCGCTCGTCGTCAAGACGCTGCCGGGCACCGGCGGCACCCAGACGATCGTCAACGCGATCGGGGCACTCGTCGCCAAGGACAAGCGCGTCCTCGTGGTCGGCGCCCGCCGTGCGAGCCTCGACGGCATCGCGCATCGCCTCGGCCAGGTGGGGCTCGGCGGTGCCGCCGTGTCCACGGGCAGCCTCCGCCGCGACCTCATCCAGGCGATCTCCCGAAACGAGAAGGCCGAGCAGCCGCGGGTCGCCGACGTCGACGACGCGCTCGTGCGACTCCGCAAGGTGCTGCTCGACTACCGAACGGCCCTCACTCGCGACGACCCAGAGCTGCACGTGTCCGTGCTGGACGCACTCGGCGAGCTCGCCAAGCTGGCGCAGCTGCGGGAGGCCCCGTCCACGACCGCCCGGCTCGACCACGCCTCGCTCGTGGCGCTCGCCACCGGCCGCGACCGTGTCGCGCACGACCTCGCCCGGGCCGCCGAGCTCGGCGAGTTCCGGTACGGTCCCGGCGACTCGCCCTGGTACGGCGCATCGTTCACCTCCTCCGACGAGGCGACGCACGCCCATGACCTCGCGAAGCGGCTGGACGCCACGGAGCTGCCCCGCCTGCTCGAGCGCGGTCGCGCCCTGATCGCGCAGACCCGCCTGCGCCCCTTCGAGTCGGTCGCCGAGCTGGGGGTCTTCCTGCGCCTGCTCCTGGACGTGCGCGAGACGCTCGACCGGTTCCAGCCGTCGGTGTTCGACCGTCCCCTCGGCGAGCTCATCGCCGCCACGTCGGCCCGCCGCGATTCGCCCGGGATGTCGGGTCCCAACCGCCGGCGCCTCCGCCGCCTGGCCCTCGAGTACGTGCGCCCCGGCGTGCACGTCACCGACCTCAACGGCGCGCTCCGCGGCATCCAGCAGCAACGCACGCTGTGGCAGCGCTACTCGGAGGCGGGCGCGATCCCCAGCGTGCCGGTCGGCATCGACGACGTGCATGTCGCCTTCCGCACGGTCGCGACCGACCTCGCCGCGCTCGATGCACCGCTCGGCGTGGTGGGCACCCCCCGGCAGCTCGCCGCGAGGCCCGTGCGCGAGCTGGTGTCCGACCTGCGCGGACTCGCCGCGGAGTCGGAGGTGCTCACGAACCTGCAGGAGCGCACGGCGGTGCTCTCGCGCCTGCGCGACCTCGGCCTCGACCCGCTGCTCCTCGACCTCGCCAAGCGCCACGTGCCCGAGCGCGCCGTCGCCGCCGAGCTCGAGCTCGCCTGGTGGCAGTCGGTGCTCGAATCGATGCTCGCCGGCGACAAGGCGCTCCTCGGCGCGAACACGACGGTGCTCGACCGCCTCGAGGGCGACTTCCGCCTCGTCGACGAGGCGCATGCGTCGGCAGCGGGTCCGCAGCTGGCCTGGCACCTCGCCGAGAACTGGAAGGTCGCGCTCGTCGATCATCCCGACGAGGCCCAGCGCCTGAAGCGGATGCTCCGGGGCGACCGGGTGCGCCCCGCCGCGCTGCACGCCGAGACGCCGCACCTGTTCCGCACGCTCGCGCCGATCTGGCTCGCGTCGCCGTACGAGGTGGCCGAGATCGACGACGCGATCCCCTTCGACACCGTGGTGCTCGTGGACGCAGGCTCGACGACCATCGCGGAGAACCTCGGCGCGATCCGGCGCGCACGGCAGGTCGTCGCGTTCGGCGACCCGGTGACGCAGACCCCGACCGTGTTCGAGACCGGGATCGACGACTCGGAGCCCGGCTCGGCCGGCACCACCGAGCACGGCGTCGATGCGCTGCACGCGGATTCGGCGCTGGCCCGGCTCGGCGAGCTGCTGCCCACGCTCACCCTCACGAGGAGCTACCGCGCCGGCGGCGAGGACCTCGCCGAGCTGGTGAACCGCCGGTTCTACGCCGGACGCATCCAGTCCCTGCCCTGGGCGGGCAGCTTCCTCGGCCACGGCAGCCTCGGGCTGCACTACGTCCGCGGCAACGGGCTCCCCGACGCCGTCACGGGCACGGTCGAGAGCATCGACTCCGAGGTCGCGAAGGTCGTAGAGCTCGTGATGGACCACGCCGTGAAGCGGCCCCGCGAGTCGCTCATGGTCATCACCGCGAGCGCCCGGCATGCGGCGCGGGTGCACCAGTCGGTGCTCGCGGCGTTCGCCAAGCGCACCGACCTGTCGGACTTCATCCTCAAGGACCGCGCCGAGCCGTTCACGGTGCTCACCCTCGAGCAGGCCGTGGCGCAGAGCCGGGATCGCGTCATCTTCTCCGTCGGCTACGGCCGCACGCCGCACGGCCGGCTGCTGTCGAACTTCGGCTCGCTCGGCGAACCCGGCGGTGACCGGCTGCTCGCCGTCGCCATGACGCGGGCCCGGCGTTCGATGGACCTCGTCTCCGCGTTCCGGCCCGAGGACATCGACGAGGAGCGCCAGTCCCACGGCGTGCTCGCGCTCGCCAACATCCTCAGCCAGACCGAGGAGCGCGCCGCGGCCGACGTCGACGGCGAGGCCGGGGCGTCGATGCTGGCCGACCTGGCCGCACGGCTGGCGCGGCGCGGCATCCGGGTCAGCGTCGACCATCGCGGCCGGCTCCCGCTTGCGGCCGCCCACGCCGGCAAGGCGGTGGTGGTCGAGACCGACGAGGCGTTCGAGGGGCTCAGCCTGCGGGAGTCCCTGCGACTTCGGCCCGACGTGCTGCGACGGCTCGGCTGGCACTACCTGCGGGTGCACAGCTTCGAGCTCTTCGGCAACCCCGAGGCGGTCGCCACCCGTGTCGCCACGGTCCTCGGCAAGCCCGAGGCGAATCCCGCGGATGCCGCGGCGAGCTGATGCCCGACGAGCCCAGGCAGCGCGTGGAGCGTGCCGGCGGGAAGTCCCGTCGCGCGCGGCTCACCCCGGCGCCCGGTTCGGATCCGTCGCCCGAGCAGCCGGCGACGACGGGGACGGAAGCCGGCGAGCCGCCCGAGCCCACGTCGCAACGCGGTCGCCCCAGCCCTGACGACGAGCGCATCACGCGGGAGCGCCCGCCGCACTGGTGACGGCGACGACATGGCGCCACCACGGTGCCGCCGCGACGGCGGTGCGGAGCGGCAGGCGCGCGGCTACTCGGCGTGCTTGCCGGAGGTGGTCGCGGCGACCGATTCCGTGCCGTGCGCGGGCGCGACGCGCTCGGCCAGCAGGTCGCGGATCTCGGAGAGCAGCGTCACCTCGTTCTCGGGCTCGTCGGCATCGGGAACTCCGGCCTGGCGCTTGGCGGTGGTGCGATCCTTCAGGTGGTTCATCGGCATCACGAAGACGAAGTACACGACCGCCGCGACGATGACGAAGGTCAGGATCGATCCGAGCACCGCGCCGAACTTCACGTCGGCCGTGCCGCCGTCGAGTGTCGGGATCGACCAGACCAGGGCGGTGTCGAGGCTGTCGGCGCGGAAGATCGCGCCGATCAGCGGGTTGATGAGGTTGTTCACGATCGAGTTCACCACGGCGGTGAACGCCGCGCCGATGACGACGGCGACCGCCAGCTCGATCACGTTCCCGCGAAGGATGAACTCCTTGAACCCCTTGAGCACGCCGCCTCCTCGATCTGCGCCCCGCGCGGGCACGCCTAGGCAACGCTAGCCGACGAGCCCGATCCGGTCGATTTCGCTCCGCCCGACGATCCCGAGGAGCCGGTCGAGCCCGACGACCCCGACGAGCCGGCCGACGATCCGCCGGATCCCGAGCCGGAGGACCCGGATCCAGACGACCCGGACCCCGACGACCCCCCGCCCGACCCTGATGCGCCCGACGGGGCATCCGCCTTGCCCTTCGCGCCATCGGCGCGGGAATCGGTGCGGTAGAAGCCCGAGCCGTTGAACGTCACGCCGATGGTGTTGAAGAGCTTGCGCAGCCGGCCGCCGCACACCTCGCACACGGTGAGCGCGTCGTCGGTGAACGCCTGGTGGATGTCGAACGCGTTGTCGCACTCGGTGCAGCGGTAGGAATACGTGGGCATGTGACTCTTCCGGATCGTGGTGCGCCGGTCAGAACGCGATGATGCGCGTGGGCGTCACGACGCCGTTCACGGCCTGGTCGTGCACCTCGCGCGGCACCCGCTCGACGAACTCGCTGTCGAAGACGACGGCGTACACCGGGGGACATTTTCCCATCGAACCGAGGGTCTTGTCGAAATAGCCCCGGCCCCAGCCGAGTCGCATGCCCGTGACGTCGACCGCGGCGGCCGGCACGAGGATGAGGTCGACGTCGTTGATCGCCATCGGGCCGAGCAGCTCGCCGACCGCCTCGGGCATGCCGTGCAGGCCCTGCGTCTCGACCTCCTCCTCGCCGACCGTCCAGTCGAGCAGCCCGTCCTCGCGGGTGATCGGGAACAGCACACGGATGCCGCGGGCCTCAGCCCAGTTCACGAACGGCCGCGTGTCGGGCTCGGTCGGCATCGAGAGGTAGCACGACAGGGACTCGGCGTCGGTCGACCCGACGAGCTCCTGGAGGCGCGCGGTGAAGCCCTCCGTCGCGAGCTCCCGCTCGTGAGCCGGCATGTTCTGGCGGCGCTCCCGGAGCTCGGCGCGCAGCACGCGCTTCTGGACGTCCGGATCGTCGGGCATGGCAGACATCCTAGGACGACGACGACTCGGCGTCGGCCCTGCGCCGTGTCGCGACATCCGGTTACGCTGTCGGCATGACTCAACGGATCACGAAGGCCGTCATCCCGGCCGCGGGCCTCGGCACGCGATTCCTGCCGGCGACGAAGGCGATGCCCAAGGAGATGCTCCCGGTCGTCGACAAGCCCGCGATCCAGTACGTGGTCGAGGAGGCCGTCGCGGCCGGCCTCGACGACGTGCTCATGATCATCGGTCGCAACAAGAACGCGCTCGCGAACCACTTCGACCGGGTCGCCGAGCTCGAGCACACGCTGGAGGAGAAGGGCGACGGGGCCAAGCTCTCGAAGGTGCAGGAGTCGAGCGACCTCGCCGACGTGCACTTCGTGCGACAGGGCGACCCCAAGGGCCTCGGCCACGCCGTGCTGCGCGCACGCAAGCACGTCGGCGACGAGTCGTTCGCGGTGCTCCTGGGAGACGACCTCATCGACCCGCGCGACCCGCTGCTGACCCGCATGCTCGACGAGCACGACCGTCGCGGCGCGACGATCGTGGCCCTCCTCGAGGTCGACCCCGACTCCATCCACCTCTACGGCGCGGCGGCGGTCGAGCCCACCGATGACCCCGACGTAGTCCGCGTCACCGGACTCGTCGAGAAGCCCGCGAAAGACGTCGCACCGTCGAACTACGCCGTGATCGGACGCTACGTGCTGAAGCCCGGCGTGTTCGACGTGCTCGAGCACACCGAGCCGGGCAAGGGCGGCGAGATCCAGCTCACCGACGCCCTCATGGAGATGGCGGCCGATGTCGAGGGCACGGGCGGCGTCTACGGCGTGGTGTTCCGCGGGCGCCGCTACGACACCGGCGACAAGCTCGACTACATCAAGGCGGTCGTGCAGCTCGCCGCCGACCGCGACGACCTCGGTCCCGAGCTGAAGCCCTGGCTGGTCGACTACGTCGCCGGCTTCGGCCGGAGCTGATCCATGGCGACGGCCGCCATCCCCACGCTGCGTGACGGGGACGTCACCCTGCGGCCGATCCGCGCACGCGATGCGAAGGTGCTCGAGCGCGTGCTGCTCGACAATCGCGGCTGGCTCCGGCAGTGGGAGGCCACGTACCCGGGCGGCGGGTCGTTCATCGACACGCGGGCCAGCATCCGGAACCTCCTGGCCCACGCCCGCACCGGCCACGCGCTGCCGTTCGTCATCGAGCTCGACGGCGAACTGGTGGGGCAGTTGAACGTGTCGTCGATCACGTTCGGGTCGCTGTCGTCGGCGACCATCGGCTACTGGGTGTCGCAGTCGGTGGCGGGCCGGGGCATCACGCCCACTGCCGTCGCGCTCGCGACCGACTACTGCTTCTCGGTGCTGCGCCTGCACCGCATGGAGATCTGCATCCGGCCCGAGAACCAGCCGTCGCTGCGCGTCGTCGAGAAGCTCGGGTTCCGCTACGAGGGGTTGCGGCGCCGGTTCATCCACATCAACGGCGAGTGGCGCGACCACTTCTCATTCGCCCTGGTGGCCGAGGAGGTGCCGCGCGGAGTCCTCCGCCGCTGGCGCGACGGACAGGTGCCGGCGGATGCCGCGCGCATCCCGGCGGAGGACCGCGCCGCCGCCGCGTACCCGCTCCACGTCGCCGATCGCTGAACACGCCCGCGACGAGCGGAGCCAATCGTCCACCGTGACCTAGCGTGGTCGCATGGACGTGATCGGCGGTGGGGTGCTCGTGGCGGCGGCCGCGGCGCTCTGGATCGCGTACCTGCTGCCGAGCTGGCTCCGGCGCCGTCAGTACCTCGACACCGAGCGCAACGCCGTGCGCCTGCAGCAGACGCTCCGCATCCTCGCCGAGACGAGCGAGACCCCCGAAGAGGTGCGCGTCGAGGCGACCGCCCGCGAGGTCGCCGTCCAGCAGCGCATCCTGCACGAGCACGAGGAGACCGCCCGGCTCGAGGCGGAGGCTGCCGAGCTCCTCGCGATCGCCGAACGCCTCGCGGCCGAGGACGCCGCTGCCACCGCTCGCGAGCTCGCGGCTGCGGCGCAGGCGACGGCCACCGAGCCGATCACGGTCGTGACGGCGCCCGCTGCGACCTCGTCCACCGTGACGGATCGGCCGTCGGGCGCGACGCCGGCACCGGTGACGGCGACGGATGCCGCGCGCCGGCGCCGCGCGCTTCGCCGGCGTCGCGGACTCAGCTCGCTCTTCCTCCTCGTCTCGCTGCTCACCGTCGTCCTCGGCCTCGTCGCCACGGCCTTCGGCGCCACGTTCCTCATCGCGGGCGTCGGAGCGGGAGGCGTGATCGTCGCGCTCGGCCTGCTCGCCCGCCTGGCGCGCGTCCGCGTGCCCTCCGTCGTCGCCGCTGCCCCGCTGGCGGCACCCGAGACCGTGCCGTTCGAGCCCATCGAGCTCCCCGAGCCCGAGGCGGAAGACCACGGCTGGGTACCGCGGCCGCTGCCCAAGCCGCTGCACCTCTCACGCGGCACGATCGCGGCGATGGCGATGGCCTCGGTCGAGGCGGCCGCCGAACTCAAGCGCGCCGAGCTGGACGCCGAGGTCGCCCGCCGGGTCGAGCGACTGGAGCCGGCCGTGCCGTCGATCGCCCCCGCGGCCGTGGCATCCGCCGGGCCGGCCGAGCCCGCGGCATCCGCTCGCGAACGGCTCGAACCCGCCAGCCCCTACGCCCGCATGGGCATCATCGACGACGCGGCGCCCGGCTTCGACGACCTCGATGCCGTACTGCGACGACGCCGCCAGGTCGGCTGACCGGCACCGTGGCGTGGTCCGAACCACCCTGCGAGAAATGATAGAGTCGTTCTCGCTCGGGCCCATGGCGCAGTTGGTAGCGCGTCTCGTTCGCAATGAGAAGGTCGGGGGTTCGAATCCCCCTGGGTCCACTTCGACGGCCGGCATCCACTCGGATGCCGGCCGTTCTCCGTTCGACTTGGACGCGGGCGTAGGGTGGACGAGATGTCGCAGCCCACGCCCACGCAGTCGATTCCGCTGACGGACGCGAAGCGCTGGCGTGCGTACTGGGTGTGCGTCGCCGTCGCCGGGCTGACGATCCTCGACCTCACGAAGGTCAACGTCGCGCTGCCGTCGATCGAGTCGGCGTTCGGCGCGACGTCCACCGAGCTGCAGCTCATCGTGTCGGGCTACGTGCTCGCGTTCGGGCTGACGCTCGTGCCGGCGGGCCGCATCGGCGACCAGCGCTCGCGCCGTGCGCTCTTCGTGATCGGGCTCAGCCTCTTCACGGTCACGAGCCTGGCCTGCGCCCTCGCGCCGACCGGCGAGTTCCTGCTGGTGGCGCGGCTGTTGCAGGGTGTCGCGGCCGGCATCCAGATGCCGCAGGTGCTCGGCCTGATCCAGCAGCTGTTCCAGGGCGCCGAGCGCGGGAAGGCGTTCGGCCTGTTCGGCGCGACGATCGGCATCGCGACGGCGTTCGGCCCGACGCTCGGCGGGCTCGCGATCGCGATCGGCGGCCCGGAAGACGGCTGGCGCGGCATCTTCTGGATGAACGTGCCCCTCTCGCTCGCCGCCATCGCGCTGGCGCTCTGGCTCCTCCCCGACACGAGGACCAGGTCGTCACGGCCGCTCGAGCTCGACCCCGTCGGCCTCCTGCTCTTCGCCGTCACGATCGTCTCGCTGATGTGGCCCTTCCTCTTCACCACCGGGTCGCCCGACGACAATCCCGCCCGGTGGTGGCTGCTCGTCGTCTTCGTCATCGCCGCGAGCGGCTTCGTCGCGTGGGAACGGCACTACGCGGCATCCGGACGCCACCCGCTCGTACCCCTCTCGCTGTTCGGCGTGAGCTCGTATCGCAACGGCACGGTGCTCGCCTCGACGTACTTCGCGGCGGCGCCGTCGATGTTCCTGCTGACGACGCTCTACCTCCAGCACGGGCTGGGCCTGGCACCGGTGTTCGCGGGCATGGTGAGCATCGGGTTCGCCCTCATGAGCGCCGTATCGTCGTGGATCGGCGGCAACCTCGTGAACCGGCTCGGCCGGCCCCTGGTCGTGGTGGGCCTCGCCACGGTGCTCGTCGGGATCGGACTGCTCGTGCTCGCCGCCCTCTTCACGTCGCCCGAGATCACCCCGTGGGCCATGGCGGGTGCGATGGTCGTCGCCGGCTTCGGCGGAGGGCTCGTGATCTCGCCGAACCAGACGCTCGCCCTCGCCGACATCCCGGTCAAGCAGGGCGGCCTGGCCGGATCGGTCGGTCAACTCGGCCAGCGCATCGGCACGGCGGTGGGTACGGCGGTCACGTTGTCGCTCTTCTACGCGACCATCTACCGCGAGACGGGCACCGCCGACTCGGGCGATCTCAGTGTCTACCACGATGCCTACGGCCTCGGCATGCTCGCCGTGGCGATGTTCATCGCCGTCGCGTTCGCGGTGGGCCTCCTCGACCTCGGCGCCCGGCGACGGCAGAAGCGCTCGCTCGCCTGACCGGTTCGGCGTCGGGGCGGATGCCGCAGCCGGCCGTTCAGCGGATGGCGAGCAGACGCGCGCGCTCGTCCTTCTGGACGTGTTCGATCGCGGCGCGGAGCGCCACCCGCGGCATGGTCGCCGCCCTCGGCTCGATGAATGCGATGAGGCGAGCGCGGTCGTGGTCGCCGGCGGCGCGGAGGACCCAGCCGAGCGCCTTCTGCACGAACGGCTCCGCATCCGCGGCGAGCGTCTCGGCGAGGAGGTAGGCGTCGTCGAGCTCGCCGCGCTTCAGGAACGCGAACGTCGCCACGAGCGAGGTGCGGCGCTCGGGCCAGAATCCGGATGCCGCGAGGCGGGCCAGCGGCGAGCGGTCGCGGTCGAGCAGGTAGCCTCCGACGACGTCTCGTGCGGCGAGATCCACGAGGTCCCACTGGTCGATGCGGTCGTGCCGCCGGAGGTACAGCTCGTAGAGGTCGGTCCGTCGCCCGTCGGTGGCCTTCCTGGCCGCCGCCGACTTGCCCATGATGCTGCAGGCGAGTGCCCGCACCTCGTGGGTCGGCCGCTCGAGCAGCGCCTCGAGCTCGGGGATCGGAAGGTCGAGTGCGGTCTTGGCGAGGTCGAACACCGCCCCCATCCGCACCCCGATGAAGGGCGCGTCGGGGTCGGGCGGGAAGTACCGCGTGTACTTCTCGCGCTCGGCCACGGTGGCGAGCCCCTCGAGCGTCGCGACCAACTCCGCGGCATCCGTCATCGACTGCTCCCTCGCTCGGGTGGCGCTCGGACTCAGCGTACGACCGTGGCACCCTCGACCGCTGGTGCATCCGAGAACGCCAGCTTGGGCACGAACGCGAGCAGCACGGCCGCGACGGCCGCGGTGACGCCGCAGACGAGCCAGACGGTGACGTACCCGGCGAAGGAGCCGGCGGTGCCCGTGGCCGCCTCGCCGGCCGCACCGAGGAGCGCGATGCCGAACACGCACGACGCGATCGCGCCGCCGACCGTCTTCACCGAGTTGGTGAGTCCGGTCGCGACGCCGGTCTGGTGCGCGGGGGCGGCCGCGGCGGCCGCGGCGGGGAGCGCGGCCACGAGCGCACCCGAGCCGATCCCCGCGATCACCATGTTCGCGAGCACCTGGCCGTATCCCTCGTGGAACGGCAGGAACAGCAGGTACCCGAGCGACACGAGCGCGCTGGCGCCGATGAGCGCCACGCGAGGTGTGATCCAACGGGTCACGAGTGGGAACAGCATGGCGCCGACGACGAGGGAGAGCACGTAGGAGCCGACGAGGAGCGAGGTCTGGAAACTCGTGGCGCCGAGCCCGTAGCCGACCTCGGCGACGTCGGTGCGTGCGAACGTCGACAGCGGCGCCTGCGCCCCGAGCACGCTGACGCCGAAGAGGCCCGCGGTGAGGAAGACCGGCCAGAGTGACGGCGAACGGAACATGCGCACGTCGATGAGCGGGTCGTCGTGTCGGAGCTCGTACCGCGCGAAGGGGATCACGAGCAGTGCGCCGAGCAGCACCAGCGCCCAGCTCAGCAGGTCGGCGGGGCCGTTGAGGCGCATGAGGCTGAGCCCGCCGGTGAGCGCCAGGAGCGCGAGGGAGATCAGTACCAGGCCGCCCGTGTCGAAACGGCCGCCGGCGAGCCCGGGTGACTCCTTCACGCCGAACACGACGACCACGAGGCACAGCACGACGGCGACGGCGGGGATGAGCAGCAGCACCTGCATCGGCAGCACGTCGGCGAGGGCGCCGGCCGCCAGCGCCCCGGCGATCGCCCCGAACTCGAGGGCGGCGACGAGCAGGCCCGCCGCCTTGCGCGTCATCGCGGCGGGGCGTTCGGCCGACCGGCTGCGCGACCAGATCAGCGCGATCTCGAGGGGGAGCCACACGACGTAGAACCCCTGCAGTGCCCATGCCGCGAGGAACACCCAGAACTGGTCGGTGAACGCGAGCGCCGTGGACGCGACGGCGGTGATGGCCGTCGACCACACCAGCATGCGCTTGTGGCCGACCATGTCGCCGAGCTTCGCGAACGCGGGCACGACGAGGGCCGAGAGCATGAGCTGGGTGCCCTCGAGCCAGTTCACGTCGGCGTCGTGGATGCCGAGGTGGCGGGCGATGTCGGTCAGCAGTGGCGTGTAGTAGCCCTGCAGGATGCCGCTCGTGAACTCCACGAACGCGAGGAAGCCGACGATGGCGGCGACCGGTCCGAGTCTGGCAGCACGCGTCATCGAGGCTCCTTCGGGTGGGGGTGGATTCACCCTAGTGGGTCGAGCGTCCCGGTCGGCACGGGCTCGGGCGGTCCCGCCGCTGACAACTGCGGCGCCGAATGCTAGCGTCGGGAACATGACCCCGCAGGAGCTCGAGACCCTGGTGTACCTGCGCCGGGCGCGCGACCTCATCGACCGCGACTACGCCAAGCCGCTCGACGTGCCGACCATGGCCGAGAAGGCGCTCATGTCGCCCGCGCACTTCTCACGGCAGTTCCGCGCGGCGTATGGCGAGACGCCCTACAGCTACCTCATGACCCGCAGGATCGAGCGCGCCATGGCGCTGCTGCGCGCCGGCGTGAGCGTCACCGACGCCTGCATGGCGGTCGGCTGTACCTCGCTCGGGTCGTTCAGCTCGCGATTCTCCGAGATCGTCGGCGAGTCGCCGTCGGCGTACCGCAGCCGGGAGCACGACGCCGTCAACGCGATGCCCTCCTGCGTCGCCAAGGCGCACACCCGTCCGGTGCGGAACGCATCGAGCAGGATCGGAGAAGCCGGTGGCGTGAGCGCGGCCTAGAGTCGCCTCCATGACCATCGCACTCCAGTACACCAACATCACCGTCAACGACGTCGACGAGGCCATCGCCTTCTACGGCGACGCGCTCGGCCTGAAGGTGGTGAACGACGTGGCCTCGGGGAAGCATCGCTGGGTCACACTCGGCAGCGATGCCCAGCCCGGCCTGGGCATCGTGCTCTCCGAGCCGCACGCGGGCCGTTCGAAGGCCGACGGCGACGCGATGCAGGAGCTGCTCGCCAAGGGCGTCCTGCCGATGCTCGTCTTCAGCTCCGACGACATCGACGCGACGTTCGAGACGGTGCGGGCCTCGGGGGCCGAGGTGCTCCAGGAGCCCATCGACCAGCCGTGGGGCCCCCGGGACTGCGCCTTCCGCGACCCGTCGGGCAACACCGTCCGCATCTCGCAGGCCGCCTGAGGCAGGTCAGGCGGCGAGGTGGGCCGCCGGCGAGAGCAGGGCCGCGAGTTCCGAGGCCGACAGTTCGCGGCCGAACGCGGGATGGCCGGGCTCGAGTGCCCGCCCGTTGGCGAGCGGTCCGCCGTCGACCGCGTCGAACCCGATGTCGTCGATGAGTCGGGCGATCACGGCGCGGGCGTCGGCGTCGTCGCCGACCACGGCGAGGGCTCGGCGCAGCGGGGATCCCGCGTCCATCGCGTCGTCCTCCATCTCGTGGTAGCCGACGTGGTTCAGCGACTTCACGACCCGGGCGAGCGGATTGCGGGAGGCGTTGATCTCGCTCGTCGACCGCTCGTCGTCGTCGATGGCGGCGATGTGCCCGTCGACCGGCGGCCAGTAGTTCATGGCGTCGACGACGATGCGCCCGCCGAAGTCCTCCCAGGGCACGGTGCCGGCCTTGCCGAACGGCACGGCCACGATGATGACGTCCGCGCCCTCGACGAGCGCGGAGGGGGTGACGACTCGTGCGCCGGGCGCGACCACCGAGACGAGCAGGTCGAGCGCGGTCTGTCGCGGCGAGCCGGCGATGAGGACGTCGTACCCGGATGCCACGAGCAGCCGGGCGAGCGCAGTGCCCACCTTGCCCGCACCGAAGATGCCGATGACCGGCCGATCCGTCACGTCCACGCCTCCATTCTCGCCGACGCTCCCGATGTATGCGTCGACATCATCCGGCAACGCCGGTGCCGCCTTCGGCATTCCCGCGCGCTCGCCGGGTCCTGGGAATACGCTCGGCGTGCCGCGGGTTGGCGTGGAAGATGCGTACGCATGCAGACGCGGAGAAGAGGCAGGACATGGCCGAGCGCTACGAATTCGGACTCGACACCTTCGGTGACGTGACGGCGGGGCCCGACGGCACTCCACTGCCGCACGCACAGGTGCTGCGCAACGTCGTCGAGGAGGCGATGCTCGCGGATCGACTGGGCCTCGACTTCTTCGGCATCGGCGAGCATCATCGGCACGAGTTCGCCGTCTCCGCGCCCGAGGTCGTGCTCGGGACGATCGCCGGGCGCACCGAGCGGATCCACCTCGGCTCGGCCGTGACGGTGCTGAGCTCCGACGACCCCGTGCGCGTCTTCCAGCGCTTCGCCACGCTCGACGGGCTGTCGGGCGGCCGCGCGGAGGTCATCCTCGGTCGCGGCTCGTTCATCGAGTCGTTCCCGCTGTTCGGCTTCGACCTCGAGCAGTACCAGGAGCTCTTCGAGGAGAAGCTCAACCTCTTCTCGGCACTGCTGCCGCAGGAGCCCGTCACGTGGAGCGGCGAGCTCCGGCCCCCGCTCACCGACCAGCTCGTCTACCCGCCCGTGGAGCACGGGCGCCTGAAGACCTGGGTCGGTGTCGGTGGCAGTCCCGAGTCCGTCGTGCGTGCGGCCCACTACGGCCTGCCCCTCGTGCTGGCGATCATCGGCGGCAGCCCGGCGCGCTTCGCTCCGCTCGCCGACCTCTACCGCCGCGCGCTCTCCCAGTTCGGGCATCCCGAGCAGCCGGTCGCGATCCACTCGCCCGGATTCATCGCCGACAGCGACGCCGAGGCCCTGGACGTGCTGTGGCCGCACTACAAGGTCATCATCGACCGCATCGGCAGGGAGCGCGGCTGGGGCCCGGTCACGCGTGAGCACTTCGAGGGCGAGGCCGGACCGAACGGCGCCCTCTACGCCGGCTCGCCCGAGACCGTCGCGCAGAAGATCGCCGCGGCCATGCGCACGGTCGGTGCGGTGCGCTTCGACCTGAAGTACTCGAATGGCACCCTGCCGCACGAGGCGATGATGGGCAGCATCGAACGGTACGCCACGCTCGTCGTGCCCCGGGTCCGCGAACTCCTCGAGGCAGCGGATGCCGCGGACGCCGAGCTCGATCTCGTCGCCGCCGCCGACCGCGCGGATGCCGCGGCCGCGGCCGAGCATCCGGCCGACTGAGTCGCCCGGCGTCAGGCCGAGCCGGTCGCCGCGGTGGTCCGGGCAGCGCGGCGGCGCACGGCGGCCCTGAACCACGCGGCATCCGGAAGCCGGGCGAGGAACGTGCCGGCGATGATGGTGATCAGCACGTAGGCGGTGGCCAGCGGGGCGATCGCGGGCGCGACGCCGGCGGCCACGGCGATGCCCGCGATGACGATCGAGAACTCGCCGCGCGGGGCGAGTGACAGCCCGGCGCGCCATTGGCCGAGGGTGCCCACCCCGGCCTGTCGGGCCGCGTAGGCGCCCGTGACGAGCTTCGTGAAGATGGTGACGACCGCGAGCGCGGCCGCGGGAAGCAGCATCGGGATGAGTCCCGACGAGTCGCTCGTCAGCCCGAAGAACACGAAGAACGTCGCGGCGAAGAGATCGCGCAGCGGGGTGAGCACCTGGCTCGCGTTCGCGGCGACCCGTCCCGAGAGCGCGATGCCGACGAGGAACGCGCCGACGGCGGCGGAGACGCCCACCTGCGCGGCGAGCCCGGCCACGAGCATGGTGAGCCCGAGCACGCCGAGCAGCAGGGGCTCGTACTCGTCGGCCGGGAACAGCCGCGACACGATGTGACCGTGCCGGAGCGCGACGTAGAGGATGAGCGCCACGACGCCGACCGCGATCGCGACCGAGATCGCGCCCTGCAGGAGGCTCACCCCGATGACGATGGCCGACAGGACCGGCAGGTAGAACGCCATCGCGAGATCCTCGATCACGAGGACGGCGAGGATCGCGGGGGTCTCACGGTTCGAGAGCCGGCCGAGGTCGCGCAGGAGCTTGGCGATGACGCCCGACGACGAGACCCACGTGACGCCGGCGAGCGCCACCGCGGCGACGGGTCCCCACCCGAGCAGGAGCGCGAGGGCCGCGCCGGGAATGGCGTTCAGGATGGCGTCGAGGATGCCGGGCACCCGCGCCGACTTCAGGCTCGTGAAGAGCTCGGTCGCCGTGTACTCGAGGCCGAGCAGGGCGAGGAGCAGGATGATGCCGATCTCGGAACCGGTCTGCAGGAACTCCGCGCTCGCGTCGAGCGGGATCACCCCGCCCTCGCCGAAGGCGAGGCCCAGCAGCAGGTAGAACGGGATCGGCGAGATGCCGATGAGGAGGGCGAGACGCCCGAGCAGGCTCATGCCGAGAAGCAGCGCGCCGACTTCGATGAGGAGCAGCGTGGTCTCGTGCATGCAGGCCGCCTCAGCCGGGGCCGTTGGAGAGGAGCCTGGCTACTCCGTCGAGTCCTTCACGAGTCCCGACGCCAACGATGACGTCGCCCGCGCGCAGCCGCTCTGCCGGCGTGGGGGAGGGGATGATCGCCCCGTCGCGCACGATGGCCACGATCGACGCGTGCGTGCGCGTGCGAGCCTTCGTGTCGCCGAGCGTGCGATTCAGGTAGGGCGAGTCCGTCGGAAGTGCGATCTGCTCGGTGTAGAGGCCCGCGGTCTCGTCGCTGAGGCTCTGCAGCCGGCTGAGCATGACGGATGCTCCGAGCACGTCGGCCAGGGCCGCCGCCTCGTCGTCGTTCAAGGGGATGGAGTCGCGGCAGGCGTCGGGGTCGTCGATGTCGAAGACGCCCAGGTCGCGCTCACCGTCCCGGTGCGAGACCACGCTGATCCGCCGGCCGCCCTCGGTGACGAGGTCGTGGCGAACGCCGATCCCGGGAAGGTCGACCTTCTCGATATGAATACCCACGAGCGCTATCGTAACCCCGCCGCACGGTGTCGTCGGCACCGGCCCGTCAGTGTCGGAGCCGGGCCTCGTTCGTCATCTCGAGCACCGGGGTCCCGCCATCGTCGACCAGCGAGAACGAGGGCACGATCGCCGACAGCCCGGCGAGCGAGGTGAGGTGCGTGCCGCCGCACGCGATGCGCGCGGTGCCGTCGGGCAGCTCGCACACCCAGGTGCGTCGGTCGGTGAGCCCGTCGCCTGCGGCGTCCACCCGAACGGCCCCGCCGGTCGCGAGCCAGGCGTCGAGCTGCTCGGCGACCTCGCGTTGCAGCGCCTCGAGATCTCCGGTCAGCGACGCCGCGTCGAACCCGGCGCGACGCAGCGACTTGTTGAGCCGGTAGCGGTCCACCGATCCGTTCGGCACGATGCGCGACGAGGAGATCGCCGCGGCGTCGAAGTCGGGACTGCCGAGGGCATCCTCGCGGGTCGGCTTCGACCAGCGGGAGGCGAGTGCCCGGTTCAGCGCGAGCGAGGCGACGTGGCAGGCCGTGTGGCCGGTCGACAGGGCGCGCCGCGTCGCGGCATCCGCCTCGATGGTCACCTCGTCGCCCTCCGCGATGGCCGCGTCGGCGTCGACGAGGTGCGCGACGAGGAAGACCCAGCCGTCGGCGCCGGTGCGCACGGGGATCTCGGAGCCGAGGTGCAGCGCCTCGCCGTCAGTGGCGGCGACGACGGCATCGCGCACGACCACGTCACCCGCGGCGCCGCGGATGACGCCGGCGTCGGCGGGCTGGTCGGGCCATGCGACGTCGACCGGATGGAAGCTCGTGGACTCGGTGAAGACGGCCAGCAGGCCATCACTGGCGGGCGCGACGTGGACGACTCGGGTGATCGCCTCGAGGGCACCGCCCGGGTACGTGACGCGGGTGTCGCGACGCGGAAGGGTCACCCGTCAGACGCCGTCGGCGCGACCGAGGATGTTCACCGGGATCGCCACGGCGAGGGCCACGCAGAGGATGCCGCCGAAGAACGTGACCGCCTGGAAGGCCGGCACCTCGAACGCGAAGCCCATGAGCCACATGCCGAGGACGAAGAATCCCATCGCGATGAGGAAGGCGACGACGTTCACAGGGACCTCCAGCTGCTCGGCGCGGCATCGACACCGCGCCGCCAGTCTAGCGTCGAACGCTAGCCCTCGACGGGACCGAGCCAGGCGTTGGCCACCGTGCTGTGCGCCGACTCGTCGTCGGACGGGTGGAAGATCCCGGCGAGCACGTCGCGGTACAGCCGCCCGAGCTCCGAGCCCGAGAAGTACGACGAGCCGCCGGAGACGCGCACCGCCTGGTCGACGACGTGCTTCGCCGTCTCCGTCGCGCGCACCTTCACGCCGACCAGCTTGGCGAACCAGCGGGAACCGTGGTCGACGAGCCCGTCGAGGTCCCGGGCGATGGCCAGCAGCTGCGGCTCGATCGCGTCCTGGGCGATCGCCGCGTCGGCGACCCGCCAGCGGATGTCGGGGTCCTGTGCGAGCGGTGCGCCGTCGCGCTTCATGGAGGTGCGCCGGTGGGCGGCCGCCACCGCGAGGTCGAGCGCGCGGGCGCCGATCCCTGAGTACACCGCGGCGAGGAGCAGCTCGAAGCTCGCGAAGATGCCGAAGATGAGGGGGTCGGCGTTCGGGCCCGGGTCGAGGCGTCGCACGATGCGGTCGGGCGCCGCGAACGCGCCGTCGAGCACCGTCGTGCGGCTCTGCGACGCACGCATGCCGAGAGTGTCCCAGTCGTCGAGGATCCGGATGTCGGGATCCTCCCGATCGATGAACGCGTAGACGATCTTCGGTGCATCGGCCGACGACGTGTCGAGGCCCATCGTGCCGAGCCTCGTCCACGCTGGAGAGAGCGAGGTGAAGATCTTCCGCCCGCTGAAGCGGTAGCCGCCGTCCGGCTGCGGTTCGGCCGCGGTCCGCGACCCGAACAGCATGAGGTCGTTGCCGGCCTCGCTGATGCCGAACCCGAAGACCTCGCCGTCACCGGCCTCGCGCAGCAGGAAGTCGAGCGTGTCGTCGCCCCGATCGCGGAGGATCTTCGCGACGCCGGTCCACACGAGGTGCATGTTCACGGCGAGTGCAGTGGCCGGTGCCGCGCCGGCCAGGCGCCCCTGCGCGCGCACGGCGTCCTCGAACCTCCAGCCGAGCCCGCCGTACTCCTCCGGCACGAGGGCCGTGAGGTACCCGGCTGCGCGGAGGTCGGCGAGGTCCGCGTCGAAGAACGCGTTGTCGCGGTCGTATCCGGCGGCGCGCTCGCGCACCCGTTCGAGGAGTTCATCGTCGAGGACGGAGTCTGGCGTCGCGCTCACGACGCCAGACTACGCCTCGGGCGAGTCGTGGCGCGGGGCGGCCGTCGTGTGATCGGCCGGCCGCCGCCGGCGGGTGGTCAGCACGACGATGAGGATGACGACGGCGCCGGTGACGAGCGCGGCGAGCAGCCACGGCAGGGCCACGCCGATCGCCACCCCGAGCCACGCGGCGAAGCCGACGAGGGCGTTCCAGCCGACCACGATGCCGCTCCAGAAATCGTCGGGCCGGGGGTCGGGCGCGGCCGCCGCGGTCACGAGCTCGAGGCCGATCGTGGCGTAGTCGACCTGGTCGACGAGCGAGTCCCGCTGCTGGGTGAGGCTGTCCAGCTCCGCCTGCCGGGTGGTCAGCTCCGACTCGATGGCGATGAGGTCGGTCACCGTCGTGGCGGTGGCGAGCAGCTGCGTGAGGCGGTCGACCGACACGGTGAGCGCCTCGATGCGGCCGTCGAGGTCCTGGCGCTGCTGCGTGACATCCGACGCGTTCATGGACACCGAGTTGACGGTGCCGAGCGTCCGAAGCTCGTCGACCACGTCGTCCACGACGTCGGACGGCACGCGCAGCGTGAGCGATGCGCTGGGCGGCTGCGCGTCGGTGCCGGGGCTCTCGGAGCGGTTGTCGACGCGGCCGCCGGCGTCCTCGGCGATCGTCGCGGCATCCTCCGCGGCGGCGATGGGGTCGTCGACGGTGACCGAGGCCCAGCCGGTGGTGATGACGCTGCGGTCGGCCGCATCGGCATCGGCGCCCGACGCGGGCGACGTTGCCGACTCCGCCGACTGGTCGGCGGCCTGGTCCTGCGCCTCGCCCGGCTGGGGTGCGACGGGACCGGCGGGGGCCTCGACCATCGGCGCGGTGGAGTCGTGCGCTCCCATCGAGCATCCGGAGAGGAGCAGTGCGGTGATCGCGGCGGCGGCCGCCGCGGGTGCGAGTCGTCTCATGCGCTCACTGTATTGCCGGGCAGGAATGCGATGTCTGGGCCCGTGCTGGGAGTCGGGTCACGATCGGATTGCGGCTCAGTCGAGGTCGGGGTCGCGGCCGGTGCGCTCGCCGGTCTCGAGCGTGGCCAGCGCCGCGAGGTCCTCGTCGTCGAGCGCGAAGTCGAAGACGTCGAGGTTCTCGCGCAGCCGCGCTGCCGACGACGCCTTCGGGATGACGACATTGCCGAGCTCGACGTGCCAGCGCAGCACGATCTGCGCCGGTGTGCGCCCGTGCTTGTCGGCGAGGTCGTCGAGCAGCGGCGTGCCGAGCACCCGGCCGCGTGCGAGGGGCGACCACGCCTCGGTGCGGATGCCGCGTGCCGAATCGAACTCGCGCACCGCCGCCTGGGGCAGCCACGGATGCAGCTCCACCTGGTTCACGACGGGGGCGACCCCGGTCTCGGCGACGAGGCGCTCGATGTGGTGGGGATGGAAGTTGGCCACGCCGATGGATCGCACGCGGCCCTCCTCCTGCAGCCGGATCAGCGCTCGCCACGTGTCGACATAGCGGTCGGTCGACGGCACCGGCCAGTGGATGAGGTAGAGGTCGAGCGAGTCGAGGCCGAGCCGGTCCATGCTCGCGTCGAAGGCGCGCATCGTGGTGTCGAAGCCGTTGTCGTCCTTCCAGACCTTGGTGGTGACGAAGAGCTCCTCCCGCGCCACGGGCGCCCCGCGCACGGCGCGCCCCACCTCCGCCTCGTTGGCGTAGAACGCGGCCGTGTCGAGGTGCCGGTACCCGAGCTCGATCGCGGTACGGCAGAGCGCCTCTGCGTCGCCGGCCGGCACCTTGTACAGTCCGAGGCCGAGCTGCGGGATCATGGCGCCGTCGTCGAGCGACAGCGTCGGGGCGGGTACGACGGGCTGGGACATCCGGATTCCTCTCAACTGGGTTGCAGCGGCACCGGTTCGGTGTCGGGGATCGGGCTGGCATCGCGGCCACGCAGGTCCGGATGCCACGGGCGCCCGATCACGGCGGCGACGACGCCGAGGAACGCCAGCCCCGACGCGGCCCAGAACGCGCCCTGCGCCCCGGACCCGTCGATCAGGAACCCGGCGAGCGCCGAGCCGAGCGCCGCGCCGATGAGCTGGCCGGTGCCGACCCAGCCGTAGGCCTCCGCGGTGTCGCTGAACTTCACGCTCGCCGACACGATGGCGAACAGCACGGCGAGCGCGGGGGCGATGCCGATGCCCGCGATGAAGAGCGTGATCGCGAGCCACCAGAAGTCCATGGCGAAGGCCGCGAGCGCGACGCCGACGAACACGATGAGCAGGCGGCGGGCTGTGGCCCACGGTCCGATGGGGACGTGGCCGAGGAAGAGGCCGCCGGCGAGCGAGCCGACGGAGAAGACGGCGAGCACGATGCCGGCCTCGGCCCCGTCGTGACCGAACGCGGCCACGACGCCCGCCTCGACCGCGGCGCAGGCGCCGATGAGCAGGAAGCCGACGATCGTGGCCAGCATGACCGCCGGTCGGGCCAGCACCGCACCGAAGCGACGCTTGGAACGGGGGATCCGCACGCGACCGAGCTCGGGCGACGAGATGAACCAGACGCCGCCGATGACCATCATGGCGGCGGCGAGCAGGATGGCCCAGACGGTGCCGACCTGCGTCGCCACGAACGTCGTCACGACCGGGCCCACGACCCAGATGATCTCCTGCGCCGAGGCGTCGAGGGAGAACAGCGGCGTGAGCTGGCGCGAGTTCACCATCTTGGGGTAGATCGTGCGCACGGCGGGCTGCACAGGCGGGGTGGAGAGCCCGGCGACGAGGCCGACCGCCATGTACGCGGGCACCGACATGGGCACGACGCCGATCGTGACGATCGCGGTGACGCACACGGCCAGCGTGGTGATGAGCACCGGTCGCATGCCGAAGCGGCCCATGAGGCGGCTCGTGAGCGGCCCGGCGACGGCCTGGCCGATCGAGGTCGCGGCGAGTACGAGGCCCGCCGCGCCATAGGAGCCGGTCTGCCGTTCGACATGGAGGAGGAACGCGAGCGACAGCATTCCCGACGGGAATCGTGCGGTCAGCTGGGCGGCGATGATCCGAGCGACGCCCGGGGTTCTGAGGAGATCGGAGTAGCTGCCCACGGTCCGTCCACTCTATCGAGGCGGATGCCGGGGCAGCAGGTGGCACGCGACGGCGGCCGGACGCGGGGCGCCGCGCCGGCGACGCATGCGTCGGCCCTCCCCGCGGCCGTGCCGAAGGGAGGGCCGACGTGTCCGTTCAGCGTCGGAAGTGCGAACCGAGACGGTCTCCGACGTGCTGCCCGGCGACGGGGGACGCCTTGGCCGTGCCGTTCACCGCACTCGTCGACATGGCGTACGTGAGGATCGCGTGCGCCGCGGCATCCGCCATCTGCTCGAGTGCCAGCGTGTTGACGTTGCTGATCACGCCCTCGTACTCGAGTGCGCCGTCGTACGCGTCGTTCAGCGCCGCGTAGAGGCCGGCGTCCGCGCCGTCACCGATCGGGTCCATGCTGTCGCAGGCCTGGTGGTAGCACGGGTCGAACGAGACCGGCTCGCCCTCGTACGTGGCGAGGCCGCCGTAGAGCGCGACCTGGTCCTCGGACTTCGCGTCCTCGGCTCCGGTGAACAGGCCTCCTGCCGGGATGCCGGCACTGATGAACGCGTCGTAGTCCGAGCGTCCGTCGAAGGCGGTCGGTTCCGTGGCGAGGTCCTGCGAGGCGAAGTAGTCCTCGAAGACCCCCTCGATGCCGGCGCTTCCGTTCGGGCCGGAGGTGCCGAAGGCGTCGCCGTTCCCGTCGTAGATGAACCGGCCGAAGTTGGGCGAGCCGATCATGTCGAAGTTGAGGTAGAGGCTGATGTCCTTCGCCTGGCGCTTCGTGAGGGAGTCGACGTAGTACTGCGACCCGACGAGGCCGGCCTCCTCGGCGCCCCACCATGCGAAGCGCACGGTGTTGCGCGGCTCGATGCCGAGATTCGCCATCTGGAGGGCGATCTCGAGCAGCGTCGCCGAGCCGGTGCCGTTGTCCTCGATCCCGGGGCCCTCGGCGACGGAGTCGAGGTGTGCGCCGGCCATGACGACGCGGTCGTCGCGTCCGGTCGGCGTCTCGGCGATGAGGTTCGACGTGGGCACGTCGAGCTCGATGAGCGTGTCGGTCTGCAGGTGGACGACCACCTCTCCCTGCTCGAGCAGCGACGCGAGCTCGTCGCCGATCTCGAACGAGGTGCCGACGACCGGGATCGGGTCGGCGAACTCCGCCCCGAGCGTGGCGGCCAGCGTCTCGGTGCGGCCCTCCTGGCCCTCGTTGAAGATGATGACGCCCACGGCGCCCGCGTCGAATGCGTTGTCGGCCTTCACCGAGAAGTCGCACGTGCCGCGCTGCACCAGGGCGATGTTCCCGGCGACGAAGTCGGCGAAGTCCTCGGGCTCGCAGCCGCTCGTCGAGGAGCCGGCCTCCGGCCCGGGCGGGAGCACGAGGTCGACCGCCTGGAGCGGCGCGGTCACGTCGCCACTGCCCGAGTAGTCGGCCGTGATGAAGTCCACGTTCGGTGCGTACACCGTCGGGTTCGGCGACACCTGGTCGAACTCCGGCTCGGACAGCTCGCGGAACGAGTTGAAGAGGAAGTCCTGCACGGTCACCTCATAGCCCGCGTCTTCGAGCAGGCCGGCGACGTAGTCGATGGAGGCGTCGTATCCCGGCGTGCCGCTCGCCCGGGTTCCGTCGTTCGCGTCGGCGATCGCCTGCAGTTCGGCCAGGTGATCCATGATGGCGTCGGCGGTCACGGCGGCTCGCAGCCCGCTCGTGTCGGTGGGCACGGCCGCGATCGCTGGTGCGGTGCTGGTGGCGAGCGCGATGACCGCCGTGGCAGCCACCGCCCCGACTCCGATGGTGTGCGTTCTCTTCACGATGTTCTCCCTGCGTCGTTGCAGAACCGGGGGATGCGCCATTCGCGAGATTCGGATCGGGTGATTCGGGTGGATCGCGAGGGCGCCACCGGCCGCGACCACCATGCGTCGGGTGGGCGGCGAGGTCAACCCCTTGCGAACGTGGGATCCTTGCTCGTCGTCAGCCGGCGAGCGCCTTGGCGATGCGCTGCGGCGAGACGGTCTCGGCGGTGCGGAGCTCCTGCGCGAACAGGCCGACCCGCAGCTCCTCGAGCATCCAGCGGACGCGCACGAGCCGGCCGGGGCCCTCGGGGTCGATGGGGATCCGCCCGCCGGCCGCCTCGAATGCGGCGATCGACGGCTCCAGCTGGTTCATCGCCTGCCGGTCGCGTCCGGGATTCTCCTGCAGCTTCCGCACCCGCAGGAGGATCCCCTCCAGGTAGCGCGGGAGGTGCCGCAGGCGGTCGAGGCCGGTCGCCGAGACGAAGCCCGAGGGCACGAGCGCGCCGAGCTGGCTCCGCATGTCGCCGAGCGCGGCCATCAGGTGCATGCTCGAAGCGCCCGAGATCGCCCGGTCGGCTTCCCGCGCGAGGCGCAGGATGCGGGCGACGATCCCGACTGTCTCGAACATCCGGTCGACGACGCTCGCCGCGACGGCGTCGCGCACAGCCTCGAATTCGGCGCGCGTCCAGAGCAGACCGTCGGGATGACGCGTGCGCAGCTCGGCCTCGACGCAGGCCGCGAGGCAGTCGTCGAGCAGGGCCCGTGGCCCCGTATAGGCGCTGGCGGCGAGCGCGAGCTTCTCCTCGTTCGACAGGTGCTCCTGCACATAGGCGACCGGCGTGGGCGTGGCCAGCACCAGCAGCCGACGGATGCCGCGGCGCGAAAGCCGGTCGCGCTCCTCCGCCGTGGCGACGAGCCGCAGGGCGACCGAGGTCTTCTCGTCGACGAGCGCGGGGTAGGCGCGGATCACGTTGCCCGCCTGGCGGGTGTCGACATGGGCCGGCAGTTCGTCCCAGTCCCAGGAGGTGACTCCGGCGCGCTCGGCGACGGCGGGCCCGGGTGCCGATGGCGTCCCAGCGACGGATGCCGCACCGCGCTCGCCGCCGTCCCGGGCGCCGGCGCCCGCGCTGCCCGCGGTCCCCGCGGTCCCCGCCCGCCCGCGCCCCGCCGCGCTGCCGGGCGCCGCGGTCACCGCCTTCGCCACCGCGTCGCGGGTGCGGTCGGCGAGGCGCGCCTGCAGCTCGCCGAGGTCCTTCGAGGTTCCGGCGACCCGACCTCGCTCGTCGACGGCCCGGAACGTCACGCGCAGGTGCGGCGGCACCCGGTCGAGGTCGAAGTCCGACGGATCGACCGGAGCGAACGTCAGCCGGCGGATGGCGTGCGCGATGACGGCGGGGAAGGCGTCGCGTGCCGTCCCTGCCTCGGGACCGTCGGGCAGCTCGGCGGCGATCTTCCCGGCCCACTCGGCTGCGGGCACGACCTGCCGGCGCAGCACCTTGGGGAGGGTGCGGAGCATGGCGGTGATGAGCTCGTCGCGGAGGCCCGGCACCTGCCAGTCGAAGCCCATGGCCTCGACGCGGGGGAGCAGCACGAGCGGCACCACGACCGTCACGCCGTCGTCGTCGGCGCCGGGCTCGAAGCGGTAGGCGAGCGAGTACGTCTGGTCGTCCTGTCGCCAGCGGTCGGGGAACCCGTCGCCGCGGTCCGCGTCCGCCTCCTCGCCGAGCAGGTCGGCGCGCGTCATCGTGAGCAGGTCGGGGCGTCGCCGGTGCTCGCCGCGCCACCAGCGCTCGAAGGCGCGCGTGTCCGCGACCTCTGCCGGCACCCTCGCCTCGTAGAACGCCACGACCGCTTCGTCGCCGGCGAGGATGTCGCGCCGCCGCGTGCGCTCCTCGACCTCGCCGAGCTCGCGGCGCAGCGCACGGTTGCCCCGCACGAACGAGAACAGCCGGCGATCGAGGCGGCTCGTGTCCCAATCCTCCTCCACGAGGGCATGCCGGATGAAGAGCTCGCGAGCGAGCACGGTGTCGACACGCGAGAGCTGGATGCGCCGTTTCGCCACGATCGGCACGCCGAACAGCGTGACCTTCTCGTCGGCCACGGCCGAGCCCTGCCGGCGCTCCCAGCGAGGCTCGCTGAACGACCGCTTCGCGAGCGGGCCCGCCAGCTGCTCGGCCCAGGCCGGGTCGATCGCGGCGTTCGTTCGTGCGAACAGGCGGCTCGTCTCGACGAGCTCGGCGCTCATGAGCGCCGCCGGCGGCTTCTTCGCGAGCGCGGAGCCGGGGAAGATCACGAACCTGGTGTTGCGCGCCCCGACGAACTCGGCCTGCTGGCGCCGCCCCTTTCGTTCGGACTCGCGGGCCGCGCCGGCCCCGCCGCGTCCGGTCGAGGTCTTCGCGTCGTCGCGGAGCCCGATCTGGGAGAGCAGGCCGGCGAGCAGCGCCCGGTGGATACCGTCGCCGTTCGGCTCGCCGGCGCGCTCGGCCACGTGCAGGCCCAACGGCTTCGCGAGCCGAACGAGCTGGCGGTAGAGGTCCTGCCACTCGCGCACGCGCAGGTAATTGAGGAACTCCGCCTTGCACATGCGCCGGAACGCGCTGCCGGAGAGTTCGCGCTGTTGTTCCTCGAGGTGGTTCCAGAGGTTCAGCAACGTGAGGAAGTCGCTGGTGGGGTCGACGAACCGAGCGTGGAACCCGTCGGCCTGCTCGCGCTTCTCGAGCGGTCGCTCGCGCGGGTCCTGGATGGTGAGGCCGGCCACGATCGCGAGCACCTCGCGCGACACGGCCTGCGCCTTCGACTCGAGCACCATGCGCGCGAAGCGCGGCTCGATCGGCAGGCGCGACAGCTGGCGGCCGATGCGCGTGAGCTGCGGGCCGTCGCCGACGGCGCCGTCGTCGATCGCGCCGAGCTCGCGGAGCAGGTCGAGGCCGTCACGGATGCCACGGCTGTCGGGCGGGGTGAGGAAGGGGAACTCCTCGATCTGGCCGAGCCCGAGCGAGGCCATCTGGAGGATCACCGCCGCCAGGTTCGTGCGGAGGATCTCGGGGTCGGTGAACTCGGGCCGCCGCTCGTAGTCCTCCTCCGAGTAGAGGCGGATCGCGATGCCGTCGCTCGTGCGGCCGGATCGACCCGAGCGCTGATTCGCGGAGGCCTGCGAGATCGCCTCGATCGGCAGGCGCTGCACCTTCGACCGCACGGAGTACCGGCTGATGCGCGCCGTGCCGGCATCGACCACGTACCGGATGCCGGGCACGGTCAGGCTCGTCTCGGCCACGTTCGTCGCGAGCACCACCCGTCGCCTCAGCCCGGCGACCTTCGACGGCTCGAACACCCTGTGCTGGTCGGCCGAGGAGAGCCGACCGTAGAGGGGGAGCACCTCGGTCTCGCCGACGCCGCCGCGCCGGACCGCATGCGCGCGCACGGCCGCCTCGGCGTCGCGGATCTCGCTCTCGCCCGAGAGGAACACCAGCACGTCGCCGGATGACTCGCGCTCGAGCTCGTCGAGGGCTTCGAGGATGCCCCGCTGCACGTCCTTGTCCTCGGCGGCCGCCCCCTCGTCGTCGGCATCGTCGCCGTCGGGCCCGGCGCCCGATTCGGCGACGAGCGGCCGGTAGCGCACCTCCACGGGATATGTGCGGCCGGAGACCTCGATGACGGGCGCCGGCTCGCCCGCCGCATCCGCGAAGTGCTTCGCGAAGCTCTCGGGGTCGATCGTCGCGCTCGTCACGATGACCTTGAGGTCGGGGCGGCGGGGGAGCAGGCGCTTGAGGTAGCCGAGCAGGAAGTCGATGTTCAGGCTTCGCTCGTGCGCCTCGTCGATGATGATCGTGTCGTACCGGCGCAGCTCCCGGTCGCGGTGGATCTCGTTGAGGAGGATCCCGTCGGTCATCACCTTGACGCGGGTCGACTCGCTCACCTTGTCGGTGAAGCGCACCTGGTATCCGACCAGGCTCCCGAGCTCGATCTGCAGCTCCTCCGAGATCCGCTCGGCGATGGTGCGCGCGGCGATGCGCCGCGGCTGCGTGTGCGCGATCGACTCGCGGCCGAGCTCGAGGCAGATCTTCGGCAGCTGCGTCGTCTTGCCCGAACCCGTGGCGCCGGCGACGATCACCACCTGGTGGTCGCGGAGCGCGCGCGCGATCTCCTCACGCTGCCCGGAGACGGGCAGCTCGGCGGGGTAGGTGATCGCGGGAAGCACAGCCCTCCATCGTAAGCCGTGCGGGAACGACTGGGCGGCGCATCTCGGGACATGACCGATCGGGCGGCGGCGGGCAACCCCTGTCGGATGCCGCGTCCCGCGTGGTGGGATGAGGGGCATGACCCAACCGATCGTCCCTCGCATCCAGCTCAACGACGGCAACTCCGTGCCGCAACTCGGCTTCGGCGTCTTCAAGGTCGACCCGAGACGGGCCGAGGGCATCGTCAGCGAGGCGCTCGAGATCGGGTATCGCCACATCGACACCGCCCGCATCTACGGCAACGAGGAGGGGGTCGGCCGCGCCATCGCGGCGTCGGGCATCCCACGCGAGCAGCTGTACGTGACGACGAAGCTGTGGAACGACGACCAGGGCACGCAGTCGGTGTTCGACGCCTTCGACCGGAGCCTCGAACGGCTGGGCCTCGACTACGTCGACCTCTATCTGATCCATTGGCCCACGCCGGCCCAGGACCGCTACGTCGAGACCTGGCGGGCCTTCGAGCAGCTGCGGGCGTCGGGTCGCACCCGGTCGATCGGCGTCTCGAACTTCCTCGTTCCCCACCTCGAGCGGCTGCTGGCCGAGACCGATACCGTGCCGGCCGTCGACCAGATCGAGCTGCACCCCGCCCATCAGCAGCCCGAGACCACCGCCTTCGCGGAGGAGCACGGCATCGCGATCGAGGCGTGGGGTCCGCTGGGCCAGGGCAAGTACCCCCTGCTCGAGCTTCCAGAGGTGACGGATGCCGCGTCCGCCCATGGCGTGACACCGGCACAGGTCGTCATCCGCTGGCACCTGCAGCGCGGCCACATCGTGTTCCCCAAGTCGAATCGCCGTGAGCGCATGGCGGAGAACTTCGACGTCTTCGGCTTCGAACTCGATGCAGCCGAGATGGAGGCGATCACCGCGCTGGAGCGCGAGGGACGCGTCAGTGCGCACCCCGACGAGGTGAACTGAGGTGGAATGCGGCCCCGACCGGGCGGTCTTGGCGCACTCCACCGCGTCGAGCCGCCGCGACACGCCCGGGATGCGAGCCCGATTTGGCACGACCCCGGGATCCGCGTAAATTCTTACTCATCGCCACGGCGGAGCGGAAAGCGACTGGGTCACTGACACAGAGCGAACCGGCCGAGTGAGCGAGATTCTTAGCCAAATAGCCTCGAAGTCGCATTGCGACTCGGTGATTTCAAGCCTAAGATGAAAACCCACCTCGTAAGAACCCAACGTTCGCGTTGTGCCTCACGCCGTTTCATCGGCCGCGGGCCTTGTGGCCCGGTTCCTTTCAGAGGTGGTACGATAGATAGGTTGCCCTGAGGGCAGGCCGCGAGGCTGAAACTCGGGTGCGTCCGTTTCTTGAGAACTCAACAGCGTGCACTATGTTCAATGCCAATTTATTGAACCCCAGCTCTGCCCTTTGGGGTGGGGTATGGAT